>NZ_CP031697.1:2766000-3073333 GCF_004136375.1 Xanthomonas oryzae pv. oryzae
GCACTCACCGCAATGCCGACCTTGACGCCACATTCGTAGGGGCTGCGTGCCTTGCCCTTGCTCATGCATTCCACTTCCGGCGCGTGCAAGGCGTAGAGTTTTTGTTTGTCCTTGGGACGCTGTGTCAACAACCGGTGTGCGCGCGCCAACCAGACACCGATGCGCTCACGTACCGACGGTTCCCGCTGGGCCAGCTTGCGTTGCAGATCGCGTAATACCCGTCCCAGGATCGTGCGTTGGTGTCGCAGTACCTTGCGCATGTGCTTGAACTGGCGCGCATGCGCATGGCGCCCGGCCTTGCGGCGCAACCCGGACCTTGCCTCACATAGGTCTGCCGCAAGACGATGCCGTGTCGCTTGGCCAGCAGCACCAGCTTCTTGCGCGCCACCTCCAGCAAACGGCTGTCGGTGGGATGGGCGATCGCTTTTTCCTGCACGGTGGTATCCACGATCACCCGCGACAACTCGCGCGCATCCACCGCCTTCATCGTGTGAGCGGTGTTGATCGTGTGCGCCAACAGCGCTTCCATCCCGGCTTCGCCCAGACGCTGTCGCCAACGGGTCAGGGAGCTGGGATCGCACGGCACGCAGGTCTGGAACACCACCTCGCCGGTGAAGAACTGCCAGTACGGATTTTCCAGCCAGCGCTCGCAGACCGCCTCGTCGGACAGGTCGTAGGCGTGCTTGAGGTAGAGCAGCCCGGCGATCAAGCGCACCGGCAATGCGGGCCGACCGCCTGTGCCGGTGGTGGCCGGCAACCGCGGCGACAGCGCCTGTTCCAACGCACTCCACGGCAGCCGATGGCTCAGCTGGACCAGTGGATGGCGCAAGTCGATCTGGTTCTCCAGACGCGAACGAAACAGCTCATCGGCATGCAATTGCTCGGCAGCAGGACGGCGTGTCCGCATGGGCGAAAACGGCCAGAAACCAGTAGGTAGAGTAACGAAAACTGGCAGTTCCAGCACGCCAAAACCGCAGGTGAGGCCTTGCAATGGATGCGGTCTGGGGGTTTTTCAGGGGCGACGACTTGTTGCTGTTAGCCGCTCCAAGAGCGGGTCACAAAACAATTGCACGGGCATTGGCTGGGCATTAGGGGCTCGATGCGGTGTGGATCGCTCATGCGCTCTGGATCCTCAGCACGCCCCATCTACCGAATGACCGCTCGGGGTGTCTTGGTCGCTGCGCGAAGTGATGTCTGCCTCAGCCATGCTTGCGCTGGGCGGCGGCGAAGGCTTCCAACTGCTCGGGCGTGGCGTCTTTCTGATGCTGTTGTTTCCACTGCGCAAATGGCATGCCGTACACCGCTTCGCGCGCCTGGTCCTTGCTCATGGTATGGCCTTGTGCTTCGGCCGCTTCGCGGTACCAATCGCCCAGGCAGTTACGGCAGAAACCGGCGAGTATCATCAGGTCGATGTTCTGCACATTGGTGCGGTCATGGTTGAGATGCTGCAACAGGCGGCGAAATGCAGCCGCTTCGATCAAAGTGGTGCTTGAATCAGAACGTGAGGTGGTGTCGGTCATGACGGAATCGGGGACAATAGACGGCCTTCGACTCTACACCTGACGCCTCATGACCGCTTCCGCGCCAGCTGCCTCCACTTCGGCCCGCCTTCTCGATGGTCGTCGCATTGCCGAGGAATTGCTCGACGGATTGAAGTCGCGGGTGGATGCGCGGCTCGCAGCCGGCAAGGCACGCCCCGGGTTGGCGGTGGTGCTGGTCGGTGGCGACCCGGCATCGTCGGTGTATGTGCGCAACAAGCGGCGCGCGGCGGAGAAGGTCGGCATCGAAGCCTTCGATTACGACCTGCCCCAGTGCACCAGCGAAGCCGAGCTGGCGGCGCTGATCGATGAGCTCAATGCCGACCCCAAGATCCACGGCATTTTGATCCAGCTGCCGTTGCCGGGCATTCCCGATGCCAATCGGCTGATCCAGCGCATCGATCCGCGCAAGGACGTCGATGGGTTCCATCCGCAGAATGTCGGGCACCTGGCCTTGCGCGAATTCGGGCTGCGCCCGTGCACGCCGCGCGGCATCGTGACCTTGCTCAGCCACACCGACCAGCCAGTGCGCGGGCGCAATGCCACCATCGTGGGGGTGAGCAACCACGTCGGCCGGCCGATGGGACTGGAACTGCTGATTGCCGGTTGCACGGTCACCAGCTGCCACAAATTCACTCCGCCCGATGTGCTGGAAGCCAGCGTGCGCAATGCCGACATCCTGGTGGTGGCGGTGGGCCGCCCGGGGCTGATTCCGGGCGAATGGGTCAAGCCGGGCGCGGTGGTGATCGATGTCGGCATCAACCGGCTCGACGACGGCCGGCTGGTAGGCGACGTCGGCTTCGACGCAGCCGCGCAGCGCGCGGCCTGGATCACCCCGGTGCCGGGCGGGGTAGGGCCGATGACGGTCGCCACGCTGATGCAGAACACCATCGAGGCGGCCGATGCGGCCGGGATTGAGGGTGCGGGAGTCGGGATTCGTTAAAGGCGACGGCCAAGCGCATGCATCGGCTGATCCGGATTGCATCCAAGATCGGCCGGCCGTGGGCATCCTGATAAACAGGCGAATGGCGGACGGTGCAAGGCGGCGCTGTTGCGACTCCCCAATCCCGACTCCCCAATCCCGACTCCCCAATCCCCGTCCCAATGCGTTAAAATGCCGCGCTTCCCCAAACTCGGGTCCGCCGATGCTACGCATCCAGGCTGAAGCTCTTACCTACGACGACGTTTCGCTCGTCCCCGCTCATTCGATCGTCCTGCCCAAGGACGTCAGCCTGGAAACCCGGCTGACGCGCGACCTGCGCCTGAAACTGCCGATTCTGTCGGCGGCAATGGACACAGTGACCGAACACCGTCTTGCGGTGGCCATGGCCCAGCTGGGCGGCATCGGCATCATCCACAAGAATCTGACCCCGCAGCAGCAATCCGGCGA
The DNA here is from genome assembly GCF_004136375.1 of Xanthomonas oryzae pv. oryzae. Lineage (NCBI taxonomy): Bacteria > Pseudomonadati > Pseudomonadota > Gammaproteobacteria > Lysobacterales > Lysobacteraceae > Xanthomonas > Xanthomonas oryzae. The sequence continues at coordinate 2,768,929 of NZ_CP031697.1, forward strand.
AGTGGCGCGGGTCAAGAAGTTCGAATCCGGTGTGATCACCGAGCCGTTCACCGTCCGCCCGGACACGACCATCGGTGAAGTGCTGGCACTGACGCGCGCGCGCAACATCTCCGGCGTGCCGGTGGTCGACGGCAGTGAACTGGTCGGTATCGTCACCAGCCGCGACATGCGCTTCGAAAAGAAGCTCGACGATCCGGTCCGCCACATCATGACCAAGAAGGATCGCCTGATCACCGTGCGCGAAGGCGCCAGCGATGAGGAAGTGCTCGAGCTGCTGCATCGCAATCGCATCGAAAAGGTCTTGGTGGTCAACCACAGCTTCGAGCTGCGCGGCCTGATCACGGTCAAGGACATCCAGAAGAAGACCGACAACCCGAATGCCGCCAAGGACAGCGCCAAGCGCTTGCTGGTGGGCGCGGCGGTGGGTGTGGGCGGCGATACCGAACAGCGTATCGAACTGCTTGCCGCAGCTGGCGTGGACGTGGTTATCGTCGATACTGCGCATGGTCATTCGCAGGGCGTGATCGATCGCGTGGCGTGGGTCAAGAAGACTTATCCGCAGCTGCAGGTGATCGGCGGCAACATCGTCACCGGCGATGCCGCGCTGGCGTTGATGGACGCCGGTGCCGACGCAGTCAAGGTTGGCGTGGGTCCTGGTTCGATCTGCACCACGCGTGTGGTTGCTGGCGTGGGCGTGCCGCAGATCACGGCGGTGGACATGGTGGCCGAAGCGCTGCAGGACCGCATTCCGTTGATTGCCGATGGCGGCATCCGCTATTCCGGCGACATCGGCAAGGCGTTGGTGGCCGGTGCGTCCACGGTGATGGTCGGTGGCCTGTTGGCCGGTACCGAAGAAGCACCGGGCGAAGTCGAACTGTTCCAGGGCCGTAGCTACAAGAGCTACCGCGGCATGGGCAGCCTGGGTGCGATGGAGAAGGGGTCCAAGGACCGCTATTTCCAGGACGCCTCCGATGCCGACAAGCTGGTTCCCGAAGGCATCGAGGGGCGCGTGCCGTATCGCGGCCCGGTCGGCGGCATCATCCATCAGCTCATCGGCGGCTTGCGCGCGACCATGGGGTATGTGGGCTGCGCCACCATCGAAGACATGCGCAGCAAGCCCAAGTTCGTCAAGATCACGGGCGCCGGCCAGCGCGAAAGCCACGTGCACGACGTGCAGATCACCAAAGAGCCACCGAACTATCGCGCCGGGTAAACCAGCGCGCGGGAGTGGGGATTCGGCATTCGGGATTCGCAAGAGCCTACCGCGTCCTCATCCGGCAACGGTTGTGGCGTGTGTTCTTGCGAATCTCCAATTCCAACTCCCCAATCCCGGCTCTCAATGACCAACATCCATACCGACAAGATCCTCATCCTCGACTTCGGCGCGCAGTACACACAGCTGATTGCGCGGCGCATCCGCGAGATCGGTGTCTATTGCGAGATCTGGGCGTGGGATCACGATCCGTCGGAGATTGCCGGTTTCGGTGCCAAGGGCATCATCCTGTCCGGTGGACCGGAGTCGACCACGCTGCCAGGCGCGCCGGTGGCGCCGCAGGAAGTATTCGATAGCGGTCTGCCGGTGTTCGGGATCTGCTACGGCATGCAGACGCTCGCCGCACAGTTGGGGGGCGCGACCGAAGCGGCGGATCAGCGTGAATTCGGCCACGCCGAAGTGGACGTGATCGCGGCCGATGCCTTGTTCGCCGGCCTCACCGACCATGCCGGCGCCCCGCGTCTGAATGTGTGGATGAGCCACGGCGACCACGTGTCGCAGGTGCCGCCGGGCTTCACCATCACCGCCACGACCGACCGCATTCCGGTCGCAGCGATGTCCAACGAAGACAAGCGTTGGTACGGCGTGCAGTTCCACCCGGAGGTGACGCATACCCTGCAGGGCCAGACCTTGCTGCGTCGCTTCGTGGTCGATATCTGCGGCTGTCAGACGCTGTGGACTGCAGCCAACATCATCGACGACCAGATCGCGCGCGTGCGCGAACAGGTGGGCGATGACGACGTGATCCTGGGCCTGTCCGGCGGCGTCGATTCGTCGGTGGTGGCCGCGTTGCTGCACAAGGCGATCGGCGACAAGCTGACCTGCGTGTTCGTCGATACCGGCCTGCTGCGCTGGCAGGAAGGCGACCAGGTGATGGCGATGTTCGCCGAACACATGGGCGTCAAGGTGATCCGCGTCAACGCGGCTGATCGCTACTTCGCCAAGCTCGAAGGTGTCAGCGACCCGGAAGCCAAGCGCAAGATCATCGGCAACCTGTTCGTGGAGATCTTCGACGAAGAATCCAACACGCTGGCCAATGCGAAATGGCTGGCGCAGGGCACGATTTATCCGGACGTGATCGAATCGGCCGGCAGCAAGACCGGCAACGCCCATGTGATCAAGAGCCACCACAACGTCGGTGGCTTGCCGCAACACATGAAGCTGGGCCTGGTCGAACCACTGCGCGAATTGTTCAAGGACGAAGTGCGCCGCCTTGGCGTCGAACTCGGCCTGCCGCGCACCATGGTGTATCGCCACCCGTTCCCCGGCCCCGGCCTGGGCGTGCGCATCCTCGGCGAAGTGAAGCGCGAGTACGCCGAGCTGCTTGCCAAGGCCGATGCGATCTTTATCGACGAGCTGCGCAAGGCCGATCTGTACGACAAGACCAGCCAGGCGTTTGCAGTGTTCCTGCCGGTGAAATCGGTGGGCGTGGTCGGCGACGCACGCGCCTACGAATGGGTGATCGCCCTGCGTGCGGTCGAGACCATCGACTTCATGACCGCGCACTGGGCGCACCTGCCGTACGACTTCCTCGGCACAGTGAGCAATCGCATCATCAACGAACTGCGTGGCGTGTCGCGGGTGGTCTACGACATCTCCGGCAAGCCGCCGGCGACGATCGAGTGGGAGTGACAACCGGTCTGTCGAACCATTCTTTCAGCGATCGAAATCGTCGCACCGATGATCTGATCGGGCGACCGCTTTCTGGTTTGCGAGAAGATCCCACGCTACCCTCGCCATTAACGCGCGAGGGCGCCAGTCGCGCTAGAACCGGCTTTACGCAAGGGTGGACGCGCGATTGCTCTGCGAAGACGCATCCCCGACGTACGTCTCCCAGCTCAGGTCGCCGATATAGCGCCGCGCCATGCGGCCTTCGTCGTCCAGCGCAAAAAGATGCAGCCACCGATTGTCGAACAGCGCGCGAAGCTGCGGGTGACGTTCGAGGATGGCGCCGATCGCCTCAGTCGGCGCCTCGATCAGCACCGAAAGCCGCAGCGGTTCGTGGATCAGGCGTTCGCCGTCATGCACCGACTGCCACGGCAATCCCGTGCGCAGGATGCCGCCGTTGCCCTCGACCACACCGATGCCGCCGGTGACGTTATGCAGCAGCTTGTTGCCGGCCCCGAAACGCTCGGGTGCGACGGTGGATCCGTAGTACTGCAGGCTGATCCAACTGGCGACGACGACCGGTGCGGTCAGGATCAGCTCCAGCACGCCGAAGCCGTGGTCGCACCGCCAGTCGTAGTCGTGGAGGAAGGCCCGTCCCGCCAGGTCGCGCCCGGCGCTGCGCGAGCGCGGCGCGGCGATAAAGGCCTGGCATCCTGCAAGCGCCCATTCGGGGCGAATCTCGGCCCAGTCGCGGGCGCGATGTGCGATGTCCTGGCTGCGATTGGCGCGAGGCAGGCGCAGTGCGCGCTCCCCGCGTGCCAGCGCGCCGGCTGCGGCCAGCCACTGCGTCACCTGGGCAAGATCCTGGGCATGTGTAGGGGAGGGATGATCGTCGGCGAAGAGCGTCACTGCGTCGGTCGTGGTGTCGTGCAGTGCTGCCAGGAACAGCGTGTCTGCGGGAATGACGATGCCGCGCTCGGCAAGACCGGCACGCACCTGGTGGTCGTTGAGCAGCGAGGCCAGCAGCCGCGCGTTCACTTCGCCCGAATAGCCGCCGCAGGCGCCGCAATGCAGTGCGCTGGCATGCGGGTTGTTGACGACCTTGGCGCCATGACCGGCAAGCACGACCAGCCGTGCGAAGTTGCTGGTGAACGACATCGCCTTGAGGATGCGCGCGGCCATGGTCAACCGTGTGTCCAGGTCCAGCTCATGGGCCGGGCGCGGCGCGGGATCGGTCGGTGCGTGGTGGCGGGCCAGCGCGAGCCCATCGCGCAGCAGCTTGGCAATGTAGATCGGGCCGGTGGCTTCGACGAAGGCGAAGGAGGAAATGGCCGCCAGCTTGAAGCGGCCCCAGGCGCGCTTGGCACGGGCGGTGATCCGCGCGCTGAGCTCGGCCGCGTTCGCAGCCGGCGTCGGCTCCCCTGCGCAGGTGACCACACCCGGGCTCAGCAACACCGGCAGGCGCGCTTCGACCACGTCCGAGGCAAATCGGCGATGGCCGATGCCAAAGCCGAAGAACCCTGCGAAGCCGAGCGTCGTGATCCCGGAATCGAGGCTTTCCAGTGCGCGGCGGAATACTTCCGAGCGCACGTCGATGCAGAAGGCCATTTGCAACGTCAGGCGGCCGCGTGAGAGTCGCGCCGACGAGGGGGCGGCAAGCACGGTGTTGAGTTTGCGCTGCGCGGCACGTTCGGCCGCTTCCTGCAGGATGCTGTCGACGACATCGTCGGAAGATGCGGCCACCGGCGCGGCGTAGGCCGCGATGGCCGATTGCCAGCCAGGCACGAGCGCGGAGCCGCCGTTGTGCAGCAGTGCGGCCTCCCAGAGCATGCGGATGGCGAGCAGATCGGTGACGCATGCATCGGTGCCGCCGTTCAACTCCGCCTGCCAGAGCCGATAGCGGGCGACCTGACCCCATCCGCCGAGCGTGGTCAGCAAGCGGTGGAAATAGCCGTCCAGCGCGTCCGGGGAAAGACCGAGGCGGGCGACGCAGTCGACGAGCGCGTCTTCGGCAGTGGCGGGTGCATCCGACACAGACTGTGAAAAACCTGCGAGGCCGGCGATTTCGGGTGTCAGATCGTGGGTCGCGATGATCCGCCATGTGCTGTAGGCACCGCCGGATTGGCCGACAGCCCACAGTGCCTGGCCTTGATCGAAGTAGCCGGCGGCCCAGTGACCGATGCGCTCGTTGACGATGCCGGGCCAGTCGATCGCCGTGACGTCGCGGGCCAATTCGGCCACCGTCGGGATCGCCTGCGGCGCAGGGCGTGCGACTTTGATGGCGTGCTTGAGCGCGGACACGTTCGGCGGGCGCCGCGCGGCTGGTGCGGTCTGGAAGGCTGCCTGCAGATCGTCTTCGGTGATCTCGCCGGACTGTAGCCGCTCTGCATACCAGGACCGCGGCATGGTGACGGCGATACCGGACGCGCGCCGCAGTCGCGCCGCCGCTACTTCCAGCGGCTCGCTGGCCTGGCCAAGGAAGGGGTTGACCGCAACGCTCGAGGCGAGCGGCCACAGCGGGGGGATGGCGCGTGCCGCACGCTGCGCGGCGGCGATGATCACATCGTGGGAGAGGGACATGGCAATTGTCGTCGTGGTCATCAGCATGGGGCCTGGCAGTGAGAGGAGGTCACGCGGTCTTGCGAACAGACCAGCCGCCGAGCAGGCGATCGATCGTGGCGTTGGCATACAGGCCATTGGAGAGGTGGACGCGGAGCCCGGCGGCAGCGGGGTGCAAGGCCCAGAGCGGGAACAGCGCCTGCGCCACCGCCACCAGCCCGAAGCTCAGCACCGCGAGCGTCATCAGCGTCCACTCCAGCCGTCCCGGTGCTGGCGTCGCCGGCAGCACCCCGGCCGTCAGCCATTCGGCGATGGTCTGCAGCGCGAAGTAGCCGACCGCCGCAGCGCTGGCGTAGATCACCGTCCTGCGGGTGAGGGGGCGCGGCGCCGCATCGGCAAGGCCCTGGGCCAGCAGATAAGCGACACCGAAGATGAGGATCGCGCCCAGTGCCAGCGCCTGCGGCGACTTGTGCGCGAAGCCGAAGGCAAACCCGAAGGCCGTGCCAATCCCGATATAGATCGCCAGTGCGATCAGAAACGCGCGGCCGACCGCCGACCCATTCGGAACCGCGACCGGCCCGGGCCGGCGAATGGCCGCGACCTGCTCGACCGCGCCGCCGGATGCCAGGAAGGCGTGCGCCTTGTAGAGCGAGTGCGCGACGATGTGCAGCAGGGCCAGCGGGAACAGCGCCAGGCCGCACTGGAGCATCATGAAGCCCATCTGCGCGACCGTGGACCAGGCCAGCGAGGTCTTGACCGCTGGCTGGGTCAGCATCACCAGCGCGCCGAACAAGGCGGTGAACCCACCCAGCATGGCCAGCACGGCGAGCACGCCGGGAGCAGACAGCATCAGGTCGGAAAAGCGGATCAGCAGGAAGCCGCCGCCGTTGATCACGCCGGCGTGCAGCAGCGCCGAGACCGGCGTGGGTGCTTCCATCATCTCGGTGAGCCAGCCGTGGGTCGGGAACTGCGCCGATTTCAGCACCGCAGCGAGTGCGAGCAGGGCGGCCGCCGCGACCAGCGCCCAGGAGTGCTGCCCGCTCCGGGCCAGCGCATTGATCGTGGCGATATCGGTCGTGCCCATGCTGTTCCAGAGCAGCAGGGCGGCGCAGGTCAGGGCGATGCCGCCGGTGGTGGAGAACAGGCGCTTCTTGCGCGCTGCGCGCTGCGCTTCCACGCGCTCGGGATAGAACAGCAGCAGGCGATGCATTGCGATGCTGGTGGCGATCCAGGCGATGACGACCTGGACGACGTTGCCTGCCTGCACCAGCAGCAGGACCGCGGCGAGCGCAATGCAGAGCCAGCCGGTGAAGTAGCCCTGGCGCGCTTCGCCGTCGAGATACGTGCGTGCGTACCGCACCACGATCCAACCAACGAAGGCCACCAGCAGGAGCATCGTCACGTTGACCGCGTCGAGCCGTGCGGACAGGCCGATACCGCCCCATCCGATCAGCCCGCTGTCGCCGGTGCCACGCAACAGCAAGAGTGCAAGTGACGCGATCGCGATCACTAGCGCGCCGAGCGCGGCGCCTTCGGCGAACAGGGGAACACCGCGGGGGCGGCGACCGCTGCGAAGCAAGGCGAAGACAGCGGCGGCAAGGAGCAGGGGTGGTGCGAACAGTGGAAGTAGATAGAGCGACAAGGCAATCCCCTCAGAACGAGCGTGGTGGCGGGCTGCGCCACGATAGCGATCGGTGGGGTTGAAGAAAAATTCATTGTTGTTGCGAATTTGTTCGTTATTATCGAATGATATGGCGGCCTTGAACTACAACCACTTGCGCTACTTTTGGGCGGTCGCGCACGACGGCAATCTCACCCGCACGGCCGAGCGCCTCAATCTCACCCAGTCGGCGTTGTCGGTGCAGATTCGCAAACTGGAAGAGCGCCTTGGCCATGCGCTGTTCGAACGCCGCGGGCGGCAACTGCATCTGACCGAAGCCGGGCAGATCGTGCTGGACCATGCCGATGCGATCTTTGCCACCGGCGAGGAGCTGCTCGGCACGCTGCGGCAGACGGGTGCGGCGCGGCAGGCGCTGCGTGTCGGCTCGCTGGCCACGCTGTCGCGTAACTTCCAGATGGAGTTCATGCGCCCGCTGCTGGGCCGCACCGACATCGATCTGATTCTGCGTTCGGGCAGCGCGGGCGAACTGCTGCGTGCGCTGGAGGCGCTCAACCTCGATGTGGTGCTGCTCAATCGGGCACCGGCCGGTGACGCGCTGTCGCCATTCGTCACCGACCGGCTTGCCGAGTACCCGGTCAGCCTGGTGGGGACACCGGATCGGTTGGGTCATGCCGCCAGCTTCGCCGAGCGGCTGCGCAATCACCCCATCATCTTGCCCACGGTCGATAGCAGCGTGCGCATCGGCTTCGACGCCTTGGCAGATCGCCTGGGCGTGCGGCCGCAGATCGTGGCGGAAGTCGAGGACATGGCGATGATGCGACTGCTTGCCCGCGAAGACATCGGCCTGGCCGTTCTGCCGCCGATCGTGGTCAAGGACGAGATTGCCGCCGGGGCGCTGATGGAAGGCGATCAATTGCCGGACATCGTGGAGACGTTCCATGCGGTCACCATGTCGCGGCGCTTTCCGAATCCGTTGGTGCGGCTTCTGCTTCAGCCCGCAGCTTTGTCTGGAAGCCTGTAGCTCCAAGTCGATGTCGCGATGGGGCATGGACTTAAGACTTAGAGCGGCTAACAAAACGTAGCGAGCAGCCGCCAGGCGAGCGCGGCCGGTGCTCGGAATCGGCATGTACCACGCGAGCACTGCGGTTCTGAGCGCGCCGTCCGCGCCCGCCTGGCGGTGGTGAGCGCAGTCGTTTTGTTAGTCGCTCTTACAGCAAGTCGCTGGCACGCGAAGTGACGCCGAAAGGCGTGTGTGGGTTGAGCGTTGCGCCGGGCTGGATCGAGACCGAGGCGTCCGTGGCGTTTGCGCAGCGGATGTGGGAAGAAGCCGGAACGGACTGCGAAGGCGGCAAGAAAATCGTGATGGAGTGGTTGGGAGTCATTCCGGTGGGCCGTCCCGCCCAACCGCAGGAAGTGGCCGATTTGATTGCTTTCTTGGCGTCTCCGCGCGCTGCCTCGATCGCGGGGTCTGAATACCGGATCGACGGGGGCACGGTTCCTACGTTGTAGGCGTGAGTCTCAGGTGTCCGCCTTGCGCGTGCACAAGACGGACACCTGAGAAATCGCAGCTGTTTGCAACTTTACCCATCACCTCGCCAGGAGCCACTGATGCGTTGGATGGATGTTTGCGGCGGTCGTCGGATGCTTGCTGCGATGTTGCTCTGCGTAGCGATGCAAAAGGCGTGGGCGGTTTCAGACGACGCCGGGGTTGGTCGAGACTGGATCGTGCGTGGAGCCGAGTTGATGCAGGGAATCGAGGGCAGGCAGGACGGCGTGGCAGGTGGGTACCAGGCGCAACGTCAATTGGCCAGTACGCGCGCGATGGCCTACATCGAAGGTGTGGCCGATGCCGGCAGTGGTGCGCGATGGTGCGGGGTAGGGCAGGTACGTCCGCACGAGCTGGTCGATCGGGTCTACCGCTATCAACGCGGTTTGCCCGCCGAGCGCCTGCAACACAGCGCAGCCACGCTCGTGATCGAAGCACTGGCGCAGGCGTTCCCGTGTGCCTCCACGCCTTGATGGGAAGCGCCCATCCCAGGCGCCGCGTCAGTTGAGCACTGCGGTGATGCCGACATTGAAAGCAAAGCCACCGCACACCAGCCAGGCGAACAAGATGGCCGCGAGTGCCAGCGGCTTGATGCCGGCCTTGCGGATCGCCGAGACGTGCGTTGTGAGGCCCAGGCCGGCCATGGCCATCGCCAGCAGGACGGTGTCGATGTCGATCACCTGTTGCACCAGCGCATGGGGCAACAGCGCCAGCGAGTTAAGTCCGGCCACCGCCACGAATCCGAGCGCGAACCAGGGAATCACAATGTCGCTACGCTGAGTGCCATCGCCATCGCCATCGCCACGATCGCCATCCAACGCCTCTGTGTGCTTGGCACTGTCGCGAGAAAGATAGGCTGACAACGCCACAAGAAACGGTGCCAGCATCATCACTCGCACCATCTTGGCGATGACGGCGGTAGTGGCGGCCTGCTCGCTGACGGCCCGACCGGCAGCGACCACCTGTGCCACTTCGTGAATGGTGGAGCCGGCGAACACGCCGTATGCCGTCGGCGACAGGTCAAACCAGCGGTAGTGTGCAATCAGGTGATACAGCACCGGATACAGAAACATCGCCAACGTACCGAACACCACCACCGTGGCTACCGCGATCATCACCTGTTCGGCGTGGCCGCGTACGACGGGTTCGGCAGCCAGCACCGCGGCAGCACCGCAGATCGAGCTGCCTGCGCCGATCAACATGGCGGTGTTGCGGTCCAGGCCGAACACACGCATGCCGAGAAAGCAGGCGAGGCCGAAGGTGCTGCACAGCACCGTCGCGTCGATGGCGACGCCGGTCCAGCCGACGTTGCCGATATCCTGGAAGGTCAGGCGCAGGCCGTACAGGATGATGCCCAAGCGCAGCAGGTTGGCCTTGGAGAACCGCACACCTGCGCCAGCGTTCGCGCCGAGGCGTGGATAGACAGTGTTGCCGACCAGCATGCCGAGCACGATGGCAAGTGTGAGCGCGCTGATGCCGTTTGCCTGCAGCCAGCCGAGCTTGCCCAGCTGCATCGATATACAGGCCAGTACGCCGGTCAATGCAAGACCGGGTACCAACTGCCGCATACGGTGGGCTGGAACAGCGGTGGTGTGCATGGCGGCTTGATCGCGTCTTGCGGAAGGCATGCGTGCACTATGACCGCAGTGCGTCTATCCGGCAAACGGATTATTTCGCTATAACCAATCCACAAAACAGGTCACGAGTCTTTACATGCGTCTGACACTGCGGCAGCTGCTGATCTTCACGGACGTGGCCGATACCGGCAGCACCACGGCGGCGGGGGAGCGCGTGGCGCTGTCGCGATCGGCGACCAGCGGCGCCCTCAACGAACTGGGAAGCCTGCTCGGCGCACAGCTGTTCGACCGCATCGGCAAGCGCTTGCTGCTTAACGACAACGGCCGCGCATTGCTGCCGTAGGCCAGGGCCTTGCTTGACGGCGTGCAGGAAATTGAACGCCAGTTCGGGCTCGGAGCCGCCGGTGTGGCCGCAGCGCCGGTGCCCACACGGCTTCGCGTGGGTGCCAGCACCACCATCGGCAACTACGTGTTGCCGTCACTGATCGCCGGCTATCGAACAGCATGGCCGGGCGCCGCGGTGGACGTGGTCATCGGCAATACGCGTGAGGTGGCTGCCGCCGTGAGCCGGTTGGAGGTGGACATCGGTTTGATCGAAGGCCCGTGCCATGAGGCGGATCTTGAGGTCGTGCCGTGGCGACAGGACGCGTTGGTGATCGTGGCGGCACCGACGCATGCATTGGCGCAGGCCGCCAAGCAGGCACTCGTTCCGTTGAAAGCCTTGCGACAGGCACGCTGGCTGCTTCGCGAGCCGGGTTCAGGCACGCGTGAGGCGGTGGAGCACGTCTTGTTGCCGCACTTGCATCACCTCGATAGCGAGATGCAGCCCGGGAGCACCGAAGCGATCAAGCAGGCGGCAGCGGAAGGCCTGGGACTGGCATGCCTGTCGCGATAGGCGGTGCAGGACCTGGTGACATTGGGCCGGCTGGTGATTGTGCACACCACCTTGCCGCGGCTGACGCGGCGCTTCTACAGGATCCAGCACCGACAAAAACGTCTGTCGGGCAACCTGCAGCGCTTCGCCGCGCATTGCGATCGGCTTGAAGTGGAGCCTTTCTGATGGCTGACGTGCTGAGCATGCGCCGGACGACATGACCTATTTTCACGCTCATGTCCGCGTGTGGCTTGCACGCAAGCAATGCACTGCCGACGCTGCGGCGGCTGACGTTGCGACACGCGTCAGGCGCCGCTGCCGCACAAACAAAAAAGCCGCGCAGTGCGCGGCTTGATGCATGACCCGGACTGAAGCGTGTCTTCAGCGGACCTTGGCCAACGCCACACGCGCGTCGGCCATGAACTTCTGCGCTTCCTGCGGTGTTGCCAGGTTGGCGCCGAGCTGGCTGAGCACTTGTTCGATGTCGCTGGAGGCCTCCCAGGCTTCATCGCAGAGCATGCCGGCGATTGGACCGAGATAGTTCAGCGCGACTTCTTCCAGTGCATCGCGGACGCGGTCGTCAGGCCTGGCGTTCTGACCGCTGGACACCGGTGCCGCACTCGCGCTTGCAACAGTTGCCGCAGCTGCCGGCGCACGCACCGGCGACGGTGCGCCGCCAAGATCCTGTTCGAAGCCGCCAGTCAACCATTGCCGCGAGTCTTCGCTCAACAGCGAGGGTTTGCCCAGGCCGGCACCAGGGTCGACCTGGAAGCGCGACTTCGCCGCGTTGACCATGGTGAGGCGTTGTAACGCCTCATCATTACGCAGCATGCGGAATACCACTTCTTCGATCTGCCCGCTGTTGATGCGGACAATGCAGGAGTGGTTTTCCTCGGTGACGATGAACAGAAAGCCGGACTCCTTATTCAATGTCAGCGCTTTGAGCTCGCGCAGGATCTCGATCAGCGGACGAAATTCATTGGACATGGCGTCTTCCTTGCCTCATTCGTTCGGGTGGGAAGGGGTGGCTCATCGTTTGTTGAGCCGCTCCATCGCCAGTCGCACGCTATTGGACAGGCGCGAAATCGCCCGCGCCAGCGTGCCGATTTCGTCCTTCAGGTTGACCTCGGCGATGGTGTGGTTCCACTTGCCCATGCTGAGCTCTTCTGCCACAGCGGTGAGGTTCTGGACGGGGCGCAACACTCTGTCCCAGATCAGGGCGGACTGCACGCCAACCATCAGTGCGCAGATGAGTAAGCCAACCCCGGCAATCCACAACGATTGGTGCAAGATCAAGGCGTTGAGGTCGCTCTTCGGGTAGGCCGATACCAATGTGAAGCCCCAATCGCGTATCTCCTCTTTAACCACCACCCAGTCTTGCGGCTTCTCCTTGATGATCCGTTCGATGGTGGCGCGATCTGTGGTGGAACCGGTGTCCGATTGGAAGCGCAACTTATTCTTGATGTCCAACACCGCGACGAAGCCGGACGAGAGAACACGACGGCTGCCGATCACGGTCGCCAACTCCGGTGTATCTGCCTTGTGGGCGACACCCCAAGCACCGATGACGCGCTTCTCGTTGCCGGCAAAGATCGGCTCGTAGCCAGCCACATATGGATTGCCGAGAATATCGACCACGCCATAGAAGCTCTCTCCATTGCGCAGTTTGATAGCTGCCTGGCTGTTCGGATCGAGCACGCTGCCGACGGCGCGCCTGCCGTCTGCATTGGTGAAGCTGGTGGAGATACGAACGAAGTCGTCGCCGACGCGCGAAAACAGCGTTGCGTTGCCCTGCTTACTGCTGGAAGCGCCGTCGTCGACCAAGATGGACGCGGCGCTGTCGACCAGGCTGAACGTATTGGCCTGAGACTTCTGACCCAGCAGAAGGTCGTTGGCGATGCGGCCCCCGACGTGGACTTCATTGCCTTGACTAGCCAGTCCTAGCGCGTCGGATTCCTTGTGCAAATGGCGGATCGTGGCGTTGACGCGATCGAGCAGCATGGTGCGGGTAAGCGAGAACATGGTCTGGGTCAAAATCGAAGTGCGCCCGATGGACGCTTGTGTTTCAGACTCGATCCGTTTTGCCTCGGTAAAAGCCAAAACAACCGTTAGGCCTGACATCACGACTAGGCCCAAGGCCAGCACCGGCAGCAGCAGGCGCACCCGCAAAGAGTGACGAAGCATTGCATTCCCCCTGAACGCATTAAGAAAATAGATGACACTGCGCCAGTGGCACAGTGCGATGGTTGGTATCTTGATTAGCGGTCGATGATAGCCATACTGAAGCGGCTCCCCAGCCGCAATTAGTGGATATGTTAGCGCAAGCAAATCCATTTTGGGATGCGCGTGCGGATTCTGCGGGGGCGTTGATTCAACATTCGCTTCCGCATGGAGCGGGCCAATCACCCGTTTGGCCTTGTCTGGTCTGGGTGCGAGCGCTTGGCAGCAGTTACCGACGTCGCGAATGGTGTCCACCAGCTCGCGTCTCAGCCCGCTCTTGAGCAGATAGCCGCAGGCACCGAACTGCAGTGCACGCACTGCGCGCGCATCGCAGGTGTAAGTCGGCAGCACGATGACCTTTGCAGCGGCGTCGACCTGGTGGATGCGCTGGATCGCTTCGACCCCGTCCACGCGCGGCATCTGCAGATCCATCAACTGATACGCCCAGGGTTCCATAGACATGATTGGACGAGTGGGGAGACGAGGTGGACTGCGTGCGCGTGGCCGCGGCAGCACTGGCGAGAGTTGGTGGCGATAACGCCGCCACGGCTGCCGTGCCGGAAAATGAGAAAGTGGCGGCGTCCGGCATCGGCCGGATGCGCCTCGAACGGATCCATAAGAACTCCTGTAGGCGAGGGCATGCAGCCCGGCGGTCGCATGCGCGCGCAAACGCGTCATGCCGGCGTGCCCACGCAGCGCCAAGCCATCGCAGGCAACGGACGGGCCGGTGCATGCGCTAAAGCGCGAATGCTATGCACACAGATTGCATGCGCGTGCGCAGTGCAGCGGCCAGCGCGTGGACTGTGATCGGGTCGAGCGATGCGCAGGCCAAACTCAAAGAGACGTCAACGGATGCGGCCGCTTACGGCGCGCCTAATCACGGCCCCCAGTGCTGGTAAGTCTTGAAGCGAGTAGTGCGCGAGGTCTTCTTCAGCTTCCGAGCCAGACAGCACACCTCATCGAACCCAAGCGCAGCGTCGATGAAAGAGATCGTCTTTCAGTGCAGCGCGGTGTCCCACAGCAGCTTCAAATTCAGGCACACGATCACTGCCGCAATCCCCCACGCGATGCGCACCAGCCATGCAGGCGCCACCAACGCACCCATTAATTGCCGGTCGGAGACAAAACGCACAAGCGGAATCACCGCAAACGGCAACTGCATCGACAACACCACCTGGCTGAGCACCAACAACCGCGCGGTGCCGGCTTCGCCGTATAGCCAGGTCACGATCACCACCGGCACGATGGCGATGCCGCGGGTCAGCAAGCGCCGCACCCATGGCGGCAGGCGCAATTGCAGAAAGCCTTCCATCACGATCTGCCCGGCCAGCGTGGCAGTCACGGTGGAATTGATGCCGGAAGCAAGCAGCGCCACTGCGAACAAGGTCGAGGCCAGGCCAACCCCCAGCATCGGGGCTAGCAACGCATGCGCCTGTTCGATCTCCTGCACGTCGGTGCGGCCCTGCGCATGGAATACCGCCGCCGCCAGAATCAGGATTGAGGCATTGATAAACAACGCGAACATCAGGGCCACGGTGCTGTCGGTGACCGCCCAGCGCAGCGCCGATTTCCGGCCGACATCGGTGCGCGGGTATGCGCGTGTCTGCACGATCGACGAATGCAGATACAGGTTATGCGGCATCACCGTCGCCCCGATGATGCCGATCGCCAGATACAGCGCCTGCGGGTCGGTGACGACCTGCGCACGCGGAATGAAACCACCCAGCACAGCCGCAATTGGCGGTGCGGCCAGTGCCATCTGGAGACCGAAGCATACGAAGATGATCAGCAGCAGCGCGATCACGAATGCTTCCAGCGCGCGGAAACCACGGTTCATCAGCAGCAACACCAACACCACGTCCACCGCGGTGATGATCGCGCCCATGGTGAGCGGAATGCCGAACATCAACTTCAACGCAATCGCGGTGCCGATCACCTCTGCAAGATCGCAAGCGATGATCGCAAGTTCGCAAATGCCCCACAGCGCAAGATTGACGCCGCGCGGGTAGCGCGCACGGCAGGCCTGCGCCAGGTCCAGCCCGGTTGCGATGCCCAGCCGCGCCGACAGGCCCTGCAGCACGATCGCCATCAGGTTCGACAACAGAATCACCGACAGCAACAGGTAGCCGAACTGCGAGCCGCCGGCCAGATCGGTGGCCCAGTTGCCCGGGTCCATATAGCCCACCGACACCATGTAGCCTGGCCCCAGAAACGCCAGCAGGCGGAACCACCAATGCCCGCCCTTGGGAACGGCGACGCTGGCGTGGTGGTCGCCTAGGCTACCGGTGGCAGTGGCTGACGACGGCGCTGAGGCGGTGGTGTCGGCGGACATGGAGAGGACATCGGGACGGGGCGACAAGGATGATATAGCAAGTGCTATTCTGTTGAGTATTGGCAAACTCAATCGTATTGATCGGCTGCGTGCTTCAAACTATGTGCCCGGCACCGATGCCGGCGACGATAGCGAGGACGAGGGTGGGCAAGAGCGAAAAGATGGAAGCGGCCGCGCCGGTCCTGATCGATGCGCAGGTGCATATGGAGAGCTTCCGTCAGGTGCGCCAAGCGCGCCGCGCCGAGCTGGTCGAAGACTATGTGGAGCTGATCTCCGATCTGCTGGTCGACGGTGGCGAAGCGCGTCAGGTCGACATCGCTGCGCGCCTGGGCGTGGCGCAGCCCACCGTGGCCAAGATGCTCAAGCGGCTGGTGCGCGATGGTTGGGTGATCCAGCGGCCCTATCGCGGCGTGTTCCTGACCCCGGCCGGCGAGGCATTGGCCGCCTCCAGCCGGCAGCGGCACCAGATCGTAGAGCGCTTCTTGCTTGCCCTTGGCATCGACGAAGCCACGGCGCGTCGCGATGCGGAGGGTATCGAGCACCATGTCAGTGAGGCGACGGTTGCTGCGTTCGCCGCGTTCCTGGACCGCCAGGGCAGTTCGGCCACGTGAGATTGCCCGCCGAGCCCATCGATGCGCCGCACGCGGCGATCGACGTGCACTGGATGCAGCACGCCCTGCACCTGGCCGAGTGTGCCGAGCGCGACCATGACGAGATCCCGGTTGGCGCGCTGATCGTCGGTGCCGAGGGCAACGTGCTGGGCGAAGGTTGGAACTTCAATATCGCCAGCCACGACCCCAGCGCGCATGCCGAAATCGTGGCGATGCGCGACGCCGGGCGCCGCCTGTCCAATCACCGCCTGATCGGCTGCACGCTCTACGTCACCCTGGAGCCGTGCGCGATGTGTGCGATGGCGATGATCCATGCGCGGATCGCGCGCGTGGTGTTCGCCGCAAGCGACCCCAAGACCGGCGCCTGCGGCAGCGTGTTCGACCTGCTGGCCGACCCGCGCCACAATCACCGTGTGCGGGTGTGCGGTGGCGTGCTTGCGGCCGAGGCGAGCTTGCGCCTGACCAATTACTTCAGAGCCAAGCGCGGCAAGCCGCCACTTGCGCCCTGAGCGACGCGGCCGCGGTATGATGCGCGCCCTTTTCAGCACCCGGCCGGCGACGGCCTTCCACAGGACGGCGATATGGCAGAGAACCTTGCAGGCAACGACCGACTGATCTGGATCGATCTGGAAATGACCGGCCTGGATACCGATCGCGATTCGATTATCGAGATCGCCACCATCGTGACCGATGCGCAGTTGAACGTGCTTGCCGAGGGGCCGGAACTGGCCATCGCGCATCCGCTGGAAACCCTGGAAGCGATGGACGAGTGGAACCGCAATCAGCACCGCCGTTCGGGTCTTTGGCAGCGCGTGCTCGACAGCCAGGTCACCCATGCGCAGGCCGAAGCGCAGACCGTGGCATTCCTGGGCGAGTGGATCCGCGCTGGCGCCTCGCCGATGTGCGGCAACTCGATCTGCCAGGATCGCCGCTTCCTGCATCGGCAGATGTCGCGCCTTGAGCGCTATTTCCATTACCGCAATTTGGATGTGTCCACCATCAAGGAACTTGCGCGGCGTTGGGCGCCGACGGTGGCCAATGGGTTTGCCAAGAGTTCTGCGCATACCGCCCTCAGCGATGTGCGCGATTCGATCAATGAGCTGCGTCACTACCGTCAATTCATGGGTGCACTTGGTGGCGATACCGCTATGGATGTGGAAGGCTGAGAATCTGCTGGCGTGGGTTGCGCAGTTGGACGCGCAGCCGTACGAGGCGTGTAGCGGGACAAGGTATGCGGCGCGCAGGTGAGGCACCTCTCAGCCTCACTTCTTCACCTCCATCGCAAACGCGATTGCGCGCCATCCACGCTCACAAAAAAGCCGCATCATCCGATGCGGCCTTTTCGTTTTTCACTGCGCTATTGCAAGTTTTGCCGCATCAACGCGCCAACGAAGGTCCCTTGTTCAGATCGCCATCGTCGGTGACGCCTTTGAGCAACAGGTCGGAGATCGGCTTGCCATCGGCATCGTGGTGATACACATGCAGATCGCGCTGCGGGTAAGGGATGTTGAGCCCGTTCTCGAGCAGCTGATTGCGGATACTTTCCAGCGTGGTGCTCTTGGCTGCGCCGAAGTTTCCGTTGGTCGCATACGCGAACAACATCAGATCGACCGTGCTTTCGCCCAGGTTGGTGACCTGCACGAACGGTGCCGGCGACTCCAGGATGTTCGGGTTGTCCTTGGCAATCTGCAGCAACAACTGCTGTGCTTTCTTGAGATCGTCTTCGTAGCCCACGCCCACGGTCACTTCCAGGCGACGATTGGGCAGGGTGCTGTAGTTGATGATCGGTGTAGTGGTAATGGTGCTGTTGGGCAGGGTGATTATGCGTTCGTCGAACGAACGAATGCGGGTCTGAAAGATCCGGATCTCGTCGACGATGCCTTCCTGGCCCGCGATCACCACATGATCGCCATCACGCATGGGGCGCAGCACGATCAGCATCACGCCTGCGGCGATGTTGGACAACGAATCCTTCAACGCCAGGCCGACTGCCAGGCCCGCTGCACCGAGCACTGCGATCAGCGAGGTCGGTGGCACGCCGATCTGACTCAGCGCACTGACGAACACCAGCACCAGCAGCAACGCGTACATCACGTTGCGCAGGAAGTTGGTCAGCGTCATCTCCACGCGCGCGCGGGTGAGTGCGCGGTGCAACCATTGGCTGAGTTGCCTGGCCAGCCACATGCCGGCCACGACGATCAGGAGTGCGACGCTCCAATTGACCGCGTATTGCGCCCAAGGGATCGCTGCCCAATTGAATGCCGGCTCACCGGTCGTCGCCGGTTTCGCAACCGTTGCTCCCGCTGCCGGCGTTGCAGCAGCTGCTCCTGCAGCTGCGGCCCACAATACACCCGCCAGTCCCATCAGCTCTCGCTCTTGAGCTTAGCCAGACGCAACCAGGTATCGACCACGGTGTCGGGATTCAACGACACCGATTCGATGCCTTCCTGCATCAGCCATTCGGCCAGTTCCGGGTGATCCGACGGCCCCTGCCCGCAGATGCCCACGTACTTGCCCTTGGCACGCGCGGACTTGATCGCCATCGACAGCAGCTTCTTCACCGCCGGGTTTCGCTCGTCGAACAGGTGCGCCACGATCGACGAATCGCGGTCCAGGCCCAGGGTGAGCTGGGTCAGATCGTTCGAGCCGATCGAGAAGCCGTCGAAGATGTCCAGGAACTCGTCGGCCAGCAGTGCATTGGACGGCAGTTCGCACATCATGATGATCTTCAGGCCCGGCTTTCCATCAGCACCGTCGCCTTGCTTGAGCCCGTTCTGCTCCAGCACCTCGATCACCTTGCGGCCTTCTTCCAGCGTGCGCACGAACGGAATCATCACCCAGAGGTTGTCCAGGCCCATCTCGTTGCGCACCTTCAGCACCGCCTTGCACTCCAGCGCGAACGCCTTGGTGAAGGACGGGTCGACGTAGCGGCTGGCGCCGCGGAAGCCGATCATCGGGTTTTCTTCATGCGGCTCGTAACGCGAACCGCCGATCAGGTTGGCGTACTCGTTGGACTTGAAGTCCGACAAACGCACGATCACCGTGTTCGGTGCCACCGACGCGGTCAGCGTGGCGATACCTTCGGCCAGGCGGTTGACGTAGAAGCTCACCGGATCGCCGTAACCGGCAATCTTGGCGTCGATCTTCTTGCGGACGTCGGCGTCCTGCTTGTCGTATTCCAGCAGTGCGTTCGGGTGGATGCCGATATGCGCGGCGATGATCATTTCCAGGCGCGCCAGGCCGATACCGGCGTTGGGCAGCTGGCCGAAGTCGAATGCACGTTCCGGGTTGGCCACGTTCATCATGATCTTGAGCGGCGCAGGCGGCATGTTGCCCAGATCGGTGGTGGTGCGCTCGAACGGCAGCAGGCCCTCGTAGATGAAGCCGGTGTCGCCTTCGGCGCAGCTCACGGTCACTTCCTGGCCATCGCTGAGCACGTCGGTAGCGTTGCCCGAGCCCACCACCGCCGGCACGCCCAGCTCACGCGCGATGATTGCCGCGTGGCAGGTACGGCCGCCACGGTTGGTGACGATCGCCGAGGCACGCTTCATCACCGGCTCCCAATCTGGGTCGGTCATGTCGGCGATCAGCACATCGCCAGCCTGCACACGATTCATGTCGTCCAGCGAGCGCACCACGCGTGCGACGCCGCCGCCGATCTTGGCACCGACGGCGCGGCCTTCGACCAGGATCTTGGCGTCCTTGGCTTCCAGCGAGAAACGTTCGATCTGGGTGGCGTGGCTGCGCGACTTCACCGTTTCCGGGCGCGCCTGCACGATGAACAGCTTGCCGCTGACGCCGTCCTTGGCCCACTCGATGTCCATCGGCCGGCCGTAATGCTTTTCGATCACCAATGCCTGCTTGGAAAGCTCCTGCACGTCTTCATCGCTGATCGAGAAGGTGCTGCGCAGTTCCACCGGCGTGTCTTCGGTACGCACGCGCTCGCCGGGCACATCCGAATACACCATGCGAATGGCCTTGCTGCCGAGCGAGCGACGCAGGATCGCCGGCTTGCCAGCAGTGAGCGTGGGCTTGTAGACGTAGAACTCGTCCGGGTTGACCGCGCCCTGCACGACCATTTCGCCCAGACCGAAGCTCGACGTGACGAACACCACGTCGCGGAAACCGGACTCGGTGTCCAGCGTGAACAACACGCCTGCCGCACCCACGCCCGAGCGCACCATCAACTGCACGCCGGCCGACAGGAACACGTCTTCGTGCTTGAAGCCATGATGCACGCGATAGGCGATCGCGCGATCGTTGTAGAGGCTGGCGAACACTTCCTTGACCTTGTGCACCACATCGTCGGCACCGGTCACATTGAGGAAGGTTTCCTGCTGGCCTGCAAACGAGGCGTCCGGCAAGTCTTCGGCGGTTGCCGAGGAGCGCACGGCCACTGCCACGTCGCCGCCGCCATTTTCGGCGCACAGTTGTTCGTAAGCGGTACGAATGTCGCGGTCCAGTTCCGGTTGCAGCGGTGCGTCGATCACCCAGCCGCGGATCTCCTTGCCGGCGAGGGTGAGTGCGTTGACGTCTTCGACATCCAGCGTCGCCAGCTTGTCGAAGATGCGCTTGGACAAGTCGTTGTGCGCGATGAAGTCCTTGAAAGCTTCCGCAGTGGTCGCATATCCACCGGGTACCGAGACGCCCAACCCGGCCAGGTTGCCGATCATCTCGCCAAGTGAGGAATTCTTACCGCCTACGCGGGCCAGGTCGGCCAAGCGTAGCTCATGCAACCACAGGATATTCTCGTTCAAGCGCGATGCTCCGTATGGCCATCGCCCGAGCGGGCTGGATGGCCGCGTCCGTAGGAAGAAGCCGCTATGATGCAGTGCACAGCGGAATATGCACAAGCACGAACCCGAAGTTTTGGACACAAGTTCAAAGAGGTGGTCTTGATGTCAACAATTCGGCCGGTGTTTTACGTCTCCGATGGAACCGGCATCACCGCTGAAACGATTGGGCATAGCCTGCTCACGCAGTTCAGCGGATTCAACTTCGTCACCGACCGCATGTCGTTCATCGATGATGCAGAAAAAGCGCGCGACGCCGCGATGCGTGTGCGCGCTGCGGGCGAGCGATACCAGGTGCGCCCGGTCGTGGTCAATTCGTGCGTCGATCCACAATTGAGCATGATTCTGGCCGAAAGCGGCGCGCTGATGCTGGATGTGTTCGCGCCCTTCATCGAGCCGCTGGAGCGCGAGCTCAACGCGCCGCGTCATTCGCGTGTGGGCCGCGCGCATGGCATGGTCGATTTCGAAACCTATCACCGCCGCATCAACGCAATGAACTTCGCACTGAGTCACGACGATGGCATCGCGCTGAATTACGACGAGGCCGATGTGATCCTGGTGGCGGTGTCGCGTGCGGGTAAAACGCCAACCTGCATCTACCTGGCCTTGCATTACGGCATTCGCGCCGCCAACTATCCGCTCACCGACGAAGATCTGGAAAACGAACGGCTTCCGCCGCGGTTGCGCAACTATCGCAGCAAGTTGTTCGGTCTGACCATCGATCCGGAGCGGCTGCAGCAGATTCGCCAGGAGCGGCGGGCGAATTCGCGCTACAGCGCCGCAGAGACCTGCCGGCGCGAAGTGGCGATCGCCGAGCGCATGTTCCAGATGGAGCGCATTCCCTCGCTCAGCACCACCAATACGTCGATCGAGGAAATTTCCAGCAAGGTGTTGTCGACGCTGGGTCTGCAGCGCGAAATGTTTTGAGCGTGGGTGGGGATTGGATATTCGAAGTTGGTAGCCGGCACTGGCGTTCCGGCCGCCTTCCCCGTTGGGTCGAAAGAGCTGTGGGCGAGGTTCCGTCGGCGGCTGGGGATACGAGGCGCGCGGGGCAGCGCTCCGCCAAGGTAGGCCTGCGGTGGGGCCCTCGTCAATGCTGCCCGTGCGGCGGCGCAGCGTGTAGGATCGGCCCATGGCCCAAGCATTGAGCAAACTCGAACGCATTCCCAAACTGAGCCGCTTTGGCTGGCTGATGGGCTTGTACGCAGAAAACTTCCAGCATCTGACCCGGCTGTTCGCTCCTGCCGATTTGGCCCCCGGTTCCTATGTATCGTCGATCGGCGACGGCCTGAACCTGCGGCTGGACGTGATCGAATGCCACCGCTACACGGTGGAACTGCGCTTGACTTACGACCTCTGCGACCCGGTCACCGGCGAGCCGGACCCGTCGGCGTATGTGCGCCTGTATCGCGACGCGCGCCAGGCGGAGACCACGCATTGCTATGTCGGCCGTCGCTGGCAGGACGTGATGGGCATGTTCCCGCCGCCGGCCGAGCTGATCAGCCACCGCATGCGCATGAATACCTTCCTGGGCAAGTGGCTGGAGTACATCGCCGAGCGTGGTCACGGCGTTGCGACGCTGCGCCTGAATACCGATGACCTGCCGCCTCCGCGGCCGAACGCGCAGGCCGCCGTCGGCTGAGCCGGCGTTGCCGCGGCGTCCGCCGCACCGCTTCGGTCATACCGCTTCATTCATAATGGTACGCTTCGTGTCAGATTGCGTGCCATGCCCTATATCCCGATTGTCGCCACGCTTGGCTACCTGTTGTCGCCCGACGGCACCCAGGTGCTGATGATCCACCGCAATGCCCGTCCCGGCGATCAGCATCTGGGCAAATACAACGGCCTGGGCGGCAAGCTGGAACCGGACGAAGACGTGCTGGCCGGCATGCGCCGAGAAATTCGTGAGGAAGCCGGCGTCGACTGCGGCGAAATGCAACTGCGCGGCACCATCAGCTGGCCCGGCTTCGGCAAGCAGGGCGAAGACTGGCTGGGCTTCGTGTTCCTGATCCACAGCTTCGAAGGCACACCACATACCTGCAATCCGGAAGGGACGCTGGAGTGGATCGCGATCGAGCAGATGGACCAGGTACCGATGTGGGAGGGCGACCGCAACTTCCTGCCGCTGGTGTTCGATGGCGACCCGCGCCCGTTCCATGGCGTCATGCCGTATCGCGATGGGCGCATGCAGTCGTGGACGTATTCGCGCATCTGATCGGTTTGCGTATCTAGCGGCTTGTGCAGTGCGCGGGATATGCGCTGCCGAGGCTGCGTCTGTAAGGACGTCAGCCGGACTCCACTGCCGCATATCGGCCTCATCGACGAGCGATGTGGGTCAGCGATCTAACACTCGGCACCAGATCGGCGGGCAGGTGCCGGCTAGCAGCGCAGCACCCAACGCCAGCCAGGCTCAACCGTTCCGTGTTGGACATCGATCATTGGGGAGCATCTCCGCTCTCCACGGAATGGCGGACGTCAGATGGTTCTCCACATCCCCTGTGGATGGACGCTGCCCAAGTCTGTGGACAAGTGCGCACAGCCCTTGCGCCACCTGGCGCGCATCACGGCTGGTCAAAAGTTCGCCAGCGCGATTATTGCGCCGTCCAGCCGCCATCGATGGCGATGGATTGCCCGGTGATGTTGCGCGCGGCATGCGACATCAGAAACGCCACCGTGCCGGCCAACTCGTCGTAGTCGATGAAGGCGCCCTTGGGCATGGGTTTGAGCATCACATCGCGGATCACCGCGTCTTCGGCGATGCCGCGGGTGCGTGCCTGATCGGCAATCTGCCGCTCCATCAGCGGCGTGCGCACATAGCTGGGGCATAGCGTGTTGACGGTGATGTCGCAGTCGGCGGTTTCCAGGGCGATGACCCTGGCCAGGCCGACCAGGCCATGTTTGGCAGCGACATACGCGCTCTTGTACGGGCTGGCGACCAGCGAGTGGATGCTGCCGATGTTGACGATGCGGCCATAGCCGGCCGCGCGCATAGCGGGCAGCACGGCGCGACTCAGGCGTGCGGCCCCGGTAAGCATCACATCCACCAGCAGCGCCCACTGCTGCATCGGGAACTCGTCCAGCGCGGCCACGTGCTGCAGGCCGGCATTGTTCACCAGCACTTGCGGGGCGCGGGATGCGCTGGCCAGTGCCTGCGCGATGCTGTCTGCGTCGGTGACATCCAGCGCCAGCGCCTCGGCCGAGCCGCCAGCCTGGCGCAGCGCATGCGCCGTGCGCTCGGCGGCCGCCAGTTCCATATCGCTGACGATCAGGTGATGGCCGTCGGTCGCCAATTGGGTGGCGATACCGGCGCCAATGCCGCTGCCCGCGCCGGTGATCAGGATGCTGCGCATCGGGTGTCCTCACGAAGTCATGCGCGGCCGGAAGCGGTCACGCGAATCGCCAGCCTAGCCGAGTGTGGCGAAACGGTCGCCTGCATGGCGCGCGCGCTACCCTTGGTGTCTTGCCCACCTCAGGCTCCGCATGAAACGCCATTTTTCGATGCTGCGCGATTTCCAACTCGCGGACTGGTTCACACTTGCCAACGCTTTCTGCGGCACCGGCGCGGTGTTTGCGGCGATGCGCTTCCTGCAAGAGGAGCATCGTGGCGATCTGTTGCTGGGGATGGCGCTGATTCCGCTGGCATTCGTGTTCGATGCGCTGGACGGGCACGTGGCGCGCTGGCGCAAGGCGTCTTCCACCCTGGGCCGCGAGCTGGATTCGCTGGCGGATGTGATTTCGTTTGGCGTGGCGCCAGCGGCGCTGGGGTATGCCTGCGGCATGCGTGGCGGCTGGGACTGGCTGGTGCTGAGCTATTTCGTCTGCTGCGGCGTGAGCCGGCTGGCGCGCTACAACGTCACCGCCGAGGAGATCGCCGGGGAGGCCGACAAGGTGCCGTATTTCGAAGGCACGCCCATTCCCACCAGCCTGCTGCTGGTGATCCTGCTCGCGGTTGCCGCCAGCATCGGGCATATCGGCGAGACCTTGTGGTGGGGCCAGTGGCAGCTCGGTCCGTGGCAGTTCCACCCGCTGGTGCTGCTGTTTGCGGTGTCCGGCTCGCTGATGATCAGCAAGACGCTGCGCATCCCCAAACTCTGAGCGGCACGCTGGGATGCACGCGGTAGGATGGCTCGGTGAACGGTCACGGGACGGAATGATGGCAAGCAGCGGTTCGGACAACGGCAATTTCGACGACAAGGCGCGCCAATACTGGGCTGCCTGGGGAGATGCTATGCGCCACGGCCAGGCCGGCGCCGCTGCGCAACAACCGCCGCCCGCGTCCGCTGGCGACGCCCCGCAGGATTGGCGCAAGGCGGTAGATTGGTGGTCGCAGTTGCTGCCCACCCAGGCCGCACCGCAGGCGCAGGAGGCAATCAACCGCTTCCGCACCCAGGCCGGCGATTGGCTCGGCACCATGCAACAAGTGGCCGCGCAGTTTGCGGGGCGCGACACCTCGGCCAATGAAGTGGCCGATGCCTGGCGCCAGGCGGTCCAAGGGCAGGGCGAACAGTTGATGCAGTGGACGCTGGGCTCGCTGCGCGGCTGCAGCCCGGTCGGGTTCGACCCGTGGCTGCAGGAAGCGGCGCAGACGCTGCAAAAGTGGCGGGAGGAAAACGCGCCGTGGCTGGACATGCCGGCTTTTGGTTTGAACCGCAATCACCAGTCGCGCCTGCAGAAGTTGGCTCGTGCGCAACAGGATTTCCAGGCCCAATCGGAGGCCTATGGCGAGCAACTCAAGGTAGCGATCGAGCAGGCGTTTGCGCGTTTTGCGTCTAAGCTGAGCGAGCACGAGAGTAGCGGCAGCCAGTTGACCAGCGCCCGCGCCTTGTTCGACCTGTGGATTGAAGCGGCCGAAGAATCCTATGCCGACGTCGCCTTGTCGAATCAGTTTCGCGAGGTGTACGGCGGTTTCGCCAATGCCCATATGCGCCTACGCGCGGCGCTACAGGAAGAGATCGAGCAGCTAAGCGAACGCATCGGCATGCCGACCCGTTCTGAGATGGACGCCGCGCACCGACGCATCGCCGAGCTGGAACGCCTGGTCAGGCGGATGCTGCGCACCGCAGCGTCACCGGCGCGCAAGCCCGCGGCAGCGCCCGAACCAGATCCGGTCGCACCGGCTGCCGGCAAGCGTGCCTCGGCCGCCAAGCCGAGCGGCGCAGCCAGGCCGGCCACGGCTGCGCGGGTGGCCAAGCAGGGCGCATCAAAGAAGTCTTCCGTCAAAAAGACTACAACCCAAAAGACGGCGCCTAAAAAGACCTCGGCCATCAGTAAGCCAGCGAAAAAGACGCCGGCTAACAAGAGCAGTGGCGCGAAACCCTCGGCCAGGCCTGCGGCCCGCACACCCGCCGCAGGTAAAAAACGTGGAGCGCAGGCATGAAGGGCCCATTGGGGTTCAGCGCCGAAGACCTGATGCAGGAAACCCTGTCGATGCAACGCAAGTTGCGCGAAGGGCTCAAGCTGCTGCCCGGTGTGGACGACGTGGATTACGGCGTCACCGAGCGCCAAGAAATCTGGCGCGACGGCAAGGTGGTGCTGTATCGCTTCATCGGCGAGCAGGCGCCGGTGGCCAAGACGCCGCTGCTGATCGTCTATGCGCTGGTCAATCGCCCGTATATGGTCGATCTGCAGGCGGATCGCTCGCTGGTCAAAGGCTTGCTGAGTCATGGCCAGGATGTCTACGTGCTGGACTGGGGGTACCCGGACCGCTCCGAGCGTTACCTCACGCTGGAAGATTATCTGCTGCGCTATATCGATGGCGCGGTGGATCGTCTGCGCGCGCAGTCCGGGCTGGAGGCGATCGATGTGCTCGGCATCTGTCAGGGCGGCACGTTTTCCTTGTGCTATGCCGCGCTTCAACGCGAGAAAGTGCGCAACCTGATCACCATGGTGACGCCGGTGGATTTTCACACCCCCGACAACATGCTGTCCAACTGGGCGCGCATGGTCGACGTGGATTTGTTCGTGGATACCATGGGCAACGTGCCGGCGGATCTGATGAACGCCAGTTACCTGATGCTCAAGCCTTTCCGGCTCAATCTGCAGAAATACGTGGGCCTGCTCGACATCCTCGACGACAAGCAGGCGCTGGAAGATTTTCTGCGCATGGAAAAGTGGATCTTCGATTCGCCCGACCTCGCCGGCGAAGCCTTCCGCGAATTCGTCACGTTGTTCTACCAGCGCAATGGGCTGGTCACCGGGCAGGTGCGCATCGGTGGGCAGGCAGTCGATCTGCAGGCGCTCGACATGCCGGTGCTGAATATCTACGCCCAACACGACCACCTGGTGCCGCCGGATGCCTCGCGGGCACTGCGCGGACTGGTTGGCACCGAGGATTACACCGAGTTGAGCTTTCGCGGTGGGCATATCGGGATCTACGTCTCCGGGCGCGCACAGCGCGAGGTGCCGGTAGCAATCCATCGCTGGCTGCAGGAACGTGGCGGCAATGCCTGATATCGACGCCTGCGGCACGCGCAGGTGGCGCTCTGCTGAGCAGGCAGTGCAGCCGTCACGGTATGCTGCTGTTGCGCTTTCTAGACTGTTGGCTACGTTTGCAAGAGTCCTGCCATGTCCACCACCACACTATCCCGCTCCCGCAATGACCGCATGATCGCCGGTGTCGTTGGCGGCATCGCGCATCGTTTCGGGTGGAGCTCCACGTTGCTACGCGTGTTGTTCGTCATCGTGTCCATTGCCTCGGCTGCGTTTCCCGGCATCCTGGTCTATCTGATCCTGTGGCTGCTGATTCCCAACCAGGCCGATTGAATCCAGCTGAGCGCTGGCGATCAGCATTGCAGGCGCTGGGCGCGTGATGGACGCTGCCCAATAGCGTGCTCGGGCTGGCGATCGGCGCAGCCAGGTATTGTTGTGGCGCGCGCGCAGTCTGGTCGCCGCGGGAACATGCCGTGGTCTTCGATGCCTGGCGATGGGGGCCGGGCGGGGCGATGACATTGGGCACCGTGATCCTGCTCAACGGTGCCTCGCTCGACCTGCAGTGCAGCACCTATGGCCACGCCGCCGACCGGTGTGAGCATCCACCGGCGGGCCTGGGCGACCACGAGCGCGCGCATGTGGATCAGTACATGCTGCTGGGGCCGCTGTTTGTGCCGGTGTACTTTTTGTGCGGCGGCATCCCGGTGCGCAACCCGCTGGAGCGGGCTGCCGATGCGGATGCAATGCACGGCCACGGCTGGTGGCCGTGGGGGTTTCAACGCAGACGCGAGAAGCCGAACACGTCGGACAACGGGTGAGGCGTGCCCTCCAGTTGGGCGCGTAATAATCCCGCGCCAATCGCGCTATAGGTAATGCCGTTACCGCCATACGCCATCGCGAACGATACGCGTGGCCCCAATTGGGCGTGCGGCCCGAAGAACGGCAACCCATCGGCAGTCTCTGCGAAGGTGCCGGCCCATGCGAACGCGGGGCGCAGGCTTACATCGGACATGGTCTTGGCAATTTTCTTCAGCAGCGTCGTGAGCTTGCTCTGCACCCGCGCATCGCGGCGCGCGGGGATGTCGATAGTGTCGTCTTCGCCACCGGCGACCACGCGTCCGTCCGGGGTGCTGCGGACGTACAAATACGGGCGCGCTGTCTCCCACATCATGGTGTGCTTGAGCGCACCCATCTCGCTGTCGTGCAAGGGATCAGTCACGAAAGCGTAGCTACTGCGGTTGCGCGCCACCCGCTGCGACAGCCAGCGCTGGTTGCCATAGCCGGCCGCCAGGGTCACATGACGCGCGCGCACGCTGACGCCTTCTTCGGTACGCAGTTCGACGTGCCGCTCGTGCGGGTCGATCGCTGCAACGGCGGTGCGGTCGTAGATGCGCGCGCCGTACTGCTCGCACTCGGCGAACAGGCGATAGCACAGCCGGTACGGGTCCACGCTGGCGGCCAGGCGGCTGAGGATCGCCCCTTCCGAATGCACACCGTAGTTGTGCCAAAGCGGCTTGCGCTCGATCCATTCCACCGGCAGCTTGTGTGCTTTGCGGGCGTCCAGCTCGCTGCGCAGGTCTTTCACGTTGCGGGCGCGGCTGGCGTAGTACAGGCTGTCCTGACGCGTGAAATCGGTGCCTCCCAGGGTGTTGCACAGGCCCTGCAGGTCGAGGATGGCTTGTGCGCATGCGCCATACGCCAGCGCCGCGGCTGGCATGCCGTATTGTTTGGCCAGTGCGATCATCGGCGTATCGATTTCGTACTGCAGCAAGGCGGTGCTGGCCGAGGTGCTGCCCCAGCCGATGTCGCGCTGTTCGATCACCACCACTTCATGGCCGTGGCGCAGGAGTTCGTGGGCGATCAGCGCGGCGGTGACGCCACCACCGACGATGGCGACCTCGCAATGGGTGTCTTGCTCCAGGCGAGGGTAAGCGCGCATCAATCCATTGCGGATCGACCAGAACGGATAGCCGCTTTTGAGGTCCATGCGATGTTGTAAAAGAGTGAGCGGATCGCGATTGACGGCCAAGCGGGCTGAAGCGACCGTGAGGCTGGCCCCGCCTTGGCGCCGTCACCAAACCGCAAACAGCACGCGTTAACGTGCGTGGAAAGCTCCTCACGGTGCGCTGGTTATCCTTGCGAAACAACGCAGCAGCAGCAAAAGGATATGGGTATGTCGATTGTCCTGTACGTCGGTGGCAGCAAAGATGGCGACAAGGGCGTGATGCCTTACGGCTTTAGCAAGTCGCGCGCAATGACCGACGCTGGCCCTGAGGTGTACGTCGAACGCATGGTGCCGCTAAAGGACGTCGGCAAGGTCCGTGTAATGGCGCTGGAATCGCTGCACGAAAGCCTTCTGATCGAACGCGCCGCCACCCACTACGCACGCCACCTCAGCTGAGCGCGGCGGAATAGGTTTACGACGGGGTTGTCAACGGGTTTCCGTGGCGGGCCTGCACTGCGAAAATGCTTTTTTCAGTGAAGCGGTTCACGCCGCGCCGTCATGCACTATAGCCAGCTTGCCCATCAGATTGCTCGCACCATCGCCGACGAGATCGGTGCTCAGCCCGCCCAGGCGCGCGCCGCCATTGCCCTGCTGGATGAGGGCGCCAGCGTCCCGTTCATTGCGCGCTACCGCAAGGAAGTCACCGGCGGGCTGGACGATACCCAGTTGCGCAATCTGGAAACGCGCCTGACCTACCTGCGCGAGCTGGAAGAACGCCGCGCGGTGATCCTGTCCAGCATCGGCGAGCAGGGCAAGCTCAGCGACGAACTTCGCGACGAAATTGTGGCTGCCGATACCAAGTCGCGGCTGGAAGATCTGTATCTGCCCTACAAGCCCAAGCGCCGCACCCGCGCGCAGATCGCGCGAGAAGCCGGATTGGAGCCATTGGCCGATGGCCTGTTGTCGGACCCGACGCAGACGCCGGAAGTCGCCGCGGCCGCCTTCATCGATGCCGAAAAGGGCGTTGCCGACAGCAAGGCCGCGCTGGAAGGCGCGCGCGCAATCCTGATGGAGCGCTGGGGCGAAGACGCCGCACTGCTCGGTGAGCTGCGCAGCTGGCTGAGCGACAATGGCGTGATCCGCGCGCGCGTGGCCGAGGGCAAGGAAGAGGTCGGTGCCAAGTACCGCGACTACTTCGATCACGCCGAATCGCTGGCGAAGATTCCGTCGCACCGCTTGCTGGCGCTGTTTCGCGCGCGACGTGAGGAGTTTCTCTATCTGGATCTCGATCCGGGCAGCGATGCCGAGGCTGGGCATCAGTACGCCGAAGGCCGGGTGGCGCGCAGTGCCGGTATTTCCAATGAAGGCCGCCCGGCCGATCGCTGGTTGCTGGATGCCTGCAGGCTGACCTGGCGCGCCAAGCTGCACATGCATCTGCTGCTGGACCTGTTCAACCAGGCGCGCGAAAAGGCCGAGGCCGAGGCGATCGCGGTGTTCGGCGACAACCTCAAAGATCTGATGCTGGCGGCGCCGGCCGGCCCGCGCGTGGTTCTGGGGCTGGACCCGGGCATCCGTACCGGTTGCAAGATCGCCGTAGTCGATGCCACAGGCAAGCTCGTGGCCACCGAAACGATTTATCCGCACGAGCCCAAGCGGCAGTGGGATCAGTCGCTGCAGACCATCAAAAAGTTGTGCATGCAGCACAACGTGGAGCTGATCGCGATCGGCAACGGGACTGCCAGTCGCGAGACCGACAAGCTCGCCGGCGAAGCGATTGCGCTGTGCGGCGCTGTCAAGTTGCAGAAGGTTGTGGTCAGCGAGGCTGGCGCGTCGGTGTATTCGGCGTCGGAGTTCGCGGCCAAGGAGTTCCCCAATCTGGACGTGTCGCTGCGTGGTGCGGTGTCGATCGCGCGTCGTCTGCAGGATCCATTGGCCGAGCTGGTGAAGATCGAGCCCAAGGCAATCGGCGTGGGCCAATACCAGCACGATGTCGATCAGTATCGTCTGGCCAAGGCGCTGGAAGCGCGTGTGGAAGACTGCGTCAACG
The DNA here is from genome assembly GCF_004136375.1 of Xanthomonas oryzae pv. oryzae. Lineage (NCBI taxonomy): Bacteria > Pseudomonadati > Pseudomonadota > Gammaproteobacteria > Lysobacterales > Lysobacteraceae > Xanthomonas > Xanthomonas oryzae. The sequence goes on from NZ_CP031697.1 coordinate 2,800,364, forward strand.
CGGTCGGTGTGTACGTCAATACCGCCTCGGCGGCGCTGCTGTCGCGCGTGTCCGGGCTGTCGAGCACGGTGGCGGAAAATATCGTGCGTCACCGCGACGACAACGGCCCGTTCAAGCGTCGCAAGGACTTGCTCAAGGTGCCGCGATTGGGCGACAAGACCTTCGAACAATGCGCCGGCTTCCTGCGCATTGCCGATGGCGACGAGCCGCTGGACGTGTCGGCGGTGCATCCGGAAGCCTATCCGGTGGTCGAGCGCATCGTCGGCAGCACCGGCAAGCCGATCAAGGCACTGCTGGGCGACGGCAGTTTTCTGCGCGGCCTGAAGCCGGAGATGTTCACCAACGAGCAATTCGGTGTGCCAACCGTGCGCGACATTCTCAAAGAGCTGGAAAAACCCGGCCGCGATCCGCGTCCGGAGTTCAAGGCAGCGCAGTTCGCCGAAGGCATTGAGGACATCAAGCACCTCAAGCCCGGCATGGTGCTCGAAGGGGTGGTCAGCAACGTGGCCGCGTTCGGCGCGTTCGTCGATATCGGCGTGCACCAGGATGGTTTGGTGCACATCTCGGCGTTGTCGGAGACCTTCGTCAAGGATCCGCGCGACGTGGTCAAGGCCGGCGACATCATCAAGGTCAAGGTGCTGGAAGTGGATGTGGCGCGCAAGCGCATCGCGCTGAGCTGCCGTTTGTCCGATACGCCGGCACCGACCGATGGCTCAGCGCAACCGCGCGAGGCTCGAGGCAACGGTCCGGGGCAGGGCAGGCGCGACGGTGGTGGGCGCGTTCAGGCGCAAGCCAACAGCAAACCGCGGATCACCGTGCCGCCGGCCGATAATGCGCTGGCAGAGGCGTTTGCACGTGCTAAGCGTAGCTAAGAGCGGCTAACAAAACGTAGCGAGCAGCGGTCAGGTGGGCGCGGACGGCGCGCTCAGAACCGCAGTGGACGCGTGGTACATGCCGTTCCGAGCAGTCGCGCTTTTGATTGTTTGGTTGATCGGCATGGTTGGATGGCGTGGCGTGGATCCAACGTGGAAATGGGCTGGTCTGCGGTTTGGCTTACTCATAAGTCAGTAAATTAGGGAACAAATGTCGACGTCTGCTGTCCAACCATCCATGAAGAAGAGAGACGGACGCTTGGTATCGCGGGCGGCGCTGGAAGAAATGCGCCTGATGGCGTTGCAACGGATGGGCGAAGGCGAATCGCCGGCCGAAGTGGCCTCGTCGTTCGGGCTGCATCGCGGCTGGGCGTACAAAGTGCTGGCGCGAGCACAGGAGGGCGGCGCTGGCGCATTGATGACGCGTAAGGGCAGCGGTCGCCCGCGGACGTTGACGCCGGCGCAGGAGCGCCAGGTGTTGGGCTGGGTCAATGGCAAGAACCCTGGCCAGCATGGCTTCGCCTTCGGTCTGTGGACGCGGCAGGTCGTGCGAGAACTGATCGAGAAGAAATGTGCCGCACGGTTGAGTCTGGCCAGCGTCGGGACGTTGCTGGCGCGGCTGGGGCTGAGCCCACAGAAGCCGCTGCAACACGCCTATCAGCGCGATCCACTGGCGGTAACGCAGTGGGAAAAGCAGACTTACCCGGCGATCGTGACGCACGCCAAGCGGGAAAAGGCCGAGATTGACTTCTGGGACGCGTCTGGCTTCCGTGCCGATGCGGTGCAAGGACGGACGTGGGCCGTCAAGGGCGTCACGCCGGTTGTCGCGGTGCCGGGGCAGCGCCAGAGCATCAGTGCGGCCTCGGCGGTGAACAGCAAGGGCGGTTTCTGGTTCGCCGTGTACAGCGGCGGCTTGAACGGTGAATTGTTCGTGGACCTGCTCAAGCGAATGATGAAAGGCCGTCGCCGTCCAATCCATCTGATGCTTGATGGTTTGCCTGCTCACAAGACCCGTGGCGTGCGCGATGACGTGGACAGCCTGAAGGGCAGGCTGACGCTGCATTTCCTGCCGGGTGACCCGCCGGACTTGAATCCCGACGAGTTGGTGTGGAGCTACACCAAGCGCACGGGCGTAGCGCGCAGCCCGCTGCGCAGTGGCGAGAAGCTGGCCGATCGGGTGCATGATCAGTTGTCCAACATTGCAGCTCGACCAGAATTGGTGCGCTCGTTCTTCAGGCATCCAAGTGTCGCCTATATTTCTGACTTATGAGTAAAAATACGACAACGTTCAAAATCTCGATGCCGAGTCTCGACGGCAGTACTAGCGCAGCGGCCCAGGGCTTGGCCGCTTGGTCAGCTTGCGCTGCAGCGAGCGGCGATGCATGCCGAGCAGTCGTGCGGCTGCCGACACATTGCCGCCGGTTTCGTGCAGCGCCTGCTGGATATGCTCCCACTGCAGGCGGCTGAGCGGGGTCATCATTTCCTGCGCGGTTTCTTCTTCGTCCGGCTCGGGCAGGTCGTCGTCCTCTTCGCCCAACGCACGCATGATGGTGGGGATATTGGCCGGCTTGGGCAGGTAATCGTCGGCGCCGAGTTTGATCGCCTCCACTGCCGTGGCGATGCTGGCGTAACCGGTGACCAGCAGGATGCGCATGTCGGCGCGGATCTCGCGCAAGGGTTGGATCAGTCTCAAGCCGGAGTCGTGGCCCAGCTTGAGATCGATCAACGCAAAGTCCGGCAGTGCGCTGCGTGCAGTGGACAACGCGCTGGCCGCATCGGTGGCGGTGAGGGTCTGCACGCCGCGGCGCGCGAGGCTGCGCTGCAGCGTGCGCAGGTACAAGGTGTCGTCGTCGACCAACAGGCCGGTACGGATCGGGGGACTTGTCATGCGAGTGCCTCGTGTTCGCAGAGCGGCAGACGGAACCCGACGCGCGCGCCGCTGCCTTCGGCGGGCAGCATCCACAACTCGCCCTGCAGGCGTTCCACGGTGGCATGCGAGAGCGCTAGCCCGACGCCCATGCCGTCGTGCTTGCCGCTGTTGAACAAGGTGCCCGGCAGCAGCGCTTGCGCGGTGTCGAAGCCGGGGCCGTAATCGCGCACTTCGCCGCTGAGATGGTCGTGTTCCACCCGCAGGGTCAGGTCGATCTGCGGGCGGCCGACGCGTTCGCCGGCATCGGCAGCATTGTTGAGCAACACCATCAACAAGTGACTGACGCCGGGCTGCAGCATCAGCCGCATCGGTGCGTCCTCGTTGCGGCGCAACTCGATGGTGGGGCGCACCAGACGCCATTGTTCCAGCACTTCCTTCACGGCCACCTCGCGGCTGAGGTGGCCGTTGTCGGCAGGCGCCGCCAATGCCAGGACGCGTTCGTGGCACTGCACCAGCAGCTCGCGCAAGGTATCCAGGTCTTCGCGCAGTTCGCCTTGCTCGCACTGGTCGGCAATGTCGTCCACCAGCAGGGTCATGGTGGCCAGCGGGGTGTTCAATTCGTGCGCGACCGACGCCGCATGCGTGGCCAGCGCCACGATGCCTTCGTTGCGGGCGAAGCGTTCGCGCAACGTGGAGATCTCGCGCTCACGCTCACGCATCGAGAACGCCAACCGCGTAGCAAATGTCAGCACCACCACCGCCGACAGCAGGAAGTTGGCGGCCATGCCCCACATGTGCAGGCTGAGCGGGTCGAAGCCGCCGTAGGGCAACGGCAGCCCGAACGCGGCGCTGATGATATAGCCGGTCACGCACGAGGCCGCCACCGCCATCGCCCAGCTCAACGGCAGCGCCAGCGCGGCCAGTGCGATCAGCACCAGGAACAACGAACCGAACGGATTGGCGATGCCGCCGCTCCAGCCCACCATCCAGGTCAGCACCGTCACATCGACCAGAATGTGGCCGAATTCGGTCGCCGGGCTCACCGCGCCGCGGTGGGCGACACGCAGCTGCGCATACAGGTTGAACACCGCCAGCGCGGCGACGCCGGCCCAAAGAGGCTGCTGCGACAGGTTCAGGCCCATTAGCCCGGTGGCGACCAGGATGCTGGCGGCCTGGCCTGCGGTCGCCAGCCACCGCAGGCTGCACAGGGTCCGCAGGAAGGAAGCGTCGGAGGTGTTCATCACGGCAATGCTATGCGCTTGGGGAGGTGGTGGCCTGCGACAAACCGTCGCATCGGCCCGAATGGCGGCCCGCACGGCGCTTCAGCTGTGAGCGCACGACGGACAGGCTAAAATACTGCGATGCATGACGCCGTGACCCGCCCAACCCCTCCCGCCGACGCCACCGCCTGGCCGCGCCGCATCACTCAGGCCGTCAAGATCGGCGGCGTGACCGTGGGCGGAGGCCATCCGGTCGTCGTCCAGTCGATGACCAACACCGACACTGCCGACATTGCCGGCAGCGTCAAGCAGGTGGCCGATCTGTGGCGCGCCGGCTCGGAAATGGTGCGCCTGACCGTCAACAACGCCGAGTCCGCTGCCGCCATCCCGCGCATCGTCGACAAGCTGCGCATGATGGGCATCGACGTACCGTTGATCGGCGACTTCCATTACAACGGCCACCAGTTGCTGGCGGCAGAGCCGGCCTGCGCCGAGGCGCTGGCCAAGTACCGCATCAATCCCGGCAATGTCGGTTTCGGCAAGAAGAAGGATCTGCAGTTCGGTCAGTTGATCGAATGTGCGATCAAGTACGACAAACCGGTGCGCATCGGCGCTAACTGGGGCTCGCTGGACCAGTCGCTGGCCGCGCAGCTGATGGACGAAAACGCGCAGCGCGAAACGCCCTGGGATGCCGGCCGGGTGCTGCGCGAGGCACTGATCCGCTCGGCCTTGGATTCGGCCGAGCGTGCGGTGGAGCTGGGCCTGCCGCGTGAGCGCATCATTCTGTCGGCCAAGGTGTCCGGCGTGCAGGAGTTGATTGCGGTGTATCGCGACATGGCCAGCCGCTGCGATTTCGCGTTGCATCTGGGCCTGACCGAAGCCGGGATCGGCAGCAAGGGCATCGTGGCCTCGGCGGCGGCACTGAGCGTGCTGTTGCAGCAAGGCATCGGCGACACCATCCGTATCTCGCTGACCCCAGAGCCGGGGCAGTCGCGCACTCACGAAGTGATCGTCGCGCAGGAACTGCTGCAGACCACCGGCCAGCGTGCGTTTACGCCGATGGTCACCGCCTGTCCGGGCTGCGGCCGCACCACCTCCGAGTTCTTCCAGGAGCTGGCCGGGGTGGTGCAGAACCATGTGCGCGCCAAGATGCCGGAATGGAAGATCACCAATCCCGGCGCCGAGAACATGACGCTGGCGGTGATGGGCTGCGTGGTCAACGGACCAGGCGAATCGCGCCACGCCAATATCGGTATTTCGTTGCCGGGTACCGGCGAGGCGCCATCCGCGCCAGTGTTCATCGATGGCGAAAAAAGCGTCATCCTGCGCGGCGAAAACATCGCTCAAGAGTTCATTGGCCTGATCGATCAATACGTCGAACGCACCTATGCCCGCCGCGCCGGCTGAATCGCCGGCCGGTGTCAAGGGATGGTTGCGTAGCACTGCGTGGCGGACGGCGCTGTTGTTCGCCGGGGTGCTGCTACCGCTGGGTTTATTCGTAGACCTGGCCGATGAAGTCCACGCACTGGAAAACGTCTACGTCGACGAGCCGCTGCTGTGGTGCATGCGCAGCATCGCCACGCCCGGGCTGGATGCGTTTTTCGGCGCGATCTCCAAAGTGGGCTACCACTACGGCGTGATTCCGGCCGATATCGCCATCGTGCTGGTGCTACTGGTGTTGCAGCGCTGGCGCGAGGGCACGTTTGCGGCGCTGGGATTCGGTGGCTCGGCATTGCTCAATATGGGCGCCAAGCAGGTCTTCCAACGCGATCGCCCCGGCCTGTGGGAATCGATCGCGCCGGAAACGTCTTTCAGTTTCCCCAGCGGCCACGCGATGGGCTCGATGACGCTGGCGGCGGTGGTCATCGCGCTGGCCTGGAACACGCGTTGGCGCTGGCCGGCGACCATTGCCGCCAGCTTGTTCGCACTCTTGGTGGGTACCTCGCGCATCTATCTGGGCGTGCATTATCCGTCCGACATCCTGGGCGGCTGGTCGGCCGCACTGGTGTGGGTGGTCGGGCTGTACTTGGTGATGTTCCGTGGCGCGCGGCGACCGCACTGGCGCACGCCGAGCGCTGTGATGGTGGTAGAGCACAGGCGCGTGCCGTTCGCCGACTAAGAACAGCTGACGAAACGACGGTGCAGCCGCCAGGCGGGCGCGGCCGGTGCTCGGAATCGCTCTGTGCCACGCGTACACTTGGGTTCTACGCGCGCGGTCCACGCCCACCTGACGACGGCTCGCTACGTGTGTTAGCTGCTCTAAGAGCGGCCGATACGCTCTCGTTGCGTCAGCCGAACGCCAACGATGGCGCCAATCAATGCCAGCAAAATCACGTAATACGCCGGACCCATCGGGTGGTGCTTGAGTAGCATCACCACAAGCAGCGGGGTCAGTCCGCCGAACACCGCATCGCCCAGGTTGTAGGCGAACGAGACGCCGGACAGACGGACCATCGGTGGAAATGCCTCGACCATCACCCGCGGTATCGCACCCAGCACACCCAGCGCAGCGCCGAGCAGCGCATACAGCGGGAATAACAGCTGCGGGTCGCCTGCCAGCCGATAGAACAGCCATGCGCTGATGCCTAGAAACACGCTGCCAACCAGCAGAACACGCCCGTTGCCCCAGCGGTCGGACAGCGCGCCGGCCACCACCGAGCCGATCGCCTGCAGCAGCACTGCCAACAGATTGGCCTGCAATGCGACCGGCGCCGGATAGCCATACGCACTTTGCAGCAGCGTGGGTGTCATCAGCGACACCACCAGCACTGCCGCCGCGATCACCCAGGTGAGCCACAACGACAGCACCAGACTGCGCGGGTGATCGCGCAACACCACCTTCAGCGGCGTCTCGCGCGCCAATGCGCGCATGGCGACCAGCTCGGCGAACACCGGGGTTTCATGCAGCCAGCGTCGCAAGTACACCGACAACAGACCGAAGATGCCGCCGGCCAGGAACGGCAGGCGCCAGGCGTATTCGGCAATTTCAGACGCCGTAAACGCGCGATTGAGCGCGCCGGCGCACACTGAACCGAGCAGCACGCCGGTAGCCAGACCGGCGGTCAAGGTGCCGCAGGCCAGCCCTCTACGTCGCGCGTGGACGTGTTCTGACACGAACACACAGGCACTCGGTACTTCGCCACCGATGGCCGCGCCCTGCAGTAAGCGCATCGTCAACAGCAGCAGCGGCGCAGCCATGCCGATCTGCGCGTAAGTTGGCATTACGCCAATGGCGAGCGTGGGCAAGGCCATCAATCCGATACTCAGCGCGAACATACGTTTGCGGCCGAGTAAGTCGCCGAAGTGCGCCATCACGATGCCGCCCAACGGGCGGATCAGGTAGCCGGCGGCAAAGATGCCGAATGTCTGCAATTGCCGCGTCCATTCCGGAATGTCTGGCGGAAAGAACAACTTGCCCAGCACCTTCGCGAAAAAGATGACCTGATTAGCCCTGACCCTCAGCTGGATTTTTGTTGCAGTCCCGCAAATAGCTTGGCGGCTTCAACTCTGGATCGCAACACCAACGGTTGTGAAGTGATCCAGGCGACCTGACCTGAGCGACTTCACTACCAAATGGAGTTGCCCATGTCATCCAGCCGCCTGGACCTGTCAGAACGATACCGCCTACATGCGTTATATGAAACCGGGATGTCGATGCGCGCCATCGCCGATGTATTGGCGCGTGCGCCCAGCACGATCAGTCGTGAGCTGCGCCGCAACCGGCACGCGGCGAAGTATCGGCCCGATCACGCGCAGCGCATCAGCGAGCATCGGCGCGCACAGGCCAGCCGGCGACCACGCATCGACGCTGAGCGTATCCGTCAGATCGAGGTCCTGCTGAGGGAGGACGTCAGTCCCGAACAGATCGCCGGTCGCACCGGCTTGGCCAGTCACGAATGGATCTATCGGCACATCGACGCCGATCAGAAGCGCGGTGGTCAGTTATTCATGCATCTACGCAAACGCCGCCGCAAGCGCCGTCGGCGTGGCGTGCGCGATGGCCGCGGGCAGCTGACGCATCGGCGCAGCTGGACACAGCGCCCCAGTGTGGTTGAGCAGCGAAGCCGTATCGGCGACTGGGAGCTGGATACCATCAGGGCCTCGCACGGAAAGGGCGTGGTGGTCAGCATGACCGAACGCCGCAGTCGCCTGCATCTGCTGGCTTACTCGCCCGACGGCACCGCCGAGAACGTGCGCAACGCCATTGTCCAGCGACTGGGCGGCCTGCGCCATGCAGTTCACACCCTCACCGCCGACAACGGCAAGGAGTTCGCCGATCATCGGCTCATTGCCGCCTGCCTGCAGAGCGATTTCTATTTCGCAGATCCGTACTGCCCATGGCAGCGCGGCAGCAACGAGAATGCCAACGGATTGACACGCCAATACTTGCCACGACAGACCGATTTCAGCACCATCACCGATGCGCACCTGCGATGGATCGAGCAGCGGCTCTACAATCGTCCACGCAAGATACTTGGATTCAAAACGCCCCTCGAAGTCTTCTCCGAGGAGGTCCTCAAAAGCGTTGCGAATCAGAGTTGAATTCGCCCTTCGTTTTACCGATGTGTTCCATGATGTCTGATCTTGGCGCTGCTGATGCGAGGAGCCGGTGCGAAGTTCTTTCAGCCAGGACCCCATGGCGGCCTGGCATTGGGCCGGTTTAGCGATAAGCGCGGAGGTGCTGCAGCTGAAGGTTGGGGCTAATCAGGAAAGATGAAGATGATGAAGTCGTATAATTCCAGCCCGCCGCCCAGCGCGGACAAGCCCAGCGTTTTGTAGTCGTTGCGGGTGAGTGGTTCTGGCGGGGCGTCGGTGGTTATGCAGTCGCATCCTGTTGCGGGTGGCGATGCATCGCCGTTGAAGCGGCGTAACGTGCCGAGCGTTCAATGATAGCCGCCATGCGGGGCCGTCGCCACGTCGTTTCGGCGAGGGAATGCCGATATTACCCATATGCCTTCACGCGAACACGCCTGCGTGTTTCGACCATCGCCCGTTGTCTGGGCTTTCGTCGCGAATCAGTCGGACACGCTCGCCAGCGCAGCTGTTTCGGCGTGCAGTGCAGTGGTGTCGAACAAGGGCAGCTGCGCATCGGTGCTGTCCATCAGCAGCAAAATCTCGGTATCGCATGGAAATTGACGCTGTACAGCAACAACTTTGCAGAGTGCAGCCCGCCGCAGGCATGGCGTACACGCTGATTGATGATGCAGTAGTAGGGCAGGGTGGATTCCCAGCTCATTCCACCGACGCATTCCACCGATCAGGCCGATTGTTTTGCTTGGAACCGGCATGCGAACTCCATGACAGTGCAGCGGATGACGGATCGCGCGACGTGCAGTGCATGCGCTGCGCATATGGCCCGAAGTGTACGTCGGCAGTCCCGACAAGAGGCATGCCCGACCACGCGCAGCCCGCTCAGGGAGCTTCGCTCACTCGCCCGGCTTGGCGCCTTCCACCGGGGCATGCGTGGCGGCGCGGCGTGCCAGTACGGTTTCGCGATGGGCGATGTAGACGTTGGCGCCGATGATGATGGCTGCGCCGATCACGGTGTGGCGTTTGATCGCCTCGCCGAACAGCCACCAAGCCAGCAGCGCCACCAATGGCAGTTGCATGAAGCTGATCGGCTGCAATGAGGAGACTTCGCCCAGCTTGAGCGCGCGCGTCCAGAACAACTGCCCGGCGGTGCCGAAGATACCGGTGGCCACCAACCACAGCCAATCGATGCCCTGCGGCCAGGTCCATTGGAACAGCGCCGGAATCAGCGACATCGGCACCCAGAATACGTAGGTGTAGAACACCACCGTGTCGGAGTCGTCGCTGCGCGAGAGCTGCTTGATCTGGATCGCGACGACGGCGCTGATCACCGCAGCCAACAGCGCAATCAGCAAGCCGGGCGTGAATGTGGACGAGCCCGGCCGCAGAATCACCAGCACGCCGATAAAGCCCGCCGCCACCGCCAGCCAGCGCCGCAGCCGTACCTGCTCATGCAGCCAGATCACCGCCAGCACGGTGACGAACAATGGGGTGGCGTAGGACAGCGAGATGGCCTGCGACAACGGTAGATGGCGCATCGCCCAGAACCCGCACAGCATCGAAGCCAGGCCGATGAGCGTGCGCGCCAGATAGTGCGGCAATTGCCGCGTGCGCGGCAGCAGCTTGCCTGGCCGCACGATCAACGGCAGCAATGCCAACAACCCGAAGGCATTGCGGAAAAACGCGATCTCGGTCGTGGCAATCGTGCTCGATGCAAGCCGAATGGTGATCGCCATCAAGCCGAAGGCAAAAGTACTGGTGAGCATCCACAGCGCGGCACGTCGCGAGACCTGCGCTGGCGTCACCAATGCGCCCCGATGATGCGCGGTTCCGGTTCCAGGATTACCGAATAGCGCTCGCGCACCGATTCGGCGATGCGTCGCGCGAAATCCAGCAGCTGCGCGCCGCTGGCGGTGCCGTAATTGACCAGTACCAGCGCATGTTCCGGCGACACGCCGGCGTCGCCCTCGCGCCTGCCTTTCCAGCCGCATTGCTCGATCAGCCAGGCAGCCGACAATTTACCCAGGCCTGCGTGCTCGCCCGGGTACACCGGCATGTCGGTAAAGCTGGCCTGCAACGCGGCGATCTGCTCGTTCGGCAGCAGCGGGTTCTTGAAGAAGCTCCCGGCATTGCCGAGCACGTCCGGGTCCGGCAATTTACGCTGGCGGATATTGATCACCGCCTGCGCCACGTCGGCCGCACGTGCCAATTCGGCGCCCATGCTTGCCAGTTCCTCGCGGATGCCAGCGTAGTCCAGCCGCAATTCGCACAGCAGTGGCAGATTGAATTCCACTGCCACGATCAAATAACGTTCGGGCTGCTGCTTGAACACGCTGTCGCGATAACCGAGCGCGCAGGCGGCCGCATCCAGCCGCACGAACTGCTGGTGATGCCGATCGAAGGCTTCCACCACGTGGATGAAGTCGCCCACCTGCGCGCCGTACGCACCGATGTTCTGGATTGGACAGGCGCCGACAGTGCCCGGGATCAAGGCCAGATTTTCCAGACCTGAGAGCCCCTGTTGCAGCGAATACAGCACCAGCGCATGCCAGTTCACGCCGGCGCCGGCACGCACGATGGCGTGGTCGGCATGGTGCGCGATGATGGCGGTGTCGCGGTTCTCGAAACACAGCACGCAGCCGGGCGGGTCGCCAGCCAGCAAGACATTGCTGCCGCTTCCCAGCACCAGCAGCGGCTGATCCGCAATCTCGGGCGCGGCCAGTGCCTGCGGCAACGCCTCGGGCGTGTGGACGCTGAGCAACCAGCGCGCCGTGGCTTCGACATGGAAGGTGTTGAGCGCGCGCAGGGGCGCATGCTCGCTCAACTGCCAGCCGACCTGCGTCGTATCGCTCATAAGGGCGCCACCGCGCCACCGCTCGGTGCTTCGCGGCGTCGGCGGATTGCATTGACGCATTCGCCGACGAGCTGCGGGCCGCGGTACACCAAGCCGCTATAGCACTGCACCAGGCTCGCACCGGCCGCCATCTTGGCCACCGCATCCGCGCCGGAATTGATACCGCCCACGCCGATCAACGGAATCGATTCGGGCAGGCGCGCGCGCAAACGCCGCAGCACCAGGGTGGATTGGCCCAGCAGCGGCGCACCGGACAGACCGCCTGCTTCGGCAGCCAACGGATGATTGGCGATCAGGGGGCGCGTCACCGTGGTGTTGGTGGCGATCACGCCATCCACTGCCAGATCGGCCAGTACGCGTGCGGCGGCATCGATGTCGCGGTCGTTGAGGTCCGGTGCCACCTTCACCAGCATCGGCACGCGCTTGCCGTGCTGTGCGCCCAACGCTTCCTGGGTTTCGCGCAAGTCGGAAATCAGGCGGCGCAGCGATTGTTCTTCCTGCAACTCGCGCAACCCCGCGGTGTTGGGCGAGGAGATGTTGACCGTGATGTAGTCGGCCAGCGGATACACGCGCTCCATGCAGTAGCGGTAGTCGCTGGTGGCCTCTTCGTTGGGCGTGTCCTTGTTCTTGCCGATGTTGATGCCGAGCAGCCCGCCACGACGGCGCGCGCGCTGCACATTGGCCACCAGCGCATCCACGCCCAGATTGTTGAAGCCCATGCGGTTGATCACCGCCTGGTATTCGGGCAAGCGGAACATGCGCGGTTTCGGATTGCCGTCCTGCGCGCGCGGCGTCACCGTGCCGATTTCGACAAAGCCGAAGCCCAGCGCAAGCAACGCATCGATATGTTCGCCGTTCTTGTCCAGCCCGGCACCCAGCCCGACCGGGTTGGGGAACATCAAGCCGAACGCCGGCGTGGGCAGCGGCACCGGGCGCGTGCTCAGCAGCGACGTGGTGCCGGTGCGGTAGGCAGTGTCGATCGAGCGCAACGCCAGCGCGTGGGCGCGCTCGGCATCAAGGGAAAACAGCAAGGGGCGAGCAAGCGAATACATGCGGGTCAGTTCAATCTCCCGGCGAAAACGCGGGTTTGGTATTGGAAGTCGATCAGCCCATCGTGCGCATGGGCATCGAACAGCGTACGCAGCGCGGTGAGCATCGGGGCATGACGTGGATCTTGCGCAAGCGGGGCATACGAAGACGACAGCAGGCGGCCGCGTAAGCCATCGAAGTCCAGCCGCTGCACATTGGGGAAGCGTGCCGTCGCGCGGAAGCCCTCGCCGAACCATGCCTGCATGGTGGCATCGTCCTGATAACGCTCGGCCACTGCGGAATAGTCGGTGCCGTAATCCAGCAGCAGTTGCTCGTAGCCGCGCAGGAAGGCGGTGCTCTCCAGTTCGCGCGAGTTCCAGTACACCACTGCCAGCCCGCCGGGTTGCAGGATGCGCGCCCATTCGCTGCGCACGGCCTGCATGTCGAACCAGTGGAATGCCTGCGCGGCAGACACCATGCCGACGCTGGCACCGGCCAGTCCGGTGGCTTCGGCGGTGCCGTCGATGGCCTGAAACTTGGGGAATTCCGCCAGCCAATGCAGCGCGGCTTCGCGCATGGCCGGGTTGGGTTCTACCGCGGTGACCGCATACCCGGCTTCCAGAAACAGGCGACTGGAAATGCCGGTGCCGGCGCCGATATCGGCGACCGTCGTCGCTGGCGTCACGCCCAGCTCTTCATGCAGCCAGCGCAGCAACTGCGGTGGATAACTCGGCCGGTAGCGCACGTAGGCCGCCACGCGGTCATTGAAGCGCTGAGCGGAGGAGGGCGCGGCCATGCTCAACTGGTGGCAGCCACGAGCCAGGTTATGCCGCCGAAGAACAGCAGGAAAAACGCGATTCCCACTACCCACAGCGCCACGGCCAGCCAGCCCATGATCAGGCCGCCGATGGCCAGGCCGTCGCCGTCCAGCTCCTGCGGATTGCGGCGGATTTCCGCCCGCGCCAGGTGGCCGGTGATGATGGCGCAGATGCTGCCCAGGAACGGGATCAGCGTCCAGCCGAGAATGCCTGCGACCAGGCTGACGATCGCCATGGCGCTGGTCTGTCGAACGACAACGTTCATCATGAACTCCTTGAATGGCGGGCAGCCGAGGACTTGCGTAGCACGATTATCCCAGAGCTGCCGGGCAAAAGGCTTGCCGTTTGCGGCCAAACGCAGTCGGGTGGGCGTGGTGAGTCGAATTTGACGGGTTGAGCAGGCCGATCTGGCCGTCTTGGGGCTGCTACCGATGGGCGAGGTGGTTTGGTTGAGCCGGGTGGGGCAGGCCGTGCGGTTCGCGCGTGCGTCGCTGCCATTGTAGGTCGGTCAGCTGCTGCCGCCATCCAAGCTGGTCGTGGTGGCCGGGCACGGCTTCGTGCAGAGACAGGCTCTCGGCTTCATGTCCACCTGCATCAGGAGACGCAGTCAGTGCCTGTCAGCCTGCTGCATCCGTATGTTGTCGCAGCACGGCTGCATTGCAGAACGGGCGCGCCGGCTAAAGTCGGGTCCGCCTTACAGCCTTTAGAGTGGCTGGCGAAACGAACGGAGCGAATAATCGTCGCGGGTGTGCCCCGCGCGCTCAGCCCTGGAGTGCCCACATGGCAGGTGCCGTGCCGGGCAACGACCGCGTCCGCCTGACGGCGGCGCGGCGCTCTTGCTCGCCGCTTCCGATCAAAGATCGAACTTGATGCCCTGTGCAAGCGGCAGCGAATCGGAGTAGTTGATGGTGTTTGTCTGGCGACGCATATACACCTTCCACGCATCCGAGCCGGACTCGCGACCGCCGCCGGTTTCCTTCTCGCCACCGAACGCGCCGCCGATCTCCGCACCCGAGGTGCCGATATTGACGTTGGCGATGCCGCAATCGCTGCCGGCCGCCGACAGGAACTTCTCGGCCGCCTTCAGGTTCTGGGTGAAGATCGACGACGACAGGCCCTGCGGCACGCCGTTCTGCAGCTCGATCGCTTCATCCAGCGTGCTGTACTTCATCACGTACAGGATCGGCGCGAAGGTCTCGTGCTGCACGACGGCGTCGCTGTTCTGCAGCCCGGTGACGATGGCCGGCAGCACGAAGTTGCCGGGGCGATCGATCGCCGTGCCGCCCACTTCCACCGTGCCGCCGGCCGCCTTGGCCTGGGCGATCGAGTCGAGGAACTGTGCAACCGCACCCTGGCTGTTGAGCGGGCCCATCAGGTTTGCCGGGTCGGTGGGGTCGCCGATCTTGCTGTCGAGCTGCTTGTACGCTTTGGCCAGCGTCGCCAGCACGTTGTCATAAATGGAGTCGTGCACGATCAGACGGCGGGTGGTGGTGCAGCGCTGCCCGGCAGTGCCGACGGCGCCGAACACGATGCCTGGGATGGCCAGCTTCAGGTCGGCGGTTTCGTCCAGGATGATGGCGTTGTTGCCGCCCAGTTCCAGCAGGCAGCGGCCCAGGCGATGGGCGACCTTTTCGGCGACCACGCGGCCGACCTGGGTCGAACCGGTGAAGCTGATCAGCGGCACGCGCGTGTCTTCGACCAGCTTTTCCGACAGCGACGTGCCGGCATCATTGATCAGGAAGAAGATGTCCGGGAAGCCGGCGTCCTTCAATGCCGCGTTGCAGATCTTCATCGTCGCGATCGCGGTCAGCGGCGTCTTGTTGGACGGCTTCCAGATGCAGATATCGCCGCAAATCGCGGCCAAAAACGCATTCCAGGCCCACACCGCCACCGGGAAGTTGAACGCGCTGATGATGCCCACCAGGCCCAGCGGCTGGTACTGCTCATACATGCGGTGGCCAGGGCGTTCCGAATGCATGGTGTAGCCATAGAGCATGCGGCTCTGGCCGAGCGCGAAATCGGCGATGTCGATCATTTCCTGCACTTCGCCATCGCCTTCGGGCTTGCTCTTGCCCATTTCCAGCGCCACCAGCGAACCGAGCGCATCCTTGTGCGCACGCAGCGCCTCGCCACACAAACGCACCGCCTCGCCGCGACGCGGCGCCGGCGTGGTCCGCCATACCTTGAAGGCCGCCTGCGCGCGCTGGATGATCAGTTCGTAATCGTCGGGCGTGGTGGCCTGCACATCGGCGATCACCGCATTGGTGGTCGGATTGAGCGGCTGCAGCACCCCGGCGCCGCTGGCCTGCGACCAGGTCGCCTCGCCAAGATAAGTACCGGAATTGGACGCAGCGAGGTCGAGCGTCTTGAGCAGGTCAGCGGACATGGGATCTCCTGGAAACAGTGGCGGTCGTGCGGCGGCAAGGCCGGCCACGACACGGGTAGCCCGCGATTTTAGCAGGCTCCGCCGTCCACCTCCCGGCTTGGCAATCGCAACGATCGTGCGACAATGCCACCCATGGCCCCGTAGCTCAGCTGGATAGAGCGTCCCCCTCCTAAGGGGAAGGTCGCCCGTTCGAATCGGGCCGGGGTCACCAGGAAGCATTCGCAGACAAAGAAATCGCAATCGCTTGGCCTTCTTGGCTGGCTGCCGCTGTGCTACGCAGTCGCCGCGCTGGGCGCAATAGCATCAATCCAGGCCGCCAGCTTTCATGCGGAGTTGCAGCGGCCTGCATGGCCGCCGCCTGGGTGGTTGTGCGGGCCGGTGTGGATGGCGCTGTATGGAATGATGGCGGTGTCGGTGTGGTTGGTGTGGCGCCGTGGGGGATGGGCTGGTGCGCGCGTGGCGCTGACACTGTTCATCGTGCAGCTGGCGCTCAACGGGCTGTGGAGGTGGTTGTTCTTTGCATGGCACTTGGGAGCGTGGGCATTCGCAGAGATCGTGGTGCTGTGGCTCGTGCTGGCGGCCACCATTGGGGCGTTTGCGAAGAGGCAGGTTTTGGCGGGGTGATTGTTGCTGCCATATCTGGCGCGGGTGAGCTTTGCGGCGGCGCTCAACTTTTCCGTCTGGCAACTCAACCCTCAGGTGCTCGGCTGAGCGTGTTGCTGATCTCGGTGGCTCGCATTGACCGGAGTTGCGATAGCGACGATCTGTTGCTTGATGCGAAGTTGCCTGTTGCTCAAAGCAACGTGATGACTTCAACGACGTGATGTCTCGCGCGCAAGCGATGCAGTCAGCTGTGTCGCGTTGGTGGAGTCGCACGGCGGTACCTATCGATGTTGAAAAACCTGCGCAGAGCCGCTCGCCAACATGGCTCCAAAAGTTTCCATGGCAATCAACTGCTTGCACGCGCGGCGCTTAAATCCCTGAGCGGCAAGGTTTTCTGTTCCGTGCGCCAAGCGCATGCGCCTGCCCATTCACGCAATGCTTGACAGGCCTCGGCCCGGTGATGTCTTTTGCATGCATGGGCAACGCCTCTGCCATCGCTTCGTTTCTCTGCCAGCCGTTGGTGCGGGCAGGTGCGGGCGTGGCCGGCATTACCACCATCATTACTACCGCCACCATTCGCCCGGTGCGGTCCGTCGTCTTCGCGTAACTTCCGAAAACAACGGCCCCGCACCCGGATCAGGATGCGGAGGCTTCCCTCTCTCATCCGATGCGGACGGGGCCTCCCCAACGAGGTCTTTCGATGTCATTGCCTGCTGTTTCGTTCGAACCCGCCGCTGTTGTTGCGTCCTCTGCGCGCACTGTCGTCCACAAATTTGGCGGCACCTCGGTGGCCGATGCCGACCGCTATCGGCATGTGGCGCAGCTGCTGCTTGCGCGCGACGAGACGGTGCAAGTCACCGTGGTCTCGGCAATGAAGGGCGTCACCGATGCCTTGATCGAGCTGGCCGAACTGGCCGCAAAGGATCGTCCCGAGTGGCGCGATCGCTGGCACGAAACGCGTGCGCGCCATCGCGGTGCCGCGGTGGCCCTGCTGGGTGAGCATTCCGGGCCGACCGTTGAGTGGCTGGACGAACGCTTCGAACACCTGTCGCAGATCCTCGGCGCATTGGCGGTGATCGGCGAATTGCCGCGCGAGGTGCTCGACCGCGTGCAGGGCCTGGGCGAGGTGTATTCGGCGCAGTTGCTGGGCGATCACTTTCGCGCGATCGGCGAAGACTGCGCGGTGCTGGACGCACGCGATGTGCTGGTGGTCAATCGCGGCGAACTCGGTGTGGATGTGGACTGGGAAGTGAGCGCGCAGCAGCTTGCCACGTGGCGGCAGGCGCATCCGCAAACGCGCGTGGTGGTGACCGGATTCGTGGCGCGCGATCGCGCCGATCGCATCACCACACTGGGACGCAACGGCAGCGATTACTCCGGTGCGATTTTCGCTGCATTGTTCGATGCCGACGAACTGCATATCTGGACCGATGTGGACGGCGTGCTGTCGGCCGATCCGCGCGTGGTGCCCGAAGCGGTGCAACTGGAAACGCTGAGCTACGACGAGGCCTGTGAGCTGGCGTATTTCGGTGCGAAGGTAGTGCATCCGCAAACGATGTCGCCGGCGATCGAACGCGGCCTGCCGATCATCATCCGTAACACCTTCCAGCCCGAGCATCCCGGCACGCGCATCACTGCCAGCAGTGCGGTCAGGGGGCCGATCAAGGGGCTGACGTTGAGCCCGGATCTGGCGGTGCTGAATCTGGAAGGCACCGGTCTGATCGGTGTGCCGGGCACGGCCGAGCGCGTCTTCGCATCGCTGCGCACCGCGCAGGTGTCGGTGGTGATGATCTCGCAGGGTTCGTCGGAACATTCGATCTGTTGCGTGGTCAAGCAGCACGAATCCGAGCGTGCACGCAATGCGTTGTTGCAGGCGTTCGCGCATGAACTCACGGTCGGCCAGGTGCAGCGCGTGCAGCTGACTACCGGCATCAGCGTGCTGGCGGCGGTGGGCGATGGCATGGCCGGACAGCCGGGTGTGGCGGCACGGCTGTTCGAATCGTTGGGGCGCGCGCACGTCAATATCCTGGCGATTGCGCAGGGCTCGTCCGAACGCAACATTTCGGTGGCCATCGATGCGGCGCATGCCACCAAGGCCTTGCGCGCGGCGCATGCCGGTTTCTGGTTGTCGCCGCAGACCTTCTCTGTCGGCGTAATCGGGCCGGGCAATGTGGGCGCGGCGTTGCTGGATCAACTACGCGTCGCGCAACCGCAGTTGCTGGGCAAGGCCAATCTGGATCTGCGCCTGCGTGCGGTGGTGTCACGCGGACGCATGCTGCTGGACGAGCGCGGCCTGGTCGGCGACTGGCGCGATGCGTTTGCATCGGCCGCCACGCCCACCGATCTGGAACGCTTCACCACGCATTTGCTGTCCGCACATCTGCCGCACACGGTGATCATCGATTGCAGCGGCAGCGCCGAAGTCGCGGACCGTTATGCAGGCTGGTTGGCTGCCGGCATCCATGTGGTGACGCCGAATAAACAGGCGGGTTCCGGCCCGCTCGCGCGTTATGAGGCAATCCGCGCAGCGGCCGATGCCAGCGGTGCGCGCTTCCGTTACGAAGCCACCGTGGGCGCCGGCTTGCCGGTGATCACCACGCTGCGCGATCTGGTCGATACCGGCGATACAGTCACCTCCATTGAAGGCATTTTCTCCGGCACGTTGGCCTGGTTGTTCAACAAATACGACGGCAGCGTGCCGTTCGCCGAACTGGTGACGCAGGCGCGCAGCATGGGCTATACCGAACCGGACCCGCGCGACGATCTGTCCGGCGTGGATGTGGCACGCAAGCTGGTGATCCTGGCGCGCGAAGCAGGGCGCGCCATCAGCCTGGAAGACGTCCAGGTGGAAAGCCTGGTGCCAGCGGCATTGCGCCAGTCCAGCGTGGAGGATTTCATGGCGCGTCTGCCGGAAGTGGATGCTGCCTTTGCGCAGCGTCTGGCCAACGCGCGCGTGCGCGGCAACGTGCTGCGCTACGTGGCGCAGTTGCCGCCGGACCGCGCGCCCAGCGTGGGCCTGGTCGAGCTGCCGGCCGATCATGCATTCGCCAACTTGCGTCTGACCGACAACGTCGTTCAATTCACCACGCGCCGCTATTGCCAGAACCCGCTGGTGGTGCAGGGTCCGGGTGCGGGGCCGGAAGTGACCGCAGCAGGCGTGTTCGCCGATCTGCTGCGCGTGGCGGCAGGCGAGGGTGCGCGGCTATGAGCGGTACAGGTCTGTCGTCGCCGCGCGCAGGTGCGGGGCATTCCGCGCCGCGCGAGGCACGCGCGTTCGCTCCGGCCTCGGTGGCCAACGTGGCGGTCGGGTTCGATCTGCTCGGTTATGCATTGGACGGCGTCGGCGATACGGTGACCGTGCGCCGTATTGATGCGCCGCAAGTACGCATTGCCGCGATCCGTGGTACCGCCGTCGAGCTTCCGCTGGAGGCCGAACGCAACACCGCGGGCGCGGCATTGGTCGCGCTGCGTAGCGCGTTGGCATTGCCGTTTGGCTTCGAGCTGGAGATCGACAAGGGGATCGCGCTCAGTTCCGGCATGGGCGGGTCGGCGGCGTCGTGCGTGGCGGCGCTGGTAGCAGCCAATGCGCTGTTGGAGGCCCCGTTGTCCCGCGACCAGCTCTATCTGAACGCGCTCGACGGCGAGGCGGTAGCCAGTGGCAGTCGCCATGGCGATAACCTGGGTCCGATGTTGTTGGGCGGCTTGGTGCTGTCCACGTTGGAGCGGATGGTGCCGGTGCCGGTGCCCGCGGCTTGGCATAGCTTGGTCGTGCATCCGGATGCGGTGCTGGAAACGCGCCGCGCGCGTGCAGCGCTGGCCGGCAACTATCGGCTCGATGAATTCGTGGCACAGAGCGCCAATCTTGCCTTGGTGTTGGCGGGCTGCCATGCCGGGGACGAATCGCTGGTTCGCGCAGGCTTGCGCGATGTGCTGATCGAGCCGCGGCGTGCGGGGTTGATTCTTGGCTTCGGCGCGGCCAAGGCCGCGGCGTTGGCCGCGGGGGCGATGGGTGCGGGCATTTCCGGAGCTGGCCCCAGCGTGTTTGCCTGGTTCGCCACCCGCGCGGCAGCCGAGGCGGCTGCGGCGGCGGTGCGGGCGACATTCACCGACGTTGGGTTCGGCAGCCAGAGTTGGGTGTCTGCGCTGAACTGCCCTGGCGCCAGGCTGCTGTAGCGCGCACCGGCCCTGGTGGTCGGGTGCGCCGCGTTCTTGCGTGTCTTGCGCAAGAACGTCGGAGCGGGAAATGCGATCGTGCACGCGTTCTGCATGCGGGCACAGGGAGCGGCAAGCGCCGCTTCACGCAGAGCCTGCTGCGGCGTCGATGCATGCGCGTGGCAGGTGCGCATGCAGGATGATCTGTGACCGAGACATCGCTTTGGATTGCGCGTCAGATGCACGTTGCGCGCACACGATTGCCCGCTTCGTTTCCACATCGTGACGTTCGCCTCAGCCTGCTGGCACTTGCCCGCCGGCGCTAGCATCCAGGCCGACATGCCGGTGTTGCGTATGAGCGTCGCGTCCCAGTCCTGGCGTTGCCGTGTCACTGCAGGCGCTAGTTGTTTTTATCCCGACGCTGTGCAACCGCGTGACGCGCGCCGTGGAAAGCCACAGGGTTGAGTTCTCCTGCCGCCTGGCCGAGACGGTCACTTCGCTTTTGCACTGACGAGGAATTCTGCATGGCTCGATTGAACTGGCCTGGTGTGTTCGGCCCGATGGTGGTTGCAACCGGTTTGTGGTTGGTTGCGGCATCGGCATTTGCCTCCTGCTCGGATCTGCTGAACCTGTCGTTGTCGTCGGCGACGATCAGCACCGCCGACGATGTACCCGCAGGCAGTTTCAGTGCACCCGATGGCACAGTTGTCCAGGGATTGCCGGCTTTCTGTCGCGTGGTCGGCGTCGCACGGCCCAACAGCGATTCGGAAATCGGTTTCGAGGTCTGAATCCCTGCTTCCGGCTGGAATGCGAAATATCTCCAGGTCGGTACGGTGGTGTTTGCCGGCACGATCCAGTACAACTCGCTGGGCTTCGCATTGCGCCGTGGCTACGCTACCGCCACCACCGATGGTGGTCATCGTGGATCGGCAGGCGATGCGAGTTTCGCGCTCAACCATCCGCAGAAAATCATCGACTGGGGTACCGGGCGCTGGCCAAGACGGCTCTCTACGGCAAGCAGATCGTGTCGGCCTATACGCACAGGGCACCGCGCTACTCCTACTTTTTCGGCTCATCCAACGGCGGCCGCGACGCGCTGATGGCCGTGCAGCGCTATCCGAATGCCTTCGACGGCGTGATCGCCGATGCGCCATCCGCGGACTGGACCCATAACGCATTTTCCTGGTTGTGGTCCGAGGATGCCGAGTTCGGCAATCCGGCGGCGACCATCGCTGCGGCCAAGCTGCCGGCGATCCAGGCCGCGGCACTTGCGCAATGCGATGCCAAGGATTCGACCGTAGACGGGGTGGTCAACGATCCGCGGCTGTGCCGTTTCGATCCTATTGATTAGGAAGTAGTTAACTTGAACTTCTCGTGGACGCCATCATCTCAGGATGATGGAAGCAACCGACATGAGATCGTTGTCGCGCGACGCGCGGCACGAAAGGCGCGTGCAGGTCATTCGACTGCGCAAGGCGGGCCAGACCTACGACGAGATCGCGGCGCAGACTGGGTTGAGCCGCACGGGTGTGTTCGACATCTGCAAGCGTCACGATGTGGCAGGGGCCAAGGCTTTGCGCGACGCGCCCAGCGGGCGTCGCAGCGGCGACGGCCGGCTGCTCGACGCGGCGCAGGAAGCTTTGGTGCGCAAGCTCATTACCGACAAGACGCCTGACCAGTTGAAGATGCCCTACGCGCTGTGGACGCGCGCGGCGGTGTCGCAGCTCATCGAGCAGCGCTTTGGCATTCGCCTGCCGGTGCGCACGATGGGGCTGTACCTGGCGCGCTGGGGCTTCACGCCGCAAAAGCCGATGAAGAAGGCCTACGAGCAATCACCCGCCGCAGTCCGGAAGTGGCTCGACGAGGACTACCCGGTCATTGCCGCTCGTGCCAAGGCCGAGGGCGCCGAGATTCACTGGGGCGACGAGAGCGGCCTGCGCAGCGACGACGTGCGCGGGCGCGGCTTCGCCCCGAAAGGCCAGACGCCTGTGATCCGGGTCAACAGCAAGCGCCACGGCCTGTCGGTGATCTCCACCGTGACCAACAAGGGCCAGATGCGCTGGCGCATCTTCGACGGCGCGCTCAATACGAACATCCTGATCGACTTCCTGCGCCGGCTGATCAAGGGGGCGAGCAAGAAGCTGTTCCTGATCCTGGACAACCTGCGGGTACACCACGCCAAGCCCGTCAAGGCGTGGCTGGCCGAGCACGCCGATGCGATCGAGGTGTTCTACCTGCCCAGCTACAGCCCCGAACTCAACCCCGACGAAATGGCCAACGCCGACATCAAGCAAGCCGTCACGACGCTGGCGCCAGCGCGCACAAAGCTGCAACTGGTCAAGGCCACCGCACGCCACCTTCGCAGCGTGCAGCGCCAGCCTGAGCGGATTCGCAAATACTTCGAGCATGGGCCGGTTCGCTATGCGGCTTGATTCAAGTTGGTTGATGCCGGATCAATAGTGTGCTGCTGTGCAGTGCCGCCGAGACCGACAGCTGCCTGACCGCCGAACAGATCATGGCACTGGACTCGATTCTGAGCGGTCCGGTCAACCCTCGGACCGGGCAGCGCATCTACCCTGGCTTCGAACCGTTCGCCGTGGCCACGCCGACTTTCTGGGACCGCTGGGTGACCGGCAACGCCACGGTACCCGGCGGTGGGAATGCGCTGCTGGCCAATCATTTCTTCGCCAACATGGTGTTCAACACCGATAGCGCTTCCTTCGACCATACCAAGGTCAACTTCGACGGCGATGTCGCACTCACCAACCGTACCTCCATCGCCGGTCAGTGGCTGTCCCATGTGATCAATGCCACTTCGCCGGATCTGAGCCGGTTCCGTGCGCGCAACGGCAAGCTTCTGCTGTATATCGGCTGGGAAGACCCCGTGGTGCCGCCGCGTGGGATGATCGCTTATTACGAATCGGTCGTTGCGAAGCTGCACTCGGACAGCGCATCTGCAGCCAGCGATGACGACGCATTGCGGCATAAACAGCAGTTTTTCCGCCTGTTCATGGTACCGGGGATGGGCCATTTTACCGGCGGACCGGGCGCAACAGCGTTTGGCGCGCTGTATGGCGCACCCGGATTGGCGATCGATCGCCAGCACGATGTGTTGTCGGCGATGGAAGCGTGGGTCGAGCAGGGCGTCGCGCCCGATCGTATCGTCGCCGCCAAATACGTCAACGACGATCCCGCCCAGGGTGTGCTGCGTACGCGCCCGCTATGCAGCTATCCGCAATCGGCGCAGTGGACTGGGCATGGCGACTCCAACCAGGAGCAGAACTTCGTTTGTCGCGATTCGCCCCGTGGTGCGTACCCCGGCAGCGCGGATGCTGGATTGCCGCGCTGAATAGCTCGGCCGGTTCGTCGCTCGGCACCACTCGCATGGTCAGGCATGTGCGTACCTGGCGCATCGATCAGGAGCAGGCACAATGCGCGCGCCGGGCAGGCGCGCGCATTGATGAAGGGCCGTTGCCGCGTCCGCGCGTGCTTCCATACAGACATCCCGTTGCATGGCCGCGCCGGTAGAGCGTGCGGGCTGCGTGACGGCGCAGGCGCATGGAGCGTGCAGGACGCAGAAGGAGCCGGTGCAGGCCGCACGGGTTCGCCATCGCTCCGCGCTGTATCGCGGAGCGATGCAGCGCCAGGACGACGCGTCGGCGCTCGCCATCTGGTAACGTGCGTGGTCGGACGCGCGCGGATGGTGCAGCGGCGAAGATGCGCAGGACGGCATCCGGCACCGAGGGCACTGCGCAGGTTCGCTGCTCGTGCGCCGCGCGCCAGACCGAGCGTTCCGCTTGCCGTGCCGAGCAATCCCTTCAAGAAGATGAGTCAACGAGTTGATGCGGATCGAGTCATTATCGTCGTGGATCAACGGCGCACCGAACACAGTGGCGTCCGCCGGGTTGCACGCATCGCCTCGCAGTGTGTGCGATTCCCGGTGATGCGATCCGGTCGATCCGCACCAGGTCCGGTCGCTCGGCAGCGGTCTGGTACCGCACGGTGCCAGTGGCGCCGCGCAAGCGCGTTACCGTGCGACCGATTGAAGGCGGCAATGCACGCGTGGGACGGCTCAGCCAACCACCACTTCGCTGATCTGCATGACCGGGGTCAGGTCGGTGTAGTTGGCGATGTCGCCCAGGATCTCCGCCGCATGCGGCCCGAAGCTGGCATTGAAGGCTTCCTGCGACGCGCAAAGGATGTGGCACATCCCGATGAACGCCGGCGGGCTGCCGGCGTCGCCGCCGCTGATGCCTTTGTCCACCGTGTATTTCAAACAGGCCGGCCCCATGCGCGCGCTCACCAGCGGCATGTGCTGGTCGCGGTAGTAGGCGTGATCGAAGCGGGCGCCGTCGCGGTACGGGTACATCACGCTGACCTTGATCATCTGCCGACGCCACGGAAGGGTGCGCGCAGCATAGCCCTGCGCCATCGACCGTGCGCACCCCTTCGGCCGAATGCCGGTGCAAGCCGACGCCCGGCTAAGTCACACGCGGCATCGCTTGTCATGGGTGCCGCCCAGCCTTCGCTTTATTTGGAGTCACACTGATGTTCATCTCCACCCGTGGCGGTGCCCCCGCCGCAAGCCTGAGCCAGGCCATTGCCGCCGGGCTGGCGCCCGATGGCGGCCTCTACGTGCCACAGACCCTGCCACCTGCCCGTACGCTGATTGCGGGCGCCGGCCTTGCCGACACCGCCACTGCGCTATTGCAGCCATTTTTCGAGGGCGATGCACTGGCGGCAGAACTCTCTGCCATCTGTGCCGAGGCCTTCGATTTCCCGGCGCCATTGGTGGCCTTGGGTACGCCGGGCGATTACGCGCTGGAGCTGTTTCATGGCCCCACCGCCGCATTCAAGGATTTCGGTGCGCGTTTCCTGGCGGCCTGCCTGACCCGCCTGCGCCGTGCCGAAGACCGCCCGCTCACCATCCTGGTCGCCACCTCCGGCGACACCGGTGCCGCCGTGGCCGCTGCGTTCCATCGGCAGCCTGGCCTGCGTGTGGTGGTGCTCTACCCGGACGGCCGCGTGTCGCCACGCCAGGCGCATCAGCTGGGGTGTTTCGGCGACAACATTCAGGCCCTGCGTGTGGCCGGCTCGTTCGACGACTGCCAGGCGATGGTCAAACAGGCCTTGAACGATGCCGCGTTGCAGACGCAGGTGCCGCTGAGTTCGGCCAACAGCATCAGCCTGGGCCGGCTGCTGCCGCAGATGAGTTACTACGCGCATGCCGCGCTGCAGCACCATGCGGCGTGGGGCGACGTGCTCAACCTGGTGGTGCCCACCGGCAACCTGGGCAACGCGCTGGCGGCGATCATCGCGCGCGCGCTCGGGGTGCCATTAGGCCGCATCGCGCTGGCCTCCAACGCCAACCATGTCTTGCCGGACTATTTCGCTGGCGACGCGTACGCGCCGCAGCCCAGCGTGGCCACGCTGGCCAATGCGATGGACGTGGGCGCGCCGAGCAATTTCGAGCGGCTGCGTTGGCTCTACAACGGCGACGATGCCGCCTTGCGCGAGGAATTCCGTGCGTTGTCGGTGGACGACGCAGCGATTCGCCACACCGTGCAGCAGCGTTTCGCGCGCTATGGCGAGGTGCATTGCCCGCATACCGCCACCGCGGTGCATGTGCTTGAACAACTGCGTGCCGAGGGCGCGGAGGGCGGCACCGGCGATTGGGCGGTGGCGGCCACGGCGCATCCGGCCAAGTTCGAAGGCGTGGTGGAGCCATTGATCGGCCGGACGGTGGAGGTTCCGCCGGCGCTGGCCGCGCTGCTGCAGCGCCCAGCGCAAGCCGAAGCACTGGCGGCGGACTATGCGGCTTTCCGGCAGCGTCTGCTTGCGGATGCGACCTGACCCAACGCGTTCAGGCACTCGGGGTTGGAAAGTGGCCTGCATGGGGCTATTTCTAGGCAGCTGCGGCCCCGTTGTGGCGCCGCGTCTGCTGTGGGTTGTTGCATGTCGTATCGAATGATCGCTGCTGCCGCCGCATTATGCGGGGTGGCAACGGCTGGTTCGGCCAGTGCCGCCGATGCCTTGTCTGCGTCTCCGCTGTCGCCGCTGGGCGCGCCGCGTACCGGTCTGGTCGAGGCGTTGGCGCGCCAGGCGCCGGCGCTGGACCGTCAAGTGCTGGCCATGGCGACCGAGGCCCTGCAATGCGCCCGGAAGCGTCAGCAGGTCAGTGCCGAGCGCGTGCTCAGCGTCATCGACTACAGCCGCCCCTCGACCGAGCGCCGCTTATGGGTGTTCGATCTGGACAAGCAGCGCCTGTTGTTTCGGGAATGGGTCGCGCATGGCCGCAATACTGGCGAAAACCTGGCGGCGAAGTTTTCCAATAACGATGGCAGCTTCCAGTCCAGCCTGGGCGCCTTCACCGCGCAGGAGTCGTACACCGGGCAAAACGGCTACTCGTTACGACTCAAGGGCCTGGAGCCGGGGTTCAACGACCACGCGCGCGACCGCGCCATCGTGATCCACGGCGCGCCCTATGTCAGCGAAGCCATCATCCGCACCCAGGGCCGGCTCGGCCGCAGCCTGGGTTGTCCGGCCGTGCGGCCAGCGGTGGCCAAGCAGTTGATCGACACCTTGCGCGACGGTGCGTTCGTATTCGCCTACTACCCGGACCGGGCCTGGCTGCGCCAATCGCGGCTGCTGAGCAGTCGCTGTGGCGGTGCGGCAGCGCGTGCAGTGGCCGGGCGCTGAGTGATCGCGGGTGGGTGCCTGCCGTCGGCCTGGCGCCGCTTTCGAATTGATCGTTAAGTCGTTGCGCGGCTGTCAGCACGCGCAGGCTTGCATCATCTTGGAGCAGCTAACGGAAGAACTGCGTCGCCTCAGGCGGGCGCGGTCGGTGCCTGGTGCAGCATCTACCCGTTGTCCACTGCAGTGCCGTACGCCGTCTATACCTGCCGGACGACTGCTGGCCACGTTCTTGAGCAGTCT
Organism: Xanthomonas oryzae pv. oryzae; assembly: GCF_004136375.1. Classification (NCBI taxonomy): domain Bacteria; kingdom Pseudomonadati; phylum Pseudomonadota; class Gammaproteobacteria; order Lysobacterales; family Lysobacteraceae; genus Xanthomonas; species Xanthomonas oryzae. The sequence continues at coordinate 2,827,634 of NZ_CP031697.1, forward strand.
TGGCGAGCGGTGCCGGGCGACCCCGACACCGATGCGTGCGCAGTCATGATATGGGCCGTTTGAATCCGGATCGACGGCTTGGGCACTGCGCATGTCGCGTCAATCGACCCAACCGATCGCACGGGTAAGCGCACGCTGATGCTCAAGCGATCCCACCAGCCTCACACCGTATCGCCGGCCAGAAGGCGCAGTGCGGCGTAATCCAGGATTTGCACCAGATGCCGTTGCGGCAGCGCGATCAGCTGCTGTCGCCGCAGTTTGGTGAACGTGCGGCTCACCGCTTCCACGGTCAGCCCCAGATGGTCGGCGATATCGCTGCGCCTCATCGGCAGCGCCACGGTGTCGCCGCTGGCGCCGGGCTGGGTGGAGCGGGCTGCAAGCCGCAGCAGGAAATGCGCCGCCGCTCGCTGGGTTGCAGACGTGCCAGCGGCAGGCCGGTGTCCTGCGCGGCGGCCAGTTCCATGCCGGCGCGTTGCAGCAGCTTGCGTTTCAACTGCGGGTAGCGCTCGCGCAGCTGGCGCATCTGCGCCATCGGCGTGCGGCACATCCGGCTGTCGACGATGGCTTCGATGGCATGGCGATGCTGCGCGGTTTCGGTAAGCCCGACGTAGTCGCGGGCAGCACGAAGCCGGTGATCTGGTGGCGCCCGTGGCCCAATGCAATGTGCGCACCATGCGCAACGCGCCGGAGGTCACGGTATAGACGTTGTGCCCGGTCTCGCCTGCGCGTACCAGGGTGCTGCCAGGCGTGTGAGCCGCTGCGTGGGTCACCTGATCCAGCGTATCCATTTCCTGCGTCGACAGCGCCGCGCAGATGACCCGGCCGCGCACCGCGCACAGCGCGCAATCGGAACTGGACGTGCCGCTGGCGGATGCCGCGCCAGGCAGGTCGCGCCGGGGTCGGAAAGCTGCCGGTACATGGGCCACGCGCTGCTGGGACGCATCGCATGCTACGCCATGCGGTCAGCGCGGCCGCCCAGCCGGTAGAATTGTGCGTTCGCCACATTTGTCCTGCAGGAGTTTCGCTCGTGATCAAGCCCCGTACGCCGCCCGGCATCATGGAATTGCTGCCGCGCGAGCAGATCGCGTTCCAGCGCATGCTGGACGTCATTCGCCGCAACTACGAGCGGTTCGGGTTCCTTCCGATCGAAACCCCGGTGTTCGAGCTGTCCGATGTGCTGCTGACCAAGTCCGGCGGCGAGACCGAGCGCCAAGTGTATTTCGTACAGTCCACCGGCGCGCTGGCCAATGCCGCAGCGGCCGCCGACGAGGGTGCCGAGAACGGTGGGCTGCCCGAGCTTGCATTGCGCTTCGACCTGACCGTGCCGCTGGCGCGCTATGTCGCCGAGCACGAGCACGACTTGAGCTTTCCATTCCGTCGTTATCAGATGCAGCGCGTGTACCGCGGCGAGCGTGCGCAACGCGGGCGCTTCCGTGAGTTCTACCAGTGCGATATCGACGTGATCGGCAAGGATGCGCTGAGCATCCGTTACGACGCCGAAGTCCTGGCGGTGATCAATGCGGTGTTCGCCGAGCTGGGCATCGGCGACTTCAAGGTGCAGTTGAACAACCGCAAGTTGCTGCGCGGCTTCTTCGAAAGCCTGGGCGTGGCTGAGGGCGAGTTGCAGCTTGCTGTACTGCGCGAGGTCGACAAGATCGACAAGCGCGGTGCCGACTATGTGCGCGACACATTGGTGGGCGAAGGCTTCGGCATCGCTGCCGAGCAGGTGGCCAGGATTCTCGCTTTCGTGGCGGTGCGCTCTGAAGGGCATGCCGATGCGCTGGCGCAGTTGCAGGCGCTGGAAGCGTCGGTCGGCGCCAGTGCGACGCTGGGCGAGGGCATTGCCGAGTTGCGCGAAGTGCTCGAGCTGGTCAAGGCGCTGGGCGTGCCCGAGCGCGCGTACTGCCTGAATTTCTCCATCGCGCGCGGGCTGGATTACTACACCGGCACCGTCTACGAGACCACGCTGACCGACCACCCGCAGATCGGCTCGATCTGCTCGGGCGGCCGTTACGAAAGCCTGGCCAGCCACTACACCAAGTCCAGATTGCCCGGCGTGGGCATCTCGATCGGCCTGACCCGCCTGTTCTGGCAGCTGCGCGAGGCCGGCCTGATCCAGGGCATCGCCGAAAGCAGCGTGCAGGCGATGGTGGCGCTGATGGACGAGACCCGCCTGGACGACGTGCTGGATATCGCACGTCGGCTGCGCATCGCTGGTATCAATACCGAGGTGCAGATGGAGCCGAAGAAGGTCGGCAAGCAGTTCCAGTACGCCGCACGCGCGGGCATCCGCTTCGTGGTGCTGGCCGGCGACGACGAGCTGGCGCGCGGCGTGGTGGCGGTGAAGGACCTGGTGCGCGAGCAGCAATTCGATGTCGCCCGCGACGAGCTGGCCAGCACTTTGCTGGTTGAGCTGGAACAGGCCAAGGCGATGCCGTAAGGCGAAGCTGGTCGTTTCTGCTTGCCTGATTTCAAGGGTGCTGCAGCTGTCTGCCGTGCGAGTCCGGTGGGCATCCTGTTTTAAGAGAGGCGGGCGCAGTGGTTTGTGCCGAAATGGTGAGCATCGTGCCGTTGCGCCACGTTGCTGCTTGCAACAAACCGGAGCGAGCCTCCCTGGGGCTGATGGCTGATGGCTCGTGGCTCCCTAGCGGGCGACGGAAGAAACCCGACGTGCGCAGCCAGTCTCTGGTTCTTCTCCCGTCCACGGGAGAGGGTGGCGCGAAGCGCCGGATGAGGGGCTTTGGAGCTTCTCTGCAGCGCAGTTGATGAGTGAGGCGCTGCGTTTGACTAAGAGCGGCTAAAAAAACGACTGCGCTCACCGCCAGGCGGGCGCGGTCGGTGCTCGGAATCGGCATGTGCCACTCGTACACTGCGGTTCTGACCGCGCCGTCCGCGCCCACCTGACAGCGGCTCGCTACGTTGTGTTAGCCGCTCTAAGAACCTGTTCACGATCTCCTCAGCAGCAGTGCCAGGAACGCCAGATGGATGAACTGCAAGCTGGTATTGAGCCTTCGCTCGCAGTTCTTCCATAGCCTCCGGTTCTTCTCCAGCCAGGCAAAGCTGCGTTCGACACTCCAGCGCTTGGGCATGACCTTGAAGGTATGCAGCTCGCTGCGCTTGGCAATCTGTACGGTGACATGCTTGCCCAGAATGTCCTGTACGCCCTCGGCGAAGGGATCTCCGGTGTAGCCGCTGTCGCACAGCAGGCGTTTCACCCGACCTAAACCTGATCGGCAGCGTTTCAATGCCTCCAGCGCACCTTGACGATCGGTGACTTCCGCCGTGGTCACCGCAACGGCATGTGGAAAGCCTTGCGTATCCACCGCGATGTGGCGCTTGATCCCCGATACCTTCTTGCCCGCGTCATAGCCTTTCTGACCGGCTGTATCACTGTTCTTCACGCTCTGCGCGTCCACGATCAAGAACGTGCTGCAGGCCTTGCGACCCTGTTTCTCGCGGGCCGCGCCAACCTGATTTTTTATGGCTCTCTTGAATTTCAAGTGGGTTGCCGGGCATGCGGGTTGAACGTTTGGAAGTCCAGCTTGCCGGCAATCAGGAAGATGACGGTCTTGATGGTGGACAGGCGTTTGAAGCCGCGAGCTCTGCGCTTGGCGGACTGGAACAGGCCATTGATGGCTTCAAGGAAGCCGTTGGTCTGACGGGTCTGCGCCCAGGCGACGATGCCGTCCATGTGGCGGCGCACGAGGGCTGCGACTTCCTTCATCGCCTCGACCTTGGATCGCATCACGCAGACGCACCAGTGCTTGAGCATCTCGCGCATCACGTTGATCTGCTTTCGGTCAAGCGCCTCGCGCAACTGCTCCTTGTAGAGCCACGCGCGGGCCGTCCGTGTGAGCTTGGGTGCCGTGATCAGCCCGTGCAACGCTGCGCCGGCCGTCGGTTTGAGGCTGAAGACATCCTTGAGCAGCGTCCAGCGCATGCCCTTGAGGGACTTCTCGGTGCGCTGCTCGATGCGCCTGGTTTTGTCCACGGCCGCGTTCGCATGTCCGACAACGTGGAACTTGTCGAAGGTGATCTGCGCGTTGGGCAACTGGTCGCTTACGCCCTTGATGAACGCGGGCGACATGTCGATGCTCACCGAGGTGATCTGTTCGGGAGGGCAGCCATGAGCTGCCAGATCGGCAGCCAGCGCCTTCACGGCTTTGGCGTCCCGCCCCTCAGTCACGAAGATCACGCGTCGCGCCTGGGCGTCGGCAGCCAAGGTCACATAGTCGTGGCCGCGAGCGCGCGACGTCTCGTCGATGGCCAGCGACGAGACGTCGCTGAAGTCGGCCTGCTCCAGGGCCATCTCGACATAGCGGTTGCACACCTGCATGCACCGGTACGCCGACTCGCCCACGATGCGCGCAACGGCCGCGAACGGCATTTGCTGCGACAACATCAGCACCAGCGCCTCGAACAACAGCGTGAAGCCCGACAACCGCCCAGCGAAGTCCGGCTCGACCAGGCGAACCGATCCGTCCCCAAGCTTCACACGCGGCGTGCGAACCTTCAGGTAGCACTCGTGCTGGAAAAAGTTCAGGTGCCGGTAGGTCTTGACCACGGTGTCATGAACCGGATGCAGCCCCTTTTGGCCCGATACCTTGAACCTCGTGCCCGGCTTGAAGTCCACCGGCACCGTCAACACCTTGGTCGCTTCGTCGAACTCGACCGCGCCTACCGACCACGGCGCGCCGATCCCCAGCGCCGCTTCAAACACCTTCGCCGTCATCCCAATCCCCGCGTCAGTGGTAAACCAGCCGAAATCCTACCCACTCAAATTTTCAGAGAGCCTTTTTTAAGCTCCCGCTCCAGCAGGCTCATTCCTTCATCGTCCACTTCGCTCCACTTGGCAAAGTAGGAATGCACCGTGCGCCACTTCGGAAAATCACTGGGCAACGCACGCCACGGGCAACCTGTCCGTAGCAGATACAGCACTGCGCACCACACCTCATACATATCCACTGTCACAGGCTTGGTGCGCTTGCGGGCTTGCTCCAGAATCGGGCGGATTTGCTCGAACCGCTCACGGCTCACGTCACTTGGATCGTTCTTCTCGCGCATTCGTGGAGTTTGCACGGTTTGAATAAGATCGTGAACAGGTTCTAAGGCTTCGTTGCTGGCTTTGTGATGGGCGGGGCGTGCAATCCGCTCGTGAAGCGGCGTGTGGTGCTTTACGAAATCTTGCCCCCCATCCGCACTTCGGACACCTTCCCCGCAGGCAGGGGCAGGGATCTGTGTGCTTCCCTTCTCTCACTTGAGTTGGCGCACAGCGCCGGATGATGGTCACCCAAACAAGCGCTCTCCACGCCGCCCACATAAGGTGACAAACACCGTCGATTGCGTTAATGTAATAACACGCTATTACATTAACGCAATGAAACAACGACCTGCCCTCCGCGAAAGTACCGACGTCGCCGCCTCGCTCACGAGGCTGGCGGACGCGCTCGCCTGCCTGAACGCGCCCGGCGCGGTCGAGGCCTTCCTGCGCGATCTGTGTACGCCCGCCGAGCTGGAAGCCATGGCCGACCGCTGGCGGGTGGTGCCGCTGCTGGTCAAGGGCGTGCCGTACCGCGAAATCCACGAGCTGACCCAGGTCAGCGTGACCACCATCGGGCGCGTTGCGCGCACCCTGGACCACGGCGCCGGCGGCTATGCCGCGGCCCTGCGCGAACAGTCGTCGCGCCCTGACCAATCCCACTGAGAAAACAAGATGAGTGCTTCCACGGCAGCGCCGGCACGTGACCGGCTGCGTATCGCCATCCAGAAGAGCGGCCGCCTGGCCGAGCCGGCGCGCAGCCTGCTGGCCGCCTGCGGGCTGAGCTGGCGGCAGAGCCGCGACAAGCTGTTCTGCTACGGCGAATCGTTGCCGGTGGACCTGCTGCTGGTGCGCGACGACGACATCCCCGGCCTGATCGCCGATGGCGTCTGCGACCTGGGTATCGTCGGTCAGAACGAACTGGAAGAGCAGGCCGCCGAGCGCCGCGGTAATGGTTTGCCGGCCGCCTACCACGCGGTGCGTGGGGTCGGTTTCGGTCAATGCCGCTTGATGCTGGCCGTGCCGGAAGAGTGGGACTGGCAGGGCGTGGCGCAATTGGCCGGCAAGCGCATCGCCACCAGCTACCCGGCGATCCTGGCCGATTGGCTGGAGCGTCAAGGCATCGAAGCGACGGTGGTGGAGTTGTCAGGTTCGGTGGAAATCGCCCCGCGCCTGGGTACCGCCGATCTGATCTGCGATCTGGTCTCCAGCGGTGCCACCCTGGCCGCCAACCAGCTCAAGCCGGTCGAACTGGTAATGGAAAGCGAAGCGGTGCTGGCCGGCGCAGTGCGCGAGCCCGCCGATGCGCGTGCCGGCCTCCTGGCAATGCTGCTGCGGCGCATGGACGGCGTGCTCAAGCTGCGCGACAGCAAGCTGCTGATGTTCCGCGCCGACCAAGACAACGTGGATGCACTGCGGCGTCTGCTGCCGGATGCCGATCCGTTGGTGCAGTTGCCGGACGATGGCAATGGCGTGCTGCGCCTGCAGACCATGTGCCACGGTGCGGTGACCTGGCAACGCCTGGAAGAACTCGAACGCGCAGGTGCGCAAGGCTTGATGGTATTGACGGTGGAGCGCTCGCTGGCATGAAGATTCTCGATTGGTCACAACTCGATGTCGCCGCACGGACCGATGCGTTGACTCGCCCGGTGCAGACCGTGGCCGCACAGACGCGCAATGCGGTCGCCGCGTTGATTGCCGACGTGCGCACGCGCGGCGATGCGGCATTGCGCGAGATCACCGCGCGCTTCGATGGCGTGTCGCTGGAGCGCTTCGCAGTGAGCGAAGCCGAATTCGCCGCCGCCGAAGCGGCCGTTGCGCCGGAACTGCGCCAGGCCATGCAGGATGCCGTGGCACGCATCGACACCTTCCACCGCGCTGGCATGAGCGAAGGTTATGCGGTGGAAACCGCGCCGGGTGTGGTGTGCGAAAAGATCGTGCGGCCGATCGGCCGTGTGGGCCTGTACGTGCCGGCCGGCAGCGCGCCGTTGCCGTCGACGGCCTTGATGTTGGGCGTTCCGGCGCGTCTGGCCGGTTGCCGCGCGGTGGTGTTGTGTACGCCGCCGCGCAAGGACGGTAGCGTGGATCCGGCAGTGCTGGTCGCGGCGTGGCTCACCGGCGTGCGCCGTGTGTTCAAGCTCGGCGGTGCGCAGGCGATTGCGGCGATGGCGTATGGCACCGAGTCGGTGCCCAGCTGCGACAAGTTGTTCGGCCCGGGCAACAGCTATGTCACCGAAGCCAAGCAGCAGGTGGCGCAGTCCGGTGCGGCGGCGATCGACATGCCGGCCGGCCCGTCCGAAGTCTTGGTGATCGCCGATGCCGGCGCGCAAGCGGCGTTCGTGGCTGCCGACCTGCTATCGCAGGCCGAACACGGCGCGGATTCGCAGGTGTTGTTGCTGTCCGACAGCGACGTGTTGATCGATGCGGTGCAGGCGCAGCTGGAGATACAGCTGGCGCATCTCTCACGTGCCGACATCGCGCGTCAGGCGCTGGCGCAATCGCGCTTGATCAAGGTGCAGACGCTGGATGAGGCGTTTGCGATCAGCAACCGCTATGCGCCGGAGCATCTGATTCTTGCGCTGCGCGAACCGCGCGCGTGGCTGGCGCAAGTCGAGGCAGCCGGCTCGGTATTTCTCGGCGATTACACACCCGAAGCACTCGGCGATTATTGCAGTGGCACCAACCACGTGTTGCCGACCAGCGGTGCGGCGCGCGCGTATAGCGGCGTCAGCGTGGCCAGTTTCCAGAACATGTTCAGCGTGCAGGCGGCCAGCAAGGCCGGCATCGCTGGCATTGGTGAATGCGCGTTGATACTCGCGCGCGCAGAAGGCTTGGACGCGCATGCCAATGCAGTAGCACTGCGCATGGGAGTGGCAGCATGAGCACGTCATCTATTCTGCATCTCGTGCGCGAAGATCTGCGCGCGTTCGCAGGATATTCGTCGGCGCGCACCAGCGCATTGCAGGGCGATGTGTGGCTCAACGCCAACGAGTCGGCCTGGGGTAATCCGGCCGACCCAAGCGCCAGCACGCGGCGCTATCCCGACCCGCAACCGCAAGGCCTGAGCAGCGCGCTTGCGGCGCTGTACGGCTGCGCGCCGGAACAGCTGTTGATTGGCCGCGGCAGCGACGAGGCGATCGATCTGCTGGTGCGTGGCCTGTGCGTGCCAGAGCGCGATGCGGTGCTGGTGACGCCACCGGTCTTCGGCATGTACGCCGTATGCGCGCGATTGCAGAACGCGCCGTTGGTGGACGTGCCGCTGGTCGATGGGCCCGATGGTTTCCATGCGGATATCCCGGCAATTGTGGCAGCGGCCTTGGCGTCGAACGCCAAGCTGGTGTTTCTATGCTCGCCTTCTAATCCTGCCGGTTCGGCGATCGCACTGGACCAGATCGAACCTGCGTTGCAGGCATTGCAGGGCAAGGCGCTGGTGGTGGTGGACGAGGCCTACGGCGAATTCTCCGAGGTGCCGTCGGCAGTCGGTCTGCTGGCACGCTACGACAATCTCGCGGTGCTGCGCACGCTCTCCAAGGCGCATGCCTTGGCGGCTGCGCGGATCGGCACGTTGATTGCCAATGCCGAGCTGATCGCCGTGTTGCGCCGCTGCCAGGCGCCATATCCGGTGCCGACGCCGTGCGCGGCGATGGCCGAGCAGGCCCTGTCTGCGCCGGCGCTGGAGGTTACCCGCCGCCGTATCGCCGAGGTGCGGAGTGAACGCGCGCGCGTGCACAAAGCGCTTGTGCAACTGCCTGGTGTACGGCAGGTGTATCCCTCGCAAGGCAACTTCCTGCTGGTGCGTTTTGATGATGCCGAGGCGGCATTCCAGGCCCTGCTGGAGGCTGGCGTGGTGGTGCGCGATCAACGCGCAGTCCCGCGCCTGTCCGACGCCTTGCGCATCACCTTGGGCACGCATGAACAGAACGAGCGCGTACTGAGCGCGCTGCAACGCACGCAGGAGGCCGCCGCATGACCCCGATTCTCTTCGTCGACCGTGATGGCACGCTGATCACCGAGCCGGCCGACTACCAGATCGATGCGTACGAGAAACTACGCTTCGTCGATCACGTGATTCCGGCGATGCTCAAGCTGCGTGATGCCGGCTACCAGTTCGTCATCGTCAGCAACCAGGATGGGCTGGGCAGCGAGAGCTTCCCGCGCGCCTCCTTCGACGGCCCGAACAACCTGATGCTGCAGATCTTCGCCAGCCAGGGCATCGAATTCCGCGAAGTGCTGATCGATTGCAGCTGGCCATCCGACAACGCACCCACACGCAAGCCCGGCGTCGGCTTGATGGTGCCCTATTTGCAGGACCGCACTATCGACTGGGCGCGCTCGGCGATGGTGGGCGACCGCATCACCGACATCCAGTTCGCGCAGAACCTCAATATCCGCGGGTTTCAGCTGCGCACTGACGAATTCGGCGGCGAGTGGGACTGGCCCGGCATCGCCCACGAATTGGCCGATGCGCCACGCCGTGCGGTGGTCCAGCGCAATACCAAGGAAACCAGGATCCGCGTCGAACTGGATCTGGATCGTGTCGCCGAGCCCAAGACCGCCACCGGCTTGCCGTTCTTCGACCACATGCTGGAACAGATCGGCAAACACGGCGGCTTTGCGCTGGACATCCGTGCCGAAGGCGACCTGCATATCGATGAGCACCACACCATCGAAGACACCGGCCTTGCGCTGGGTCAGGCCCTGCGCGAAGCGCTGGGCGACAAGCGCGGCATCGGCCGCTATGGGTTCGATCCGGAAAGCAGCCCGTGGCAGGTTGCCGGCGACACCGCGCAACATGGTTTCACGTTGCCGATGGACGAAACCATCGCCAGTGCTGCGCTGGATTTCAGCGGCCGGCCGTATTTCGTGTTCGACGGCCAGTTCAAGCGCGATCGCTTGGGCGACATGCCGACCGAGCTGGTGCCGCATTTCTTCCGCTCGATCTGCGATGCGTCCGGCGTGAACCTGCATCTGACGGTGCGCGGCGAAAACGATCACCACAAGGTCGAGGCCTGCTTCAAGGCGTTGGCGCGTGCATTGCGTCAGGCGATTCGCCGTGAGGGCAGCGCATTGCCCACCACCAAGGGCGCGCTATGACCGATGTTGCGCTGATCGATGCCGGTGGCGCCAATCTGGGCTCGGTGCGCTATGCATTGGAGCGACTGGGCGTTGAGGCACGCGTGGTGCGCGATGCAGCCGGCTTGCAGGGCGCGCAGCGGGTGATACTGCCTGGTGTTGGCGCTGCGCCAGAGGTGATGTCGCGTTTGCGCGCGCAGGGCTTGGTCGCGCCATTGCGCGAGCTGCAGGTGCCGTTGATCGGTATCTGCTTAGGGATGCAGTTGCTGTTCGAACATTCCGAAGAAGGCGATGTCGAGTGCCTGGGTCTGCTGCCGGGCATCGTGCGGCATATGACGCCTGCGCTTGGCATTCGTGTGCCGCATATGGGCTGGAATCGGCTGGTGCCGATGCGCGAATCCGCGTTGCTGGCCGGTTTGCCGGAGCGCGCCAGTGCGTATTTCGTGCATGGTTACGCGGCGCCGGTCACGGCCGACACCGTGGCTGCCTGCGATCACGGCGGCCTGTTCACTGCCATCGTGCAGAACGGCTTGCGCTGCGGCGCGCAGTTTCACCCTGAGCGGTCGGCCGACACCGGTGCACGCATCCTGCACAATTTTCTTGAGATGAGCTTCCCATGAGTTTCACCGTTTACCCGGCGCTGGATATTCGCAATGGCCGCGTGGTGCGCTTGCTGCAGGGCGATTACGCACGCGAAACGCACTACGGCAACGACGTGCTGCCGCGTGCACAGGCATTCGCCGACGCCGGCGCGCAATGGATGCATCTGGTCGATCTGGATGCGGCGAAGGCGGGCGGCTACACACTGGCCACCACACTTGGCGAAATCGCGCGTGCCACCGGCTTGCAGGTGCAGACCGGCGGCGGCGTGCGTTCGCGCGACGATGTGGCGAGCATCCTGGATGCCGGTGCCGCGCGCGTGGTGATCGGCTCGTTGGCGGTACGCGACAGCGAGATGGTGATCGCTTGGCTGCAGGAATTCGGTGCCGATCGCCTGACCATTGCATTGGATACACGCCAGGATACCGACGGCATCTGGCAGTTGCCGGTGCACGGCTGGACCGAAACGGCAGACGCCACGCTGGACCAGTTGGCCGTGCGTTACGCGCAGGCCGGTCTGAAACATCTGCTCTGCACCGACATCGCCCGCGACGGCATGCTGTCCGGCCCCAACGCGGCGCTGTACGCGCACTTGCGTTCGCTCACGCCGCAGCTGCAGGTGCAGGTCTCCGGCGGCGCGCGCAATCTGGCCGACGTCGCCGCTGCCAAGGCCGCAGGTTGCGCCGGCATCGTGCTTGGCAAGGCCTTGCTGGAAGGGCATCTGGATCTCGACGAGGCACTGGCATGCTGAGCCGTCGCATTATTCCGTGCCTGGACGTGCGCAATGGCCGCGTGGTCAAGGGCGTCAAGTTCCACGACCACATCGACATGGGCGACATCGTCGAACTGGCCTTGCGCTACCGCGCGCAGGGCGCCGACGAATTGGTGTTCTACGACATCGGTGCCAGCCCGGAAGGCCGTTCGGTCGACTACACCTGGGTCGAGCGGGTGGCGCGGTTGATCGATATTCCGTTCTGCGTGGCCGGAGGTATTGGCGATGTGGAAACGGCGCGTGCGGTGCTACACGCCGGTGCCGACAAGATATCGATCAACTCACCCGCCTTGGGCCGCCCGCAATTGATTTCCGAGCTGGCCGATGCCTTCGGCGTGCAATGCGTGGTGGTCGGCATCGATTCGATCCGTGAGGACGATGGCCAGTGGCGCGTGCGCCGCTACACCGGCGATCCGAGCAAGACCCAGGCGCTGCCGATGCGCACGCTGGACTGGGTGGCCGAAGCGCAGCGGCTCGGCGCGGGCGAAATCGTGCTCAATTGCATGGACAACGACGGCGTACGCCGTGGCTACGACATTGCCCAGCTGCGGCAGGTGCGCGCGTTATGCCATGTGCCCTTGATCGCCTCGGGGGGTGCGGGTGAGATGCAGCATTTTGCCGATGTATTCGACCAGGCTGATGTGGATGGCGCACTGGCAGCGAGCGTGTTTCATAGCGGTGCGATTCCGATTCCGGAACTCAAGCAATTTTTGCGCGCGCAACAGATCGAGGTACGCGATGGGCAGTAACGACGTGGCAACGGGCGACGCGCTCGTAACGTTGGATTGGAGCAAGGGCGACGGCCTGTTGCCGGTGATCGTGCAGGACGCCGACAATTTGCGCGTGTTGATGCTGGGCTACATGAATGCCGAAGCGTTGGCCGCCACCCAACAGCGTGGTGAAGTCACCTTCTTCAGCCGCAGCAAGCAGCGCTTGTGGACCAAGGGCGAGAGCTCGGGGAACGTGTTGCGCGTGGTATCGATCGAGACCGATTGCGATGCCGACACACTGCTGGTGCAGGCACGTCCGCATGGCCCCACCTGCCATCTTGGCCGCACCAGCTGTTTTCCCAGTGCGCCCGGGCAGTTCCTGGGTAGCCTGGATGCGCTGGTGGCCGAGCGCGAGCGCGAACGCCCGCACGGTAGCTACACCAGCAAGCTGTTCGAGCAAGGCATCCGCCGCATCGCGCAGAAGGTAGGCGAGGAGGGCGTGGAAACCGCGCTGGCCGGTGTGGTGCAGGGCAATGACGCGTTGCTCGGCGAATCGGCCGATCTGCTGTATCACCTGATCGTGCTGCTGCGCGCACGTGGCTTGGGTCTTGGCGATGCGGTGGCGTTGCTGGAATCGCGGCACACGTAACGTGGTCGGGTAGGAGCGCACCCGGGCGCGCCGGGCGTCCTTGGGAATGCCCCGTCGCGCCCCGGTGCGCTCCTAGGGATGTGCGGTCATGCCTTCCAACCTGCGTACTCGCGCTATGCGCCTCGCGATGGAATGTAAAATTTCCGCTGATCTTGGCGCGGGAAAATGCATGCAACCTCGCTTCGCTTTGTTGGCACTGTGCTTGCTCGCCGCAAGCGCATACGCGCGCGACATCACGGTCGTTGGCATCGTCTATGCAGAACGCGACGGGCGCGCCGGCCGCAGCGCCGATGAGCCGGGCGTTGCCGATGTAGCGGTCTCCAACGGTGAGCAAATCGTACGTACCGATGCGCAGGGCCGCTACCGATTGCCGGTGCGCGATGGGCAGACGGTGTTCGTGATCAAGCCGGGCGATCGCCGCTTCGTGCCGGCCGCCGACGGCTTGCCCGCGTTTTGGCGCCACGACGCACCCAGCGGTTCCGCCAAGCACAAATAAGAGGGTCGGCAGGGATTCGTGTAAAACACAGCCAAAAGTGAGCTAACTTGCTGTCAGTAAAGGTTTCTTACTCGAATCCCTGCCACCCCTCAGATCGTCCCTCCGACTGAGCCTGACTGAGGCAATAGCTCCATCAACCATGCGAGCTCCTCTTCGTTGAATGCCGGGAAATCATCCGCTGCCCCTGCGAAGGGGGCCGCATCTTGTTCCCACATCACGGTGCTGGACGCTGCCAGGTCGGCAGCGATGGGCGTACCAGGATCCGGGAGGCCGCCCCCGATCCTGGTACGCGGGCGTTTTACCCTCCAGCTGAGGGGCAAATGCAGCGCATCGTGCTGTTCGGGAACGCGCACCTCGAAAGATTGCTGTGTGGAGGGGCCGGTGACAGCACGATCCGATCGGGACCGTTTACGGCTGCTTGCCCGCGTCTGATCTCCCTCGTGCATTGGGCTGGGCGCATCAAGGTCACGCTCCAGCGAATCGGCGAATGCATGCAAAGACGCCTGATCCGGCGTTTGAGCTGAAGTAGGGGACGGTTTGGCCCTTTTCATCCCTGATGCCTGGAGGATACGGTCCCAACGCTGCGAGGCTGGGGGGAGTGTTCCGCAGCGGGCTTCGAATTCGGTGACGCCCACTCTGCGAAAGAGCTGTACCAACCCGTGCCTGCTCATCCCGAACTGCGTCATGGCGTCATCGAATGCTTGCGCTGGGTGGGAGTGGCTCTGGAAAAAACCAAGCACGCGCACCACGTGCGCGAGGTCGGCAACGCGATGGGACGTGCGTTCGGGGAGGTCGGCAACGCGATGGGACGTGCGTTCGGGAATGCGGCGATTGATTCTTTTGATCAATTCCGGCGCGTGCGGCAATCCCTTTTTCACTGCATCCAGGGCAGGACGTCCGCCGAGGCAGGCCAAGGCGACGAGGTGGTCGTTGGTCAACGCGGCCAACGCCGGATCAGGGCGAGATAACTGGGCAACAATGCTCTCCAGCGCCTGCTTGCCGCCGCCATTGCTGGCGATGGCCACCACCTGGTCCGGGGTCAGGCCATGGTCCTGGCACAGCACCGGCAACAGCCGCTGCACCGTCTCCAGCGCCTGCTTGCCGCCAATATTGCTGGCGATGGCCACCACCTGGTCAGGGGTCAGGCCATGGTCCTGGCACAGCACCGGCAACAGCCGCTGCACCGTCTCCAGCGCCTGCTTGCCGCCGTTATTGTTGGCGATGGCCACCACCTGGGCCGGGGTCAGGCCATGGTCCTGGCACAGCACCGGCAACAGCCGCTGCACCGTCTCCAGCGCCTGCTTGCCGCCAATATTGCTGGCGATGGCCACCACCTGGTCCGGGGTCAGGCCATGGTCCTGGCACAGCACCGGCAACAGCCGCTGCACCGTCTCCAGCGCCTGCTTGCCGCCGTTATTGTTGGCGATGGCCACCACCTGGTCCGGGGTCAGGCCATGGTCCTGGCACAGCACCGGCAACAGCCGCTGCACCGTCTCCAGCGCCTGCTTGCCGCCAATATTGCTGGCGATGGCCACCACCTGGTCCGGGGTCAGGCCATGGGCCTGGCACAGCACCGGCAACAGCCGCTGCACCGTCTCCAGCGCCTGCTTGCCGCCAATATTGCTGGCGATGGCCACCACCTGGTCCGGGGTCAGGCCATGGTCCTGGCACAGCACCGGCAACAGCCGCTGCACCGTCTCCAGCGCCTGCTTGCCGCCATCGTGGCTGGCGATGGCCACCACCTGGTCCGGGGTCAGGCCATGGTCCTGGCACAGCACCGGCAACAGCCGCTGCACCGTCTCCAGCGCCTGCTTGCCGCCGCTACTGCTGGCGATGGCCACGACCTGGTCCGGGGTCAGGCCATGGTCCTGGCACAGCACCGGCAACAGCCGCTGCACCGTCTCCAGCGCCTGCTTGCCGCCGCCATTGCTGGCGATGGCCACCACCTGGTCCGGGGTCAGGCCATGGTCCTGGCACAGCACCGGCAACAGCCGCTGCACCGTCTCCAGCGCCTGCTTGCCGCCACTATTGCTGGCGATGGCCACCACTTGGGCCGGGGTCAGGCCATGGTCCTGGCACAGCACCGGCAACAGCCGCTGCACCGTCTCCAGCGCCTGCTTGCCGCCATCGTGGCTGGCGATGGCCACCACTTGGTCTGGGGTCAGGCCATGGGCCTGGCACAGCACCGGCAACAGCCGCTGCACCGTCTCCAGCGCCTGCTTGCCGCCGTTATTGCTGGCGATGGCCACCACTTGGGCCGGGGTCAGGCCATGGTCCTGGCACAGCACCGGCAACAGCCGCTGCACCGTCTCCAGCGCCTGCTTGCCGCCATCGTGGCTGGCGATGGCCACCACTTGGTCTGGGGTCAGGCCATGGGCCTGGCACAGCACCGGCAACAGCCGCTGCACCGTCTCCAGCGCCTGCTTGCCGCCAATATTGCTGGCGATGGCCACCACCTGGTCCGGGGTCAGGCCATGGTCCTGGCACAGCACCGGCAACAGCCGCTGCACCGTCTCCAGCGCCTGCTTGCCGCCAATATTGCTGGCGATGGCCACCACCTGGTCCGGGATCAGGCCATGGTCCTGGCACAGCACCGGCAACAGCCGCTGCACCGTCTCCAGCGCCTGCTTGCCGCCAATATTGCTGGCGATGGCCACCACCTGGTCCGGGGTCAGGCCATGGTCCTGGCACAGCACCGGCAACAGCCGCTGCACCGTCTCCAGCGCCTGCTTGCCGCCGCCATGGCTGGCGATGGCCACCACCTGGTCCGGGGTCAGGCCATGGTCCTGGCACAGCACCGGCAACAGCCGCTGCACCGTCTCCAGCGCCTGCTTGCCGCCAATATTGCTGGCGATGGCCACCACCTGGTCCGGGGTCAGGCCATGGGCCTGGCACAGCACCGGCAACAGCCGTTGCACCGTCTCCAGCGCCTGCTTGCCGCCGCCATGGCTGGCGATGGCCACGACCTGGTCCGGGGTTAGGCCATGGTCCTGGCACAGCACCGGCAACAGCCGCTGCACCGTCTCCAGCGCCTGCTTGCCGCCAATATTGCTGGCGATGGCCACCACTTGGTCCGGGGTCAGGTTCAGGGGGGCACCCGTCAGTGCATTGCGCCATGCATGCACTGCCTCCACTGCGGTCACGCCTCCACGTTTTGCAATCTTGAGAAGTTGGCCTGTGTCCAACTGTAACGGCGGACCTCTCAACTCCCTCGCCTCCGTGAGCAAGGCCTCCAGGGCGCGTGCGCCGGACCACTGTTTGCCGACGCCAACGATGTCTTCGTGTGTCGCCTCTGGCAACGCCCTGATTATGTCCTGATACGTGACAGCAACGGTCCCTAACGCTGCCGGGTGTTGGCTGAGCGCAACGATGTGCGCGTGTGTAAACCCATGGCCCACCAGTGCCTCGTGGTGCTGCGCCACTGTCGAACGCACCTTCGGTTTGATCTTCTCTTGCTGCTGCTGACTGTAGCCGAGCGTGCGTAGATCCACCTGCGCGGCCGGCGAAGCGTCGGAGGGTTGCGCCGCACGCCGTCGCGGGGCCGGCTTGGCGCGCGGCGGCCGCGCGGCAGTGACAGCGACACGCACGGTGGGTGGCGGGTCATCGGCTGCACGCAGACCCGATTGCACCTCATCGCACTCTGCTGGGGCAGCCGCTGTATGCGGCGTGCCGACGGCAGGCATCGAATCAAGAAGCGATGTATCAAGAAGCGACGGATCGAACTGACGGAGCAGATCGCTGAAGCTGCCCGCCGAGAACGCAGGCGAGGGCGCAGGGGGAGATGGCAGCCGGGTCCGGGACATCGTCCGCCGAGCGGGCAAGCCATCCAGGGGGCCGCCAGCAGGCGGAGCCCCCCCCGATCTGCAGTCGGCTGAACCCTATCCGGTTGGGGTCCGGGCAGAAGCTCGCGGGCAGGACTTGGCGTGCGCGAACGAATGGGATCCATCAGGCATACCTCTTTACATGGTCGCCTCCAGACTAGCGGTCTGTGGTCCCTACATAGCTTCCCAGGCCGCATGGCAGTACACAACTTCGGGTGATCCTGGCAACCCTCGACGACCAGGGTGAGGCGCAGACATGAAGGCGATCCCGGACCCGCATGGAGGATCGGCAGAGGGTTGTGAGAAATTTCTGTGCTGACAGCGAGTGAACCCACTTTTGGCTGTTTTTTACACGAATCCCTGCCAACCCTCGAGTACGTCCCGCAGGTAGATCATTTCTGCGCCTTGAGACAAACGCGACCCCGGAGACCTGGTGGCAGTAGGCGTTCGCGGGGTCGCCGAGCGCGTATTGCGTTCTTCGGACATCATCAGCGACCACTCCCGTGCGATGGCGCAGGTCAGCGCCCAGTACCGCATGCCGCAGGGCTCGATGTCGTAATTTTCTGGTGTGAAGAATCGATGTCCCTGAAAACCAAAACCGGCCCAAGGGCCGGTCAGGTCTACGCGCTCGTAGGTGTCAAAGGTCATTGTTCAGTCCGCTTCCTGTGGAGTGACCGGCAGTAATCGTGGTGCCGGTAGTCCTGCGCTGACGCTGCGCAGCGTGAAGTAGCCCAGGCACAGGGCCACCACACCTGCGAACGCTGCGGTCATCAGCTGGCCGACGCAGATGCCCAGGGCGATTTCCCACCAACGCCCATCTTGGTTGTTCTGCGGTCTGTAGCTCATACGGTCCCCAATGACGATGCTCCGGGATTGTAGGGGTGTAGGGGCATCGCCCCTACGGATAACGCCTCACCCGCGCCGTGGACTTCGTGGCCCACGTGTACGCCGGACCACACGCGCTCTGTCGGCGAACCCCGCGCGATCCACCACTGATAACCGCATTTCACGCCTGCGCTGGAGTAGAGGGTCGGCAGGGATTCGTGTAAAACACAGCCAAAAGTGAGCTAACTTGCTGTCAGTAAAGGTTTCTTACTCGAATCCCTGCCGCCCCTCAGATCGTCCCTCCAACTGAGCCTGACTGAGGCAATAGCTCCATCAACCATGCGAGCTCCTCTTCGTTGAATGCCGGGAAATCATCCGCTGCCCCTGCGAAGGGGGCCGCATCTTGTTCCCACATCACGGTGCTGGACGCTGCCAGGTCGGCAGCGATGGGCGTACCAGGATCCGGGAGGCCGCCCCCGATCCTGGTACGCGGGCGTTTTACCCTCCAGCTGAGGGGCAAATGCAGCGCATCGTGCTGTTCGGGAACGCGCACCTCGAAAGATTGCTGTGTGGAGGGGCCGGTGACAGCACGATCCGATCGGGACCGTTTACGGCTGCTTGCCCGCGTCTGATCTCCCTCGTGCATTGGGCTGGGCGCATCAAGGTCACGCTCCAGCGAATCGGCGAATGCATGCAAAGACGCCTGATCCGGTGTTTGAGCTGAAGTAGGGGACGGTTTGGCCCTTTTCATCCCTGATGCCTGGAGGATACGGTCCCAACGCTGCGAGGCTGGGGGGAGCGTTCCGCAGCGGGCTTCGAGTTCGGTGACGCCCACTCTGCGAAAGAGCTGTACCAACCCGTGCCTGCTCATCCCGAACTGCGTCATGGCGTCATCGAATGCTTGCGCTGGGTGGGAGTGGCTCTGGAAAAAACCAAGCACGCGAACCACGTGCGCGAGGTCGGCAACGCGATGGGACGTGCGTTCGGGAATACGGCGATTGATTCTTCTGATCAATTCCGGCGCGTGCGGCAATCCCTTTTTCACTGCATCCAGGGCAGGACGTCCGCCGAGGCAGGCCAAGGCGACGAGGTGGTCGTTGGTCAACGCGGCCAACGCCGGATCAGGGCGAGATAACTGGGCAACAATGCTCTCCAGCGCCTGCTTGCCGCCGCCATTGCTGGCGATGGCCACGACCTGGTCCGGGGTCAGGCCATGGTCCTGGCACAGCACCGGCAACAGCCGCTGCACCGTCTCCAGCGCCTGCTTGCCGCCATCGTGGCTGGCGATGGCCACGACCTGGTCCGGGGTCATGCCATGGTCCTGGCACAGCACCGGCAACAGCCGTTGCACCGTCTCCAGCGCCTGCTTGCCGCCATCGTGGCTGGCGATGGCCACCACCTGGTCCAGGGTCAGGCCATGGTCCTGGCACAGCACCGGCAACAGCCGCTGCACCGTCTCCAGCGCCTGCTTGCCGCCAATATTGCTGGCGATGGCCACCACCTGGTCCGGGGTCAGGCCATGGTCCTGGCACAGCACCGGCAACAGCCGCTGCACCGTCTCCAGCGCCTGCTTGCCGCCATCGTGGCTGGCGATGGCCACCACCTGGTCCGAGGTCAGGCCATGGTCCTGGCACAGCACCGGCAACAGCCGCTGCACCGTCTCCAGCGCCTGCTTGCCGCCGCCATGGCTGGCGATGGCCACGACCTGGTCCGGGGTCAGGCCATGGTCCTGGCACAGCACCGGCAACAGCCGCTGCACCGTCTCCAGCGCCTGCTTGCCGCCAATATTGCTGGCGATGGCCACCACCTGGTCCGGGGTCAGGCCATGGTCCTGGCACAGCACCGGCAACAGCCGCTGCACCGTCTCCAGCGCCTGCTTGCCGCCATTGCTGGCGATGGCCACCACCTGGTCCGGGGTCAGGCCATGGTCCTGGCACAGCACCGGCAACAGCCGCTGCACCGTCTCCAGCGCCTGCTTGCCGCCATCGTGGCTGGCGATGGCCACCACCTGGTCCGGGGTCAGGCCATGGGCCTGGCACAGCACCGGCAACAGCCGCTGCACCGTCTCCAGCGCCTGCTTGCCGCCGTTATTGTTGGCGATGGCCACCACCTGGTCCGGGGTCAGGCCATGGGCCTGGCACAGCACCGGCAACAGCCGCTGCACCGTCTCCAGCGCCTGCTTGCCGCCACTATTGCTGGCGATGGCCACCACCTGGTCCGGGGTCAGGCCATGGGCCTGGCACAGCACCGGCAACAGCCGCTGCACCGTCTCCAGCGCCTGCTTGCCGCCATTGCTGGCGATGGCCACCACCTGGTCCGGGGTCAGGCCATGGGCCTGGCACAGCACCGGCAACAGCCGCTGCACCGTCTCCAGCGCCTGCTTGCCGCCGCTATTGCTGGCGATGGCCACGACCTGGGCCGGGGTCAGGCCATGGGCCTGGCATAGCACCGGCAACAGCCGTTGCACCGTCTCCAGCGCCTGCTTGCCGCCGTTATTGTTGGCGATGGCCACCACTTGGGCCGGGGTCAGGCCATGGTCCTGGCACAGCACCGGCAACAGCCGCTGCACCGTCTCCAGCGCCTGCTTGCCGCCGCCATTGCTGGCGATGGTCACCACCTGGTCCGGGGTCAGGCCATGGTCCTGGCACAGCACCGGCAACAGCCGTTGCACCGTCTCCAGCGCCTGCTTGCCGCCGTTATTGCTGGCGATGGTCATCACCTGGTCCGGGGTCAGGCCATGGTCCTGGCACAGCACCGGCAACAGCCGCTGCACCGTCTCCAGCGCCTGCTTGCCGCCACTATTGCTGGCGATGGCCACCACCTGGTCCGGGGTCAGGCCATGGTCCTGGCACAGCACCGGCAACAGCCGCTGCACCGTCTCCAGCGCCTGCTTGCCGCCTATATTGCTGGCGATGGCCACGACCTGGTCCGGGGTCAGGCTATGGTCCTGGCACAGCACCGGCAACAGCCGCTGCACCGTCTCCAGCGCCTGCTTGCCGCCATTGCTGGCGATGGCCACGACCTGGTCCGGGGTCAGGCCATGGGCCTGGCACAGCACCGGCAACAGCCGCTGTACCGTCTCCAGCGCCTGGTTGCCGCCAATATTGCTGGCGATGGCCACCACTTGGTCCGGGGTCAGGTTCAGGGGGGCACCCGTCAGTGCATTGCGCCATGCATGCACTGCCTCCACTGCGGTCACGCCGCCACGTTTTGCAATCTTGAGAAGTTGGCCTGTGTCCAACTGTAACGGCGGACCTCTCAACTCCCTCGCCTCCGTGAGCAAGGCCTCCAGGGCGCGTGCGCCGGACCACTGTTTGCCGACGCCAACGATGTCTTCGTGTGTCGCCTCTGGCAACGCCCTGATTATGTCCTGATACGTGACAGCAACGGTCCCTAACGCTGCCGGGTGTTGGCTGAGCGCAACGATGTGCGCGTGTGTAAACCCATGGCCCACCAGTGCCTCGTGGTGCTGCGCCACTGTCGAACGCACCTTCGGTTTGATCTTCTCTTGCTGCTGCTGACTGTAGCCGAGCGTGCGTAGATCCACCTGCGCGGCCGGCGAAGCGTCGGAGGGTTGCGCCGCACGCCGTCGCGGGGCCGGCTTGGCGCGCGGCGGCCGCGCGGCAGTGACAGCGACACGCACAGTGGGTGGCGGGTCATCGGCTGCACGCAGACCCGATTGCACCTCATCCCACTCTGCTGGGGCAGCCGCTGTATGCGGCGTGCCGACGGCAGGCATCGAATCAAGAAGCGATGTATCAAGAAGCGACGGATCGAACTGACGGAGCAGATCGCTGAAGCTGCCCGCCGAGAACGCAGGCGAGGGTGCAGGGGGAGATGGCAGCCGGGTCCGGGACATCGTCCGCCGAACGGGCAAGCCATCCAGGGGGCCGCCAGCAGGCGGAGTCCCCCCCCGATCTGCAGTCGGCTGAACCCTATCCGGTTGGGGTCCGGGCAGAAGCTCGCGGGCAGGACTTGGCGTGCGCGAACGAATGGGATCCATCAGGCATACCTCTTTAACATGGTTGCCTCCAGACTAGCGGTCTGTGGTCCCTACATAGCTTCCGAGGCCGCATGGCAGTACACAACTTCGGGTGATCCTGGCAACCCTCGACGACCAGGGTGAGGCGCAGACATGAAGGCGATCCCGGACCCGCATGGAGGATCGGCAGAGGGTTGTGAGAAATTTCTGTGCTGACAGCGAGTCAGTTCTACTGTGTTACTAAATCCGAATCCGTTGGTACGGTGAGACCCCGCAACACGGGCAGTGTGGGAGGCTTCTGGCGATAAGCCTAGCCAGTCCGAAGGCCAGCGTGGCAATCGAGTTGGGATGGTGACGTTGCATTCCAGTGTCTTGACCGGCGTTTGCTTTGGTAGCGTCGAGAACCAGTAGTGGCGGGGCTCGGACTCTCCCGGCGGCCACTCGATCAGCAGCCACTGCTCGTCATGTGCCTGGCAATTGTGTGCGGCACGAACCCGCACCGCCGCGAACCGCGAACTGAGCGTTGCGTCGCTGCCCTGGCGCCAGCTGACCTGCCGATACGTCCTTGCGGGCAAGCTCTGCGCGACTTCATGTACCGAGATCGGCGCATGTGCGCTATCGCGCATCGGTCGTGTGCGGGGCCGACCGCCTTTAGGGCTGGCTGGCGGCATGGGCGCAGGTTGGTGCGATCCCCACCAGACCTTCGTGTTGCTGCGGACGCCAACCATGTACAGCAGGCCGCGTTCGCTGAGCTGGTCTCGCCAGTGGGTCTCGGTGCCGTAGGCCGCATCGGCTAGCACGACGCCTGCCGCAATCCCTGTCGCCAGCGCGCTGTCGATCTGATCCATGGCCAGAGCTGTCTTGGTCTGAAACACGACCTGATCCGGAACGCCTGCCTTCTTGCGCCGCACAGTGTCCTGAGCCCACTGCTCGGGAAGATACAGCCGATAGCCCACTGGCAGGCTGCCGTGTTCGTTGGCGATCGACAAACTCACGGCAACCTGGCAATTGTCCGTCTTGCCAAGGCGGCCGCAGTACTGGCGTGCAACACCGACCGAATGCACCCCCTTTCTTTGAAAATCCCGTGTCGTCCACGATCCAGTGACAAGCTGCGCTCTTCCTGCTCAGGGTCGGCAGCACCTGTGCCGCCACCGCCGCCAGCAGCGCTTGATCGCTCCAGTCGGCATCGGCCACCAGATGGTGCATCGATTGATGGGCTGAGCGCACGTTCTGCGGGTGCACCCGCGCGGCCATGGGCTCCACGCTCTTGCGCCCTCCAGGCAGTAGCAACCCCTTCAGGTACCAGTGTGCGGGCTGTTTGCGATCCGCATGGGACAGGGCGGCAGCAACTACTTCCCCGTACTGTTCAAAACGCACTTCCAGTGTCCTATTCAACACAGCTCTCCCACGCGGCCTGAAGGTCTTCCAATAGTGGCACAAAGGTACGATTATTTGTAACACAGTGGAACTAGCGCATCGTTCCAGACTGACGAGAGGCGATCTTCAAAAACTGCTCGGGCGTAGCGAACTGGCATCTGCGACTCTCTTGACCAACCGAAGAAGGCGCGCAACTTCTGTAGGGCTTCGTCCATCGAGTCCCCTTGCTGGAGCAATTGATTCAGCCGAACCACGGCGCACGTATGGCGGAGGTCATGGGGTGTGACGGACAATTTTCCACTGCGGTCCTTCAATTCTTGGCGGATCGATGGTGGCAGGCAGGCGGATATCTTTGCGAACATCTTCGTCACTGATTCTGTCGACAACGGGCTGTTTTGCTGTGTGTTCAGCAGGAAGGCGTGACTCGGCTTTCCTCGATAGTTTTCGACGTAGGTTTGGATCAGCCCAGCGATCGCATCACTCATCGGTAGTCCTGATTAGCACGATCTTTCAGCACAGTCGCAGCCAGTGAGAGCCGACCGGTCGATGCTAGGACCGTCGCTCCACCGAGACCAGATCATGGCCATGAATCGTGTGCAGTTCCAAGCCGGGCTGTCGTTGCCGGCGTTCCTCAAGCGCTATGGCAACGCGCAGCAGTGCGAGCAGGCGTTGGAGATCTCGCGCTGGCCACAGGGCTTTGTTTGTCCGCGTTGCGCCGCTACCGCGCACAGTCGATTCCAGCGTCACGGCACCACGTACTGGCAGTGCACGGCCTGCTATCGCCAGACCAGAGCAAGACGAACCTGTCCGCGCTGGAGTTGATGCGACACCTGGGAGTGAGCTACCCGACAGCGTGGCGAATGAAGCACAAGCTGATGCAGGCCATGACCCAACGCGAGGCGAACCGCAAGTTGGGCGGGATCGTGCAACTGGACGATGCCTACCTGGGCGGAGAACGCAACGGTGGCAAGGCCGGGCGCGGCTCGGAGAACAAGCGCCCTTTCGTGATCGCCGTGGAGACCACTGAAGACGGTCGTCCATTGCGCGCGGTGATGGATCCGGTCCCAGGCTTCACCAAGGCGGCGCTGTCGGAATGGATCGGGCAACGCCTGCATCCTGGAGCAGATGTCTACAGTGATGGACTCGGTGCGTTTCGAGCACTGGAAGCCGAGCACGCGCACACGGTGATCGAAGGCAGCGGTCGAAGTCGCTGCGAGGCAGAGAACGCACGCTGGGTGAACGTGGTGTTGTCCAACCTAAAGCGTTCGCTGGACGGTGCCTATCACGCCTTCAAATTCGCCAAATACGCCCAGCGCTACCTGGCAGAGACGATGTGGCGGTTCAACCGCCGTTTCGATCTGACCCGGCTGGTGCCCAGCTTGCTGGCCGCCGCAGCCGCCAGCAAGCCGTGGTCCGAGCGGGCCCTGCGTGATGTCACCCTGTTCACCGCTGAAAGTGCGTGCTAATCAGGTCGGTAGTTGACGGACCGAACTCGCCGACTTGATGCTGGGCCTTGAGTACCTCGGATCATCATCGTCGTCGGAATATTGGCTTTCTTGCACGTCCAACCAGCAACGGGATCGCTGCTGTCTTTCGTCAAAGGCATTTTTGATCACGTCCGCGCTAAGGAGTAGTAACTCGCCGCGCCTAAGAACCTGTTCACGATCTCCTGAGCAGCAGTGCCAGGAACGCCAGGTGGATGAACTGCAAGCTGGTATTGAGCCTTCGCTCGCAGTTCTTCCATAGCCTCCGGTTCTTCTCCAGCCAGGCAAAGCTGCGTTCGACACTCCAGCGCTTGGGCATGACCTTGAAGGTATGCAGCTCGCTGCGCTTGGCAATCTGTACGGTGACATGCTTGCTGATTGACGACAAGAATTCGCCGCAGATATAACTAATTGAATAATTAGAATTTTTACGAGAGACGGGGCGAATCCTTAGGTAGTTTGAGTCGAAGACAAATCGCCACATTCGCGGCGAACTTCGCTCAAACACCACCAACTTAAGTCTGATGCCGACAAATAGCCCCGGAGTCTGCGTTGGCGACGACAATCTGCCCCGAAGTTCTATCTGCGTGGCCGCGAGGCGGCAGGGTGCGACCGCCTCGACGGAGGGGCGGTGGCTTTCTTGGCCGCTGGTATGGTGAGTGGAATGCCCACGATTCGACGTCTTTCGGGTGTTGGCACCCGAAGCCAAGTGATTCGGATCTGGTCGAGATGTCCCGGTCGAGCCCGGACCTCGATCGATGGCAGCCACCAGCTCACGCTGCTCTTCACGCTGCTTTGGAGATGTCCGCGGAGCACCAAATCCAGACCTTGGGCGTAGCCGCGTCGGATCAGGCCTTCGAGTGCGCGCAACAGGCAGTCTCGCCCGGCAATCTGTTCCAGAGCGTGACTGCGCGCCGCCTGCAGTGATCTGGCTTGGTCGTCTAGCTCGAGGCCACAGGCCGCGATCACGCGGTCGATGAGGCGGCCGCACAGTTGTAGAATTTCAGGCTCGATCACCGACAGGTTCAACCATATCTCATTGCCATGAGCAGGGCTGTGGGGCGCGATGAAATAATCAGGACGGGCGTGGACATTGTCGCGCAAGGCCACCTTGGCATCCAAGCCATGGAAGGTGACCAACTCCAGTGGGGTTTGGACGTCCGCGGGAAGTCCACGAACTACCTCTTCGCTCACTTCGCTTAGCATCGCAAGCACACGCGCAGGAAGTGGAACATACGTCATCGGACGTTCCGAGCCTAGCAGGCACCAGGCCCAGCACTGGCGCCTATCAAGTTCGGCGAGTCCCGCCGCATTGAACTCTTCAATCTCAAGAGCAGTGGCATCCAGCAGCAGCGCGTCCGGGAGCGCCGCCTGGTGACGGTAGTGCTCGCGCCATCGGGAGTCGCGATCGGGAGCTACCAGATAGCGAGTGGTGCGCTGGTCCCGGGCCCAAAGCCAGTAGGCTTGAAGCCAACCCTCTGCGTGCAGCGATGGAAATCGCCGCATCTATGCCGATGCCACATCGACATCGAACAGATCGAAGCCGCAAGGACAGGCCCCCATTTGCTCGGGACCGCCGAGCAGCGGAAACAGGTGGACGGCGGCAGCGCGGGCAAGATTCGATCAATCGCTGACCGTGCCAAGGACACTCAACGATTGATGGCAACTGAAACGCGGCCGTGTGGTATCCATGTTGCGCGCACTCTGGGCACTGTCGAACCGGGGCCGGTCGATCCAGGGTGCCGGAGGTCTGGATCGGCGACCAACTTTCAGGGAGCCAATGCGTTCTGGCGTACGCCGGGTCGACGCCTGCGGCCGTGCACAGGGCCATCTGTGCGCGGCCGGGGCGTTGAACCTGCACCAACAGGTTGATGTCTTTCCTCAACCGGAGGCCGAGAGAGGAAACCAGTTCGCGCGGCTCCAATGCCATCAGGCGGCACACGCGAAGCAGCAGCCCATACCCGGACAGGTGCGGGTAGATGTCGAAGTCGGCCCCCAACAACGCGAGTGGCGCAGAGCTGCTGGGTACCGCTTTAGGTATGTTACGCCGCCTCATCACCGGAGATCAGGTTGGCCCGAACGTACTCTAGTCTCAGGTAGCCACTCGCAAGCAGGGCGGCGCGCACGTGTGCTGGCGTCATTTCGTCGAAACCTCGCTCCTCAGCGGCGTTGGCGAGCAGATGGCGAACGGTCAGGGCAAATGTGGCCATCGGCCAGGCATCACTGATCGGCAACTTGTTTTCGGCCCGTAACGCGATCACGCCCTCAAGAATCAGACCCGCCTGCGCCGCTAGGCGCCAGCCACTGTCGTACGCGCCCGGGGCGAAGAACCGGGAGAAGGGCATGTCCGGCGTAGGCCACGTTGCCGAATGGTCGTACCGATCCAGGGCGTGCGCGATCTCCACCAACCCTATCAGGGGTTGGAAGGCGTGGGTCGACATAAACCAGCGCCGCAGTAGGTGAGAGGGATAGCCGGCCCAGTCGTCATGCGCGTTAACGCCGGTGGCGTCGTTTTGGCGGACGAAAACGATGAACAGGCGCAGCTTCGCATCCGTCACCTGCTCGTCGATGTCAGCGAGATAGTCGTACTCAGCCCGCGTAATGCGCTGAGCGTTGTCGATGAACATGACCATCAACGGCAGGTCGGCTTGGCCGCATCGTGTCTTGACGAAGTTCACGATCCGGTCCTTGCCGCGTTGTGGTGTGAGGCGATCGGAAGTTGTCAGGTTCAATCGAGTGTTGAGCGCGGTATAGAACGCGCCGTCGCTGCGTCGCTGCCCACTGGGCATGATCAGACGACTGGCGACGCCGATCGGCCTATTATCGCGATCCACCAGCCATCGCGACACGTTCTGAGTTAGGTACTCCTGGGCGCTGGTTTTGCCCAAACCGCCACCGCCGTAGGCAGGGGCGCCATGGTGGTCCAGTTCGACGTTGCTGAGCACGTAGTTGGCGAACGCCTCGATAGGCCGCGTGGAGATATGAAACCCGTTCGGGACGAAGATAGGGTGTTGTTCCGAAGACATGTGAGCCTCCGCACGCAAGATTGGTTAGAGCAGAAGTGAGTGGCCGTCAGTGGTCGCGCGAGCCGTCGAAGCTGACCCAGCCTCGCCGCGGAGTGGGTACGGTCAGATCGACCGCCGGCAGCGGTTTCGGTTGAGGTGGTTTCGCGCCCGACGCCTGCTGCATGCGCGCCAGTTGGTCCACCGCTTTCTGGGAGCTGGACGCCAGCTTTCGCAGGTGATCCGTGTAGGCCTCCACGGCGCACTCGCACCCGACAAACGAGAGCCCACCCTTCAGTTTGGTCCACTGCATGGCCAGGGTACGCGTCGTCTCGTCGTGGGGTGCACGGTCCCATGGGGGCATCGCGCGGACGAAGCCGAGTGGCACTGTGGCGCTTCGCATCAGCAGCAGCGTGCGCAGGTCATGGCGGCAAATGCGTGCCAGCACGGTTCTGCCGACCAGCTCCCATCGCTGGTCCAGTTCGGAACTGCGGTAGCGCACGTACAAATGGTTCACATGCGGCATTTCTCCGGTCTTGCGGTTCCCGTGCACGACCAACGGCACCAGTACGCTGCCCATCTCACGGGCGTCCTTCTCTGGCTCGGGCACGGACAGCGCGAATGCGCGTGGCGTCTGCATCTGCAGGAACTGCAGCGGACTCAAGCTACCGAGTGCCGGGTGCGGAGTCGCGTTGTAGTTGGCCACCAGGACATCGAGCAGTTCTTCGAACAGGTGCAGTTGGATTGGAAGATCGCCGGGTGCGAAATTGCTGATTCGCAGCTTGCGCTCGCCCAACCGGGTGGCTGGCTCGAATCCGCCGGGCAAGTCCCGGAGTACGCCACGCTCCAGACGCGAGAACAGTTGTTCGACTACCGGTCGCGAACGCGGCTCATGGGCGCGCCCAAAGTAAAGAATCGCGCCGTGCGCACGTCCCATCGCCTCTTCGAAGCTAATCGAGTGATGGGCCTTGGCATTGTCCATAGCGATGCAACGAACGCGTCGACGACCGCGATCACCGATTAGTCCGCTTGGCATTCCGGCGCCGGGGGCATACTCCAGACCAGGGATCGTCAGCTCACGGCGCGTCCAAGGGTACAGTGCCCGTGCAACGCAGCTCGCCACATCAAGATTGTTGTAGGCGCGGCCGACCCGCAAGGTCCAGGCCAAGATCGCCCGAGATTCGATTTCCACCTCGCACAGGAACCACAACTTAGTGATCCGGCGCTTGACCACGCCACCATTGGGCAGCGCCACGCCAAGTTCGGCTTCAATGTCGACCGAGTGTGCATCGAACTCGGAACGATCAAACGGCCGTCCACGAAAGGCATCCGCGAGTACGGTGAGGGAGGGGCCCATCTCGTCCAGCGTTGGCACCGCGATGTCATCGATACGCACTTTGCGCAAGTAGCGCAGCAGCGCCCGCCGGCCCTGGTCAGGTTGATTTAGTGGATAGAACGCGTGCTGATCCAGGCGCTTGAGCTCGGCGACGATCTTGGCGAACAAACGTTCAAAGGCCTTTGGTGGGCGGCCGGGGGGAAGCTTCGTGGTGAAGCCCTCGATCCAGGTCGCGATCGTAGGTTGTGCACGGAGCACTTTGCGCATTGCATGTGGCTCCGCCATGGATGGCATCTGCGGGTCATCAGTGTCGTCATTGCCCTCGTAGGTGCCCCACGGTACGCACACGCGATAGCCGAAAGGGTGTCCGTCGCGTGCGAGCTGTGGGGCGAGCCTCGCCATGCGCTTGAGTCGGCTTCGGCAAAGCCCATTGGCCTCGGCGGCGCGGGTCAAACTCATTGCCTCGGTGAGCACTGCGGTCAATGCGGCGCAGCGGCGTTGGAAGCGGTCGACGAACGCCGGTTTCACAGTAGACAGATCCGGTTTGAACCATTCCTGCAGTTGCTCGGCATCAAAGAGCTCGGTTCGGTCAGTGCGCATGGCATACCTCCACCGTCGCCTGCGCACTGCCGGCGGTGTAGTCGACCAGACGCAATCTGCCTGCATGCACCATTCCCGCGACCACGGCACGTACGTTATCGGCGTCGACTGCCAAGTGCTGGATCAGGCCAGAGAGGGTAAGGCGCGGGCGATTGGTCAGCAGAGCCAGGATCTGGTCCTGGATGGTCGAGCGCGTCACCAGGCGCTGGTAGGCCCATACGTGGTGAAGCAGCTCGAAGTGGACGGCGCAGTCGGCGATTGACGAGATGAGTTCGCGCTCAGTGATGTAGATCAGCCGGAGTCCGTGGCGCTCTGCGGCAGCGTCGAGCGTCTCTTGGTCGCGGATGGACACGACGCCGCTGGTGCTCCCGATGGTGCCCGACGCGGGAATCGCCAAGTAGTAGCGCTCTTCGCCTTGCTTGCTCCGGGTCCAGAACGAAATGTCGATGTCCTGTCGAGGCGACAGCGCGATGCGCCGCGGGCGTTCGACGTAGGACTGCAGGTTGGGATCGAATTCGAGCTGCAGGGCCAGTGTCAGGTGCAGGAACTCGGTGACGGTTACAATGCGCGCATTGCGTGGTGAGTGGAACACGAAAAGTTCACGACGGGTGCGTTCGCTGCGAGTGAGCTTTCGCGGCTCGTATGGAAGGGTGGGGTTGGTGACGTGCGAATTGGGCTTGAACTCGTCGCGGGTGGCGGAAGTACCTGCGGTCATGGCATGACTCCAGACGAATAAGCGCGAGCGCGGCCGGAGGCCACGCGATGCGGGGTGCGCGCCGAGGGCGCGCGAGGAGGAACGCTGCGATGTGGCGGGAGCGACGGTCAGGCCGTAGACAAAGGTGACAGGCGATAACTCAGCACCCGCCCTGTGATCTGGTCGCAATTCACATCCAGGCGGTACAGCCGACCTAAGACGCCTACCACCTGACGCCGATTAGGGCCTGTTAACATTAATGTCTCGAGCGATTAAACTATTGGGCATGGAGATCACGCCAGCACAATTTGCACTCATCGAGCATTGCCTACCTTTGCAACGCGGCAATGTCAGCATGACCAACCTGCAGGTAGTCAACGCCCTTCTTTACGTCGCAGAGCATGGCTGCAAATGGCGCGGTCTGCCCGAGCGCTTTGGCAACTGGCATACGGTGTACACGCGCATTAACCGTTGGGCCAAGTCCGGTGTGCTGGACCGGATGTTCGCCCAATTGCAGACCTGCCAGATCGTGCGCATCAAAATCGAAGCGGTCTCGCTGGACTCCACCAGCATCAAGGTGCATCCGGATGGCACTGGCGCATTAAAAAAAACGGCCCACAATCCATCGGGAAATCGCGCGGCGGATGGAACACCAAAATTCATATGGTTGCCGCAGATGCTCGAACAGCCATCACGTTCGGATTGACGCCTGGCAACGCACATGACGCACCCGCAGGCCGCGCGTTGCTTGAACACCTGGGGCCAGTGGAGCGGCCGGTTCATCTGCTGATGGATCGCGCTTACGAAGGCAATGAAACCCGCCAGTTGGCGCTCGATCTTGGCTTCGTGCCGGTGGTTCCACCCAAGTCCAATCGGGTCGATCCTTGGGAGTACGACAAGGAAATGTACAAGCGGCGCAACGAAGTGGAGAGGCTGTTCCGTCGCTTGAAGGGCTACCGACGGATTTTCACGCGCTTCGAGAAGCTGGATGTCATGTTCCTTGGCTTCCTCAGCTTCGTTCTGGTCGTTGATGGGCTTCGAATGTGTTAACAGGCCCTAGATCCGCAGTACCGATCATGGCTGTTGTCTCAGGCTGTGCCTCAGGTATGGGCTGCAACATTTTCCCTCCATCTTGATAAAGGCCAGGGCACAGCAATCGCGACAGCAGATGCTGCGGCCGGCGTGGTGAAAAGGCTAAAGGATGAACCTGCGCTTCCTCCAGAGGACGTTGTTGCCAAGTCGGGCTTCGTCTTTTCCTTCGACGATTTTCGGGGCTGGTACCGTGTCACTCATCGATTGCAACAGTCCAGTGGCTCGATCTACCGAGATCCCACTGATACGGAGATCGAGCAAGCCTTCGAGAGCTACCAACAAAGCCGCAGTGACTTCTACTAAGGTCTGGGAACACTAGGCCGATCTGGCCTCAAGGAGGTCATTGCACTCGCAACCGCCGCCATCGGTATGCAATCTTGGCGAATCCGGGGCAGTTTTTCCGTCGTTCCATCTTGAAGTAGGCATGGCCAAGCTCGATCCCCGTGTTTCCGAATTTGAGTCCACCGAAGCCGCCGACTACGACTGGTGGTTCCGGGCGAAGATCGAGCGCGCCATGGCCGACACGCGGCCGACGATTTCGCACGACCAAGTGATGGCGCGCACACGCTGCGATCGAAGCCGCCGCGAAGCGATAGAAGCTCGCTGATGAACCAGGTCCAGAGCTGCAGGAACTTGTCGTCCTATGGAGCAGCGCTGCTGGAACTTAAGGTCCAGATTTCAGTACTGGCGGCTGTTCTGGTCAACTCCGGGGCGTTTTTTCCGTCGTTCCATCAAAGCTGGGGCGACTTGTCCAGGCTCCGAGAAATGTGCGGCGTATGTCCGCGGCAAATGGGGTGTATGCCTGCGGGAACGGGGGCATTTCCTGCGCGGCAATCACCGGCCCAAGGGCCGGTCAGGTCTACGCGCTCGTAGGTGTCAAAGGTCATTGTCCAGTCCGCTTCCTGTGGAGTGGGCTGCAGTAATAGACCGCGACGGTGCAAAGCAGCGTCAACAGTACGACTTCGCATAATGTATATTATGTTCAGTCTGGTTCTGTGGTTTCATATGCGTGCCGCCTCCAACGCGGCCCTGAGTGTTGCCGGTGGTTGCTGCCACCGGCAAGAATTGCCCTGATAGGCAGTGAAAAACGGGTCAGCGGTCGGGTGGCTGCCCGACGCTGGCCCGCACTCTTGCGCGGCTCCAGCCGCTAAGTGCAGAGCGGCGCATCCATGCGCCATTGGCGCTTCATAGGGCATCCCCGGCATTTCGTGACGCGTCAGGATTTAGGTCCACTCCGGATGGCATTGCTTGGCCTTCTTGCCACTGCCGCACGGGCATGGCTCGTTGCGCCCCACCCTGGGCCTGCCAGGTGGCGTAGACATCAAGCGAGCAACGCTCGAGGGAAGGCCGACTCAAGTTCCAAGTGCAACACTTTTCTCCACTGCAGACCCGCGTTTTCTCTTAAAACACTGGCTCACGTAACTTTTGCACAATCAATGGCCTGCTGGGCTGTCCGTCCATACGTTGCGCTAACAGCAGGTCTCTCGAGGTGTTGCACTTGACTCTTGAGACCGCCCTTCGACCTGATCAATGCCGCTGCCGCAGTCACCCTGCAACACAACTGGTCGTTCTACAACGGGTACACAGCGCATTCACCCCGCTGGGCAATGGCGCAGGCTTCAAGGCAGGCGGCTACGGCCGCAACGGAAGCGATTATCCCAAGCCGGTGCCGCGCCATATCGTGCAGTTCAATCCGGCAGTGGGCAATCGATCCAACGGCCTCTACGCCAATCACCACATAGGTGGGCAGGAGTGGATCAGCAACACATCGATCAAGAACGGCCGCGCCAACTACGACATGCAGTCCACCCTGAGCAACAACGTCACTGACGTGTCGGGATACGACCACCATCTGGCCAATAACCTGGGATTCGGAACGCGCATCGAAATGATCAACCTGGGGTCTGCGAGCGAGAACGATATCGGCCGCAATTCGTTCAATCTTCTCCTTGTGGTCAGTGCGGGCGATTTCGTCAGCCTGGACGAGAGCCAGCTCATGCGTCCGCGCCAGGCCAACGGCGACCTACCCATCATCACCTTCGCCACCCTGGCACCGGGCAGCGCGTTGATCGACGCCGGCGCCGATACCGGTGAGCCCTTCAACGGGCTTGCACCGGACCTGGGGGCAATCGAGGCCCGTTGAGCCGGACGATGGCGTCAGCCGCCCGGCTGGCGCCATCGTGCCCGGCAGGATTAAGGGGCGGCGGGGATTCGTGTCAAAGACCTTCACTGACAGCGAGTCAACTCACTTTTGGGGGATGTAAGCCGGAACCCCGGAAAATTCCGCCCCCCCTCACCCCAATTCCAACCCCGCCACGAGCGCACCCAGATCGATCAAGTTGCCGTTACTCTGGAAGGTCTAGTGCCCGTTCAGCAGGAGATGTCGCCACGGCGCACGCGCCGAGATCGAGATCGAGATCGAGATCGAGATCGAGATGTTCTAGAGGGTTGGCAGGGATTCGTGTAAAAAAACAGCCAAAAGTGGGTTAACTCGCTGTCAGCACAGAAATTTCTCACAACCCTCTGCCGATCCTCCATGCGGGTCCGGGATCGCCTTCATGTCTGCGCCTCACCCTGGTCGTCGAGGGTTGCCAGGATCACCCGAAGTTGTGTACTGCCATGCGGCCTCGGAAGCTATGTAGGGACCACAGACCGCTAGTCTGGAGGCGACCATGTAAAGAGGTATGCCTGATGGATCCCATTCGTTCGCGTACGCCAAGTCCTGCCCGCGAGCTTCTGCCCGGACCCCAACCGGATAGGGTTCAGCCGACTGCAGATCGGGGGGGGGCTCCGCCTGCTGGCGGCCCCCTGGATGGCTTGCCCGCTCGGCGGACGATGTCCCGGACCCGGCTGCCATCTCCCCCTGCGCCCTCGCCTGCGTTCCCGGCGGGCAGCTTCAGCGATCTACTCCGTCAAGTCGATACATCGCTTCTTGATTCGATGCCTGCCGTCGGCACGCCGCATACAGCGGCTGCCCCAGCAGAGTGGGATGAGATGCAATCGGGTCTGCGTGCAGCCGATGACCCGCCACCCACCGTGCGTGTCGCTGTCACTGCCGCGCGGCCGCCGCGCGCCAAGCCGGCCCCGCGACGGCGTGCGGCGCAACCCTCCGACGCTTCGCCGGCCGCGCAGGTGGATCTACGCACGCTCGGCTACAGTCAGCAGCAGCAAGAGAAGATCAAACCGAAGGTGCGTTCGACAGTGGCGCAGCACCACGAGGCACTGGTGGGCCATGGGTTTACACACGCGCACATCGTTGCGCTCAGCCAACACCCGGCAGCGTTAGGGACCGTTGCTGTCACGTATCAGGACATAATCAGGGCGTTGCCAGAGGCGACACACGAAGACATCGTTGGCGTCGGCAAACAGTGGTCCGGCGCACGCGCCCTGGAGGCCTTGCTCACGGAGGCGGGGGAGTTGAGAGGTCCGCCGTTACAGTTGGACACAGGCCAACTTCTCAAGATTGCAAAACGTGGCGGCGTGACCGCAGTGGAGGCAGTGCATGCATGGCGCAATGCACTGACGGGTGCCCCCCTGAACCTGACCCCGGACCAAGTGGTGGCCATCGCCAGCAATATTGGCGGCAAGCAGGCGCTGGAGACGGTGCAGCGCCTGTTGCCGGTGCTGTGCCAGGCCCATGGCCTGACCCCGGACCAAGTGGTGGCCATCGCCAGCAATAGTGGCGGCAAGCAGGCGCTGGAGACGGTGCAGCGGCTGTTGCCGGTGCTGTGCCAGGACCATGGCCTGACCCCGGACCAGGTGGTGGCCATCGCCAGCCACGATGGCGGCAAGCAGGCGCTGGAGACGGTGCAGCGGCTGTTGCCGGTGCTGTGCCAGGCCCATGGCCTGACCCCAGACCAGGTCGTGGCCATCGCCAGCCATGGCGGCGGCAAGCAGGCGCTGGAGACGGTGCAGCGGCTGTTGCCGGTGCTGTGCCAGGCCCATGGCCTGACCCCGGACCAAGTGGTGGCCATCGCCAGCAATAGTGGCGGCAAGCAGGCGCTGGAGACGGTGCAGCGGCTGTTGCCAGTGCTGTGCCAGGCCCATGGCCTGACCCCGGACCAAGTGGTGGCCATCGCCAACAATAACGGCGGCAAGCAGGCGCTGGAGACGGTGCAGCGCCTGTTGCCGGTGCTGTGCCAGGACCATGGCCTGAGTCCGGACCAGGTGGTGGCCATCGCCAGCCACGATGGCGGCAAGCAGGCGCTGGAGACGGTGCAGCGGCTGTTGCCGGTGCTGTGCCAGGACCATGGCCTGACCCCGGACCAGGTCGTGGCCATCGCCAGCCATGGCGGCAAGCAGGCGCTGGAGACGGTGCAGCGCCTGTTGCCGGTGCTGTGCCAGGACCATGGCCTGACCCCGGACCAGGTGGTGGCCATCGCCAGTAATGGCGGCGGCAAGCAGGCGCTGGAGACGGTGCAACGGCTGTTGCCGGTGCTGTGCCAGGACCATGGCCTGACCCCGGACCAGGTGGTGGCCATCGCCAACAATAACGGCGGCAAGCAGGCGCTGGCGACGGTGCAGCGGCTGTTGCCGGTGCTGTGCCAGGCCCATGGCCTGACCCCGGACCAGGTGGTGGCCATCGCCAACAATAACGGCGGCAAGCAGGCGCTGGCGACGGTGCAGCGGCTGTTGCCGGTGCTGTGCCAGGCCCATGGCCTGACCCCGGACCAGGTGGTGGCCATCGCCAGCCACGATGGCGGCAAGCAGGCGCTGGAGACGGTGCAGCGGCTGTTGCCGGTGCTGTGCCAGGCCCATGGCCTGACCCCGGACCAGGTCGTGGCCATCGCCAGCCACGATGGCGGCAAGCAGGCGCTGGAGACGGTGCAGCGGCTGTTGCCGGTGCTGTGCCAGGCCCATGGCCTGACCCCGGACCAGGTCGTGGCCATCGCCAGCAATGGCGGCGGCAAGCAGGCGCTGGAGACGGTGCAGCGGCTGTTGCCGGTGCTGTGCCAGGCCCATGGCCTGACCCCGGACCAGGTCGTGGCCATCGCCAGCCACGATGGCGGCAAGCAGGCGCTGGAGACGGTGCAGCGGCTGTTGCCGGTGCTGTGCCAGGACCATGGCCTGACCCCGGACCAGGTGGTGGCCATCGCCAGCAATGGCGGCGGCAAGCAGGCGCTGGAGAGCATTGTTGCCCAGTTATCTCGCCCTGATCCGGCGTTGGCCGCGTTGACCAACGACCACCTCGTCGCCTTGGCCTGCCTCGGCGGACGTCCTGCCCTGGATGCAGTGAAAAAGGGATTGCCGCACGCGCCGGAATTGATCAGAAGAATCAATCGCCGTATTCCCGAACGCACGTCCCATCGCGTTGCCGACCTCGCGCACGTGGTTCGCGTGCTTGGTTTTTTCCAGAGCCACTCCCACCCAGCGCAAGCATTCGATGACGCCATGACGCAGTTCGGGATGAGCAGGCACGGGTTGGTACAGCTCTTTCGCAGAGTGGGCGTCACCGAATTCGAAGCCCGCTACGGAACGCTCCCCCCAGCCTCGCAGCGTTGGGACCGTATCCTCCAGGCATCAGGGATGAAAAGGGCCAAACCGTCCCCTACTTCAGCTCAAACACCGGATCAGGCGTCTTTGCATGCATTCGCCGATTCGCTGGAGCGTGACCTTGATGCGCCCAGCCCAATGCACGAGGGAGATCAGACGCGGGCAAGCAGCCGTAAACGGTCCCGATCGGATCGTGCTGTCACCGGCCCCTCCACACAGCAATCTTTCGAGGTGCGCGTTCCCGAACAGCACGATGCGCTGCATTTGCCCCTCAGCTGGAGGGTAAAACGCCCGCGTACCAGGATCGGGGGCGGCCTCCCGGATCCTGGTACGCCCATCGCTGCCGACCTGGCAGCGTCCAGCACCGTGATGTGGGAACAAGATGCGGCCCCCTTCGCAGGGGCAGCGGATGATTTCCCGGCATTCAACGAAGAGGAGCTCGCATGGTTGATGGAGCTATTGCCTCAGTCAGGCTCAGTTGGAGGGACGATCTGAGGGGCGGCAGGGATTCGAGCAAGAAACCTTTACTGACAGCAAGTTAGCTCACTTTTGGCTGTGTTTTACACGAATCCCTGCCGACCCTCTACTCCGGCGCAGGCGTGAAATGCGGTTATCAGTGGTGGATCGCGCGGGGTTCGCCGACAGAGCGCGTGTGGTCCGGCGTACACGTGGGCCACGAAGTCCACGGCGCGGGTGAGGCGTTATCCGTAGGGGCGATGCCCCTACACCCCTACAATCCCGGAGCATCGTCATTGGGGACCGTATGAGCTACAGACCGCAGAACAACCAAGATGGGCGTTGGTGGGAAATCGCCCTGGGCATCTGCGTCGGCCAGCTGATGACCGCAGCGTTCGCAGGTGTGGTGGCCCTGTGCCTGGGCTACTTCACGCTGCGCAGCGTCAGCGCAGGACTACCGGCACCACGATTACTGCCGGTCACTCCACAGGAAGCGGACTGAACAATGACCTTTGACACCTACGAGCGCGTAGACCTGACCGGCCCTTGGGCCGGTTTTGGTTTTCAGGGACATCGATTCTTCACACCAGAAAATTACGACATCGAGCCCTGCGGCATGCGGTACTGGGCGCTGACCTGCGCCATCGCACGGGAGTGGTCGCTGATGATGTCCGAAGAACGCAATACGCGCTCGGCGACCCCGCGAACGCCTACTGCCACCAGGTCTCCGGGGTCGCGTTTGTCTCAAGGCGCAGAAATGATCTACCTGCGGGACGTACTCGAGGGTTGGCAGGGATTCGTATAAAAAACAGCCAAAAGTGGGTTCACTCGCTGTCAGCACAGAAATTTTTCACAACCTTCTGCCGATCCTCCATGCGGGTC
The DNA here is from genome assembly GCF_004136375.1 of Xanthomonas oryzae pv. oryzae. NCBI lineage: Bacteria > Pseudomonadati > Pseudomonadota > Gammaproteobacteria > Lysobacterales > Lysobacteraceae > Xanthomonas > Xanthomonas oryzae. The sequence goes on from NZ_CP031697.1 coordinate 2,866,016, forward strand.
CGGGATCGCCTTCATGTCTGCGCCTCACCCTGGTCGTCGAGGGTTGCCAGGATCACCCGAAGTTGTGTACTGCCATGCGGCCTCGGAAGCTATGTAGGGACCACAGACCGCTAGTCTGGAGGCAACCATGTAAAGAGGTATGCCTGATGGATCCCATTCGTTCGCGCACGCCAAGTCCTGCCCGCGAGCTTCTGCCCGGACCCCAACCGGATAGGGTTCAGCCGACTGCAGATCGGGGGGGGCTCCGCCTGCTGGCGGCCCCCTGGATGGCTTGCCCGCTCGGCGGACAATGTCCCGGACCCGGCTGCCATCTCCCCCTGCGCCCTCGCCTGCGTTCTCGGCGGGCAGCTTCAGCGATCTGCTCCGTCAGTTCGATCCGTCGCTTCTTGATATATCGCTTCTTGATTCGATGCCTGCCGTCGGCACGCCGCATACAGCGGCTGCCCCAGCAGAATGGGATGAGGTGCAATCGGGTCTGCGTGCAGCCGATGACCCGCCACCCACCGTGCGTGTCGCTGTCACTGCCGCGCGGCCGCCGCGCGCCAAGCCGGCCCCGCGACGGCGTGCGGCGCAACCCTCCGACGCTTCGCCGGCCGCGCAGGTGGATCTACGCACGCTCGGCTACAGTCAGCAGCAGCAAGAGAAGATCAAACCGAAGGTGCGTTCGACAGTGGCGCAGCACCACGAGGCACTGGTGGGCCATGGGTTTACACACGCGCACATCGTTGCGCTCAGCCAACACCCGGCAGCGTTAGGGACCGTTGCTGTCACGTATCAGGACATAATCAGGGCGTTGCCAGAGGCGACACACGAAGACATCGTTGGCGTCGGCAAACAGTGGTCCGGCGCACGCGCCCTGGAGGCCTTGCTCACGGAGGCGAGGGAGTTGAGAGGTCCGCCGTTACAGTTGGACACAGGCCAACTTCTCAAGATTGCAAAACGTGGCGGCGTGACCGCAGTGGAGGCAGTGCATGCATGGCGCAATGCACTGACGGGTGCCCCCCTGAACCTGACCCCGGACCAAGTGGTGGCCATCGCCAGCAATATTGGCGGCAACCAGGCGCTGGAGACGGTACAGCGGCTGTTGCCGGTACTGTGCCAGGACCATGGCCTGACCCCGGACCAGGTCGTGGCCATCGCCAGCCATGGCGGCAAGCAGGCGCTGGAGACGGTGCAGCGGCTGTTGCCGGTGCTGTGCCAGGACCATGGCCTGACCCCGGACCAGGTGGTGGCCATCGCCAGCAATATTGGCGGCAAGCAGGCGCTGGAGACGGTGCAGCGGCTGTTGCCGGTGCTGTGCCAGGACCATGGCCTGACCCCGGCCCAGGTGGTGGCCATCGCCAGCAATAACGGCGGCAAGCAGGCGCTGGAGACGGTGCAGCGGCTGTTGCCGGTGCTGTGCCAGGCCCATGGCCTGACCCCGGACCAGGTGGTGGCTATCGCCAGCAATAACGGCGGCAAGCAGGCGCTGGAGACGGTGCAACGGCTGTTGCCGGTGCTGTGCCAGGCCCATGGCCTGACCCCGGACCAAGTGGTGGCCATCGCCAACAATAACGGCGGCAAGCAGGCGCTGGAGACGGTGCAGCGCCTGTTGCCGGTGCTGTGCCAGGACCATGGCCTGAGTCCGGACCAGGTGGTGGCCATCGCCAACAATAACGGCGGCAAGCAGGCGCTGGAGACGCTGCAGCGGCTGTTGCCGGTGCTGTGCCAGACCCATGCCCTGACCCCGGACCAGGTGGTGGCCATCGCCAACAATAACGGCGGCAAGCAGGCGCTGGAGACGGTGCAGCGGCTGTTGCCGGTGCTGTGCCAGGCCCATGGCCTGACCCCGGACCAGGTGGTGGCCATCGCCAGCCACGATGGCGGCAAGCAGGCGCTGGAGACGCTGCAGCGGCTGTTGCCGGTGCTGTGCCAGGACCATGGCCTGACCCCGGACCAGGTGGTGGCCATCGCCAGCAATATTGGCGGCAAGCAGGCGCTGGAGACGGTGCAGCGGCTGTTGCCGGTGCTGTGCCAGGCCCATGGCCTGACCCCGGACCAGGTGGTGGCCATCGCCAGCCACGATGGCGGCAAGCAGGCGCTGGAGACGGTGCAGCGGCTGTTGCCGGTGCTGTGCCAGGACCATGGCCTGACCCCGGCCCAGGTGGTGGCCATCGCCAGCCATGGCGGCGGCAAGCAGGCGCTGGAGACGGTGCAGCGGCTGTTGCCGGTGCTGTGCCAGGCCCATGGCCTGACCCCAGACCAGGTCGTGGCCATCGCCAGCCACGATGGCGGCAAGCAGGCGCTGGAGACGGTGCAGCGGCTGTTGCCGGTGCTGTGCCAGGCCCATGGCCTGACCCCGAACCAGGTGGTGGCCATCGCCAGCAATATTGGCGGCAAGCAGGCGCTGGAGACGGTGCAACGGCTGTTGCCGGTGCTGTGCCAGGACCATGGCCTGACCCCGGACCAGGTCGTGGCCATCGCCAGCAATGGCGGCAAGCAGGCGCTGGAGACGGTGCAGCGGCTGTTGCCGGTGCTGTGCCAGGACCATGGCCTGACCCCGGACCAAGTGGTGGCCATCGCCAGTAATAGTGGCGGCAAGCAGGCGCTGGAGACGGTGCAGCGGCTGTTGCCGGTGCTGTGCCAGGACCATGGCCTGACCCCGAACCAAGTGGTGGCCATCGCCAGCAATATTGGCGGCAAGCAGGCGCTGGAGACGGTGCAGCGGCTGTTGCCGGTGCTATGCCAGGACCATGGCCTGACCCCAGACCAGGTGGTGGCCATCGCCAGCAATATTGGCGGCAAGCAGGCGCTGGAGACGGTGCAGCGGCTGTTGCCGGTGCTGTGCCAGGACCATGGCCTGACCCTGGACCAGGTGGTGGCCATCGCCAGCCATGGCGGCGGCAAGCAGGCGCTGGAGACGGTGCAGCGGCTGTTGCCGGTGCTGTGCCAGGACCATGGCCTGACCTCGGACCAGGTGGTGGCCATCGCCAGCCACGATGGCGGCAAGCAGGCGCTGGAGACGGTGCAGCGGCTGTTGCCGGTGCTGTGCCAGGACCATGGCCTGACCCCGGACCAGGTGGTGGCCATCGCCAGCAATAGTGGCGGCAAGCAGGCGCTGGAGACGGTGCAGCGGCTGTTGCCGGTGCTGTGCCAGGACCATGGCCTGACCCCGGCGCAGGTGGTGGCCATCGCCAGCAATAGTGGCGGTAAGCAGGCGCTGGAGACGGTGCAACGGCTGTTGCCGGTGCTGTGCCAGGCCCATGGTCTGACCCCGAACCAGGTGGTGGCCATTGCCAGCAATGGCGGCGGCAAGCAGGCGCTGGAGAGCATTGTTGCCCAGTTATCTCGCCCTGATCCGGCGTTGGCCGCGTTGACCAACGACCACCTCGTCGCCTTGGCCTGCCTCGGCGGACGTCCTGCCCTGGATGCAGTGAAAAAGGGATTGCCGCACGCGCCGAACTTGATCAGAAGAGTCAATAGCCGTATTGGCGAACGCACGTCCCATCGCGTTGCCGACCTCGCGCAAGTGGTTCGCGTGCTGGAGTTTTTCCAGTGCCACTCCCACCCAGCGCACGCATTTGATGAGGCCATGACGCAGTTCGGGATGAGCAGGAACGGGTTGTTACAGCTCTTTCGCAGAGTGGGCGTCACCGAACTCGAAGCCCGCGGTGGAACGCTCCCCCCAGCCTCGCAGCGTTGGGACCGTATCCTCCAGGCATCAGGGATGAAAAGGGCCAAACCGTCCCCTACTTCAGCTCAAACACCGGATCAGGCGTCTTTGCATGCATTCGCCGATTCGCTGGAGCGTGACCTTGATGCGCTCAGCCCAATGCACGAGGGAGATCAGACGCGGGCAAGCAGCCGTAAACGGTCCCGATCGGATCGTGCTGTCACCGGCCCCTCCGCACAGCAATCTTTCGAGGTGCGCGTTCCCGAACAGCACGATGCGCTGCATTTGCCCCTCAGCTGGAGGGTAAAACGCCCGCGTACCAGGATCGGGGGCGGCCTCCCGGATCCTGGTACGCCCATCGCTGCCGACCTGGCAGCGTCCAGCACCGTGATGTGGGAACAAGATGCGGCCCCCTTCGCAGGGGCAGCGGATGATTTCCCGGCATTCAACGAAGAGGAACTCGCATGGTTGATGGAGCTATTGCCTCAGTCAGGCTCAGTCGGAGGGACGATCTGAGGGGCGGCAGGGATTCGAGTAAGAAACTGTCCTGGTCTAAATCTCGTGGACACCTCGATAGGGGATGATCATCCCAACGAAGACCGAACCCGATATGACATCCCGCCCGCGTAGGAATTTCGATACTGCCTTCAAGCTGCACGTGGTGCAGATGATCCGAGACCAAGGTCTGAGTGTGGGTCAGGTGTGCCGCGACCTGTGATCTGGTCGATAGCGCCGTGCGCCGCTGGTTGGCCCAGTACCAAGCCGAGCAGAGCGGCCAGCCGGGACAAGGCCGGCCGCTGACGCCCGAGCAGCAACGCATCCGTGAATTGGAGCGGGAAAACCAACGGCTGCGTGAGGACAACAGCCTGTTAAAAAAAGCGTCGGCCTTCTTCGCCCGGGAACTGAAGTGATCCAGCAGATGATCCAGCAGTGGCAGGAGAAGGCCAGAACCGCCCGGCTGTGCCGGTTGCTGGGGGTGAGTCGTTCGGGGGTGTATGCGGCGCGCCGACGGCGACCGGCTCCACGCGCTGATGTACTTGCGGCAGCGGTGCAGACGGCCTTCCAGGCCAGCGGCGGCAACTATGGCAGCCGTCGATTGAGCGCCAGCCTGAAGGCCCAGGGCCTGCCCGCTGGTCGCCACCGGGTCCGCCGCCTGATAAAGCGCCACGGGCTGAAGGCGCGCTGGAAACGCAAGTTCACCCACACCACCGACAGCCGGCACGACTTGCCTGTGGCGGCCAACGTTCTGGATCGGCGCTTCAAGCCCAGTGCTGCGGACCAAGCCTGGGTGGCCGACATCACCTACATCCGCACCGAGCGCGGCTGGCTGTATCTGGCCGCCGTGCTGGACCTGTACTCGCGCAAGATCGTTGGCTGGGCGATGGCACCGAGCATGCCTGCCGAGCTGGTGTGCTGCGCCTTGCAGATGGCCATCGTCCTGCGCCAGCCCAAGCCGGGACTGATCATGCATACCGACCGCGGTAGCCAATACGCCAGTCAGGCCCACCGTGATCTGCTGGCGGCGGCTTCAACTCTGGATCGCAACACCAACGGTTGTGACGTGGTCCAGGCGACCTGACCTGAGCGACTTCACCGCCAAGTGGAGTTGCCCATGTCATCCAGCCGCCTTGACCTATCGGAACGATACCGTCTGCATGCGTTATATGAAACCGGGATGTCGATGCGCGCCATCGCCGATGTATTGGCGCGTGCGCCCAGCACGATCAGTCGTGAGCTGTGCCGCAATCAGCACGCTGCGCGGTACCGGCCCGATCACGCGCAGCGCATCAGCGAGCATCGGCGCGCACAGGCCAGCCGGCGACCACGCATCGACGCTGAGCGTATCCGTCAGATCGAGGTCCTGCTGAGGGAGGACTTCAGTCCCGAACAGATCGCCGGCCGCACCGGCTTGGCCAGTCACGCATGGATCTATCGGCACATCTACGCCGATCAGAAGCGCGGTGGTCAGTTGTTCATGCATCTACGCAAACGCCGCCGCAAGCGCCGTCGGCGTGACATGCGCGATGGCCGCGGGCAGCTGACGCATCGGCGCAGCTGGACACAGCGCCCCAGCGTGGTTGAGCAGCGAAGCCGTATCGGCGACTGGGAGCTGGAGACCATCAGGGCCTCGCACGGAAAGGGCGTGGTGGTCAGCATGACCGAACGCCGCAGTCGCCTGCATCTGCTGGCTTAGTCATCGCATGACCAGGTGCCAGGTAAGCCTTCAATCCTGGCGAGGACGAGATTTCGCGCTGGATCGTTCAAGTAGCCGTTCAATTTACAGACTCCAATCAATTTCTACGCGATCTGCAGATACTTGAATGCAGCCCTCTACTAGATAGATGTATGTTGTTCCCTTGGTCATGGCTGGAGACCACGAGTTGATATTACCTGATTTTGAATTATCTAGTATGGATTCTAAGTCGGAAAGGCATGAATAGCTTGTTACTTTATAAAAATTAATTACCAATTTTGCTCTTTTTGAGCTTTCGCTTGATTGATGGTGGTTTGTGTGAATTTTTAGTGTGCGATTTTTGAAGTCTAGTGATATACTCTCAATTATTGCATCATGAAGATCTGGAACTACTGGATTTTTTTCATTCATTAACTTCCGGCCCCTGATAAAAATCCAAAAAATATAATTGCTGCACCGCCGATATAGAGTACGGCTTTTGCACCGACAGACACTTCTGGAGTTGACTCTCGTGAATTAAAGTTCTCGTTAGTCATTGACTTGCCAGAAAAGCCATTATTTAATGCGCATTCCTTGATTATGCTTGGTGCGTCATCCCATGTGCCGCCGTGCGAAGGACGTCCATTTTCGCCGCATTCTCCCGTATCACCTTTGCATTCCCAGTGCAGGTGCCTGATCTTACTGCCCGTGGCTTCATCGAAAGTAAAGTCGATCCGAATCCTGCAGCCTTTCCCACATTCAATCCAGCGGCCACTTGTATGTTTGACAAGCCCAAATGCATCGCTGTATTTAAATGTGGATGACTCTACATAGGAGAATGTGGAAAATCCTCCGTTCAGTCCAATCGGATCACTCTGTCTATACCGTCCAGTCGCAGCCTCATAATCCCGAAAGTAGTTCTGATTCAACCCACTCGCCGCATCAAACCGCTGCCCCGGAAAGCGCATATCCAGGACTAGCGCTGCACCATCTCCATCAGGATCCTGATCCGGCGCGGTATTGCCGAAGGCCTCGCCCTTCAAGCTCCATGTCCATACCGCCACATCGCGGGTCGGGTCGATCACCACGCGTGGACTGCCCAGGTGATCGGGTTCGATGTAGTGCAGTTTGTTGGCGTTGGCGAGCAGGCCGACCGGCAGGTCGTTCAGCCAGATCGCCTGCTGCTTGGGCGCGCCATTCGTGTCGTAGTCGCCCAGCCAGTGGCCGGCTTCATCGTAGAGCGTGTAGGTGTTGGTGGTGCCGAGGAAGCGCTGCACCTGTTCGCCTTTACCGTTGTAGCGGTAGTTCATGGTCACCACGCCGGCGCGGCGGGCCTGGCTCATGCGGCCATTGCTGTCGTAGACGTATTGGCGCGTGTTGCCGCCGATGGCGGTGGTGTTGCCGGTGGCGTCGTAGCTGCGGGCCACGCCGGCCACGGCGCTGAGGCGATGGCTGTCGGTCGGGTAGGTGTAGGGCTGCGTCGTGGTGCCGACCTTGGCGCTGAGGCGATTGCCGGTGGCGTCATAGCTATAGCCGTCGATCACCGTGCCGGTGGTGCCGTCGGTGAAGGTGGTCAGGCGGCCGAGGGCGTCATAGCGCAGACCGACCTCCGGGGTGGTGTTGCCGGCAGGCGTCAGCGCGGTGAGGTTGCCGGCCGGGTCGAAGCCGACGTCCAGTCCGCCGGGCCGGGTGTCCTGGATGGCCTGGGGGCGATAGTCCAGGTCATACCGGCGGGCGAGCCTGCGGCCATTGCCGTAGGTCCAGCCGGCGGCCGGGCCGAACGGGTAGTAGCTGGCATTGCCCAGCAGCACCTGACGGTTGCCGCCTGCCGGCGTGACGCCGACCTCGGTGATCTGGCCCAGTGCGTTGCGCAGGTAGTCGACCACCGCCCCATCGGGGTAGGTCATGCGTTGCAGGCGGCCGCCGACGGTGTAGTCGTAGCGCAGGACAAGGGCCTTGCCGTTGGTGCTCTGCACCTTGCGCACCAGGTCGCCGAAGCGGTTGTAGCAATACTGGGTGATGGCGCCGCCGTCCTGCATCCTGGTCAGGCGACCGACGGAGAAGGTCTCGCCGCTGCCGCAGGCCGTCTGGGTCACGTCATAGGTGTAGGTGACGTTGAGGTTGGTGGTCGGGTAAGTGACCTTGGTCAGGCGGTTGAGTGCGTCGTAGCCATAGCCGGTGGTGGTGACGCGCGCGTCGGTCCGGCTGGCGCGGTTGCCGGCGCTGTCGTAGGTGTAGCTGGTGACGCCGGTATCCGGGCTGGTGAGCTTCACCAGGTCACCGAAGCCGTTGTAGTCGTAGGTGGTGTCCAGTCCCTTGGGGTCGGTGACCTTGGTGAGGTTGTCCTGTGCGTCGAGTCGAAGCGGGTACCGGCCTTTATACCGGCCACATCCTGCAGCGTCTGCGAGAGGCGGTTCAGCGGGTCGTAGTCGCTCTGGGTGGCGGTGCCGAGCGCATCGGTGACGGACGTGGTGTTGCCATTGGCGTCGTAAGCGAAATCGGTGGGGTCGCCGGCCGCGGTGGCCTGCGTCTTGAGCTGGCTCAGCTGGTTGTAGATGCGCGAGAGCGTGCGCTTCAAGGTGCCCGATGCATCGCGGGTGTCTTCCTTGACGCGGTTGCCGGCATTGTCCAGCGTGTAATGCACGCGGTTGCCCGCGTTGTCGGCAATGTCGGTCAGGCGATGCGCGGTGTCGTAGGTGAACGCCGTGAACGCGCCATCGGGCTGGGTCACCTGCTTGACCAGCCCGGTGGGCCAGTAATCGATGCGGGTGATGCGATCGTCGGCCTCGCTGGACGCATCGGTGCCGCGCACCTTGGTGGCCGTCAACCAACCGCGCGGGTGGTAGCTGTAGTCGGTGACGATGCCATTGGCGTCCTTGACCGACAACGGACGACCCGCACCGTCATAGGCAAGGTATTCGGTGGTCTGGCCGAGGGCGTTGGTGATCTTCCAGAGGTCGCCTTTGTGGTGCGGACAGGAGCTCGGCGATGCCGCGCAACTGGCGTCGTCGGCAAGGTAATAGCTGTAGCTGGTGCTGTCCGCGATATCCGTGCGTGGGCCATCGCTGGCCAGCATCAAGCCGGGCAAGGGACAATTGCCGGCGGCAACATCGCTGTCTTCGCAGTAGCGCTGGGTGGTGACGCGGGTAGGACCTCCACTTGGATCCGTCCGCGATACGGTCAGTGCCTGACCCCTGGTGTTGTAGGTCCAGCCCGTCCTTGCGACCAGGACATCATTGGCATCGTAGGTGCGCCGGTCGGTGGGAACACGGAAGCTGGGGTGCCAGTCCGTCTGCAGCGTGCGCTTCTGGCCGCTGCTGCTGTTGGCCGCTTCGATCTTGCTGGCCAACAAGGCACGGTTGTTGTACCTCCAATCGGTGGCGACGCCTGCAAAATCGACTTCCTGGTCGGGGTAGCCGTTGCCGTCGTAGCTGCGCGACTGGAACGCCCCAACCGTGCATTCGGGGCACAAGCCCTGGACGGCGGTGACCTTGGCCTGGCCAAGCTTGGAGATGCCAGTGCGCGTTACTGCATTGCCAAGCGCATTGGAGACGGTGGAAGTGTTCCCCGAGTAGGCAATAGTGGCCTCGTCGATCTTGCCGGCCGGATCGCCGTGCACGCTGCGGACGACGCGTTGCTGCGCATCGTAGCTCCACGAGGCATACACCTGGCCCTGCTCATCGCGGTGGGTGGTCAAGGCGTCCGGAAAGCGCGCATCGCCATAGTCATACCCGGCGATAGCCGACGCCACCGCTCCGGCAGCTGTCTGCAAGGTCACCGACCTCAATCGCGCCTGAGGGTCGTAGCCGTAGGCCAGCACCATTCCATCGGGGAGTCCGATTTGTGCGATCCTGCCTGCCTGGTAGGCAAATAGCAGGCGACGGCCACGCGTATCCGTCACCGATTGCAACTGGCGGCCGGCGTAAGTCAGGGTGAGTTGCTCGCCATCGGTATAGCTGATGCCGGTCAGCTTGCCGTCCAGATCGAACTGCTCTTTGCTGTCGTCGATGGCAGTCACCTGCCATCCGGTCAGCGTCCCGTTGTCTTGCACTTCGGACAGCGTTTCGCGCACATCCCAGTCCGGTGTCCAGGTGCCATTGGCGGACTTCTTGAACGTGTAGAAGTTACCGTTGGGACGCGTCAGGATCAGCGTCGATGCATCGGCGACGGTGATGGTCCGGACGTAGCTATGGCGCCAGGTGTTGCCGAGCACGCTGGTGGGTTGCAGGCCGACGGCACTGCTGTAATACCGGATGAATTCCAGATGCCCTGCCGGCGCACGGTAGTCGGCCGCCGTTTCGAGCTTGGTTCCGGTGAACACATTGGCCGGATTGCCTGCGGTGGTCGGGCCAGTGCTCCCATCGCAACAGCCATTGTTCTTGCCGGGATCGAGCGGTGGCGGAGGCGAGCAGACCGCGCCGTTTGGCGTGGCGACCGGCTGGCCGCCGTTATTGCTGACCGTGTATTCGCAGCCTTCCTGGCATAGGTTGCCAGTACTGCCGGCAGCAGGGGTGAATGTTGGTCTGGCGCTGCACTTTAGGGGATAAAAGCTTTCGCCTAGACCAGATTCGCCGGTATAGCTATCAAACGCTCTGTAGCACTGAACTACCGCCTGGTAGCGTTGAGCATAGGCTAAGTCGAGTACCAAACTGGCGTGCGTATTGACAGCTGCTAAGCTTCCCTCACCAATGCAGATTGCCTCGTTCCCTTCCTTGATGGCGTTGAGATAAGCCTGGCCTTGATCGCACAAGCGCGTCCCTGCATTGCAGACGCCCGAGTCATAGGCGTGCGCGATCTGTATCGTAGGAATGACGGAAACACACGTCACTACAATGACCAGCAACATCCCGAACCACTTGATCCCGAACCACTTGCTCCCGTATCCCGGGGCTCGCTTCTGCACGTCCTGCATCGCGTCCAACTCCTTGGAGAATGTCTGCAGGTCATCGTGGTTCTACCTGCGCAGCAAGTAGAATATCGTAAAAGCATGACCGGGCGGCTTCAACTCTGAATCGCAACACCAACGGTTGTGAAGTGGCCCAGGCGACCTGACCTGAGCGACTTCACCCCAAGTGGAGTTGCCCATGTCGTCCAGCCGCCTGGACCTGTCGGAACGATAGCGTCTCCATGCGCTACATGAAACCGGGATGTCGATGCGCGCGATCGCCGAAGCACTGGAGCGTGCGCGGGTCTGTCAAGCCAACTGTGTAACCAGGTTTTTCATAGCGCATTCATCGGCACGCGTTCTTCGCCGAACATCACCTGGAAGCTTTGCAGAGCCGGTTTCCAGTGATGGATGGACCGCCAGTTCTTCGATGCCTCGCGCACGGCCAAAAACAACGATTTGAGCGCCGAATCGTCGTTGGGGAAAATACGCCGGTTGCGGGTGAGCTTGCGCATGACCATGTTCAACGATTCGATGGCATTGGTGGTGTAGATCACCTTGCGGATCTGCGGCACGAACTGCAAGAACGGGATGATGTTGTCCCAGTTGCCCCGCCACAAGCGGACCACCGCACGGTATTTGTCGCCCCACTGCGTGTCCAGCGCCTCCAGTTCCGCCGCCGCTTCTTCCGCCGTGGCCGACTGATAGATGCGCTTGAGCGCAGCCACAACCGCCTTGCTGTCGCCTGCGTTGACGTAGCGCAGGCTGGCCCGCACCAAATGCACAATGCACAGTTGCGTGAGCGTCTGCGGAAACACCGCTTGCACCGCTTCGGGCAGGCCCTTCAAGCCATCCATGCAGGCGATGTAGATGTCGCGCACGCCGCGATGACGCAGTTCGGTCAACACCGACAGCCAGTATTTGGCGCCCTCGTGTTCAGCCAACCACAGGCCAAGCACTTCCTTCTCCCCGCGCAGGTTGACCCCCAGCACCACGTGCGCGGCCTTGTTGATGACCTGCTTGTTGTGCTGCACCTTCACCACGATGCCGTCCAGCCACACGATCGGATAGATCGCCTCCAGCGGCCTCGATTGCCATGCCCGCGCCTCCTCCAGCACCGCGTCGGTCACCTGTGCGATCAACCCATGCGATATCTCCACCCCATACACGTCCACCAGCGCAGACTCGATGTCGCGCGTGGTCATGCCGCGCGCGTACAACGCCAGAATCTTCTCCTCCATCCCCGCCAGCCGCACCTGGCGCTTCTTCACCAACTGTGGCGCGAACGTGCCCGCGCGGTCGCGCGGGGTCTCGATCTGCAACTCGCCCAACGCGCTTTGCACCGTCTTGCGGCTCTTGCCATTGCGCACGTTGCCGCCTGAGCGCCCATGCGGCGCATGGCCCACATGGGCTTGCATCTCCGCCTCCAACGAGCGATTGATCATGTGCTGCAACATTTGCGAAAACAGCTTCTCCACGTCCTGTGGCGTCTTGCAGCCTGACGTCAGTTCGTCCAGCATCGTCTTATCCAGTTCCACTTGCCTGCTCCTCTCCGGTCCGGGCCAGTCGCTTGTCAAAGGGCAGTTACACAGTTCAATTTACAGACTCGCGTGCGCCCAGCACGATCAGCCGCGAACTGCGCCGCAACCAGCACGCTGCGCGGTACCGGCCCGATCACGCGCAGCGCATCAGCGAGCATCGGCGCACACAGGCCAGCCGGCGTCCACGCATCGACGCTGAGCGTATCGGCCAGATCGAGGACCTGCTGAGGGAGGACTTCAGTCCCGAACAGATCGCCGGTCGCACCGGCTTGGCCAGTCACGCATCGATCTATCGGCACATCGACGCCGATCAGAAGCGCGGTGGTCAGTTGTTCATGCATCTACGCAAACGCCGCCGCAAGCGCCGTCGGCGTGGCGTGCGCGATGGCCGCGGGCAGCTGACGCATCGGCGCAGCTGGACACAGCGCCCCAGTGTGGTTGAGCAGCGAAGCCGTATCGGCGACTGGGAGCTGGAGACCATCAGGGCCTCACACGGAAAGGGCGTGGTGGTCAGCATGACCGAACGCCGCAGTCGCCTGCATCTGCTGGCTTACTCGCCCGACGGCACCGCCGAGAACGTGCGCAACGCCATTGTCCAGCGACTGGGCGGCCTGCGCCATGCAGTTCACACCCTCACCGCCGACAACGGCAAGGAGTTCGCTGATCATCGGCTCATTGCCGCCTGCCTGCAGAGCGATTTCTATTTCGCAGATCCGTACTGCCCATGGCAGCGCGGCAGCAACGAGAATGCCAACGGATTGACACGCCAATACTTGCCACGACAGACCGATTTCAGCACCATCACCGATGCGCACCTGCGATGGATCGAGCAGCGGCTCTACAATCGTCCGCGCAAGATACTTGGATTCAAAACGCCCCTCGAAGTCTTCTCCGAGGAGGTCCTCAACAGCGTTGCGAATCGGAGTTGAATTCGCCCAGGTTATTTTTGAACCTTCGTTCTGAGCGAAGCTAGCGCTGAATTTCTCTCCAGCGGCGCGAATGCAGGCGACTCTTTTAAAATCGGCGCACATGCGCTTGCCGAAATGGTTTTCGTCAGCAATGCCGCGCATCACACGATGGCATACGGAGCATTCAATGACCGATAGCGTCCAACAACCCGATAGTGCTCTGCGTTACCACAAGATCGACCACATCGCGCTGGCGGTAGACGACTTGGAAGCGTCAATCGCGCTGTTTCGCGATCAACTCGGTTTTGTATTGACGGGACGACGCCACATCACCGGCAAGACCACCGGCATGCGTTCGGCCGAGATGCAGCATGGCGATCTCATCTTCGTGCTTTGCCAAAGTACCGAACCGCAATCGCAGGTGTCGCGACTGATCGCCCATCATGGCGCGGGCGTCGCGCATATCGCCCTGCGCGTCGACGATGCCCACGCCACCGCCAAGCACCTGCGCGAACGCGGCTTGGCCTTCGACACCAATGTGATCGAAGGCCAGGGGTTGCGGCAGATATTTTCCGACCGCAGCGAGCTGACCGGCCTGAGCTTCGAATTCATCGAGCGCAATGGCGAGGTCGGTTTCCAGGACGCATCGGTCAGCGAGTTGTTGGCGCAACTAGAGCGTAGTGGCGCGTATTGAGCGACCACCTCGCGCCTCACGAGCTAGCTATGGACCTCAGTGGACGTCCATAGAATAAGAATTGGAGCGGGAAACGAGACTCGAACTCGCGACCTCAACCTTGGCAAGGTTGCGCTCTACCAACTGAGCTATTCCCGCGCGGAGCGAAATTGTAAGCCTTATCACTTCGTTACGCTAGTCCTACTGTCGTTCCCGACTACAGAAAACAGCGCATGCGATGTGGAGGCCTGGGCCGGAATTGAACCGGCGTACGCGGATTTGCAGTCCGCTGCATAACCACTCTACCACCAGGCCGAAACATCAAACCCAAGGCATCCTGCCTTGACACAACGAGGCCCCTGACACGGGGCCTTGTCTAGAATTGGAGCGGGAAACGAGACTCGAACTCGCGACCTCAACCTTGGCAAGGTTGCGCTCTACCAACTGAGCTATTCCCGCTTGGGAGGCGAGATTCTACAGCGAACAGGATAGCTGTCAACTGTTGCTTTCGATTTTTTTCGGCTTGCTGCTGATCGCTGCCTTTTCATCGGCGCGCAGGCTTGGCCAGGCGGCCTGCAAATACTGGAAACCCGACCACAATGTCAGCAAGGCAGCAATGGCCAGCGTCCAGTAACCGGCACGAAAAATCAGGTTACCCAGCCAGATTTCATGCGTGGGCATTTGTCCCGGCGTCACCGAGTACAACAGAAAGAGCAAGGCGACCATTTGCGCGGTGGTCTTGATCTTGCCGATCGCCGCCACGCGCACCTTGGCACGCTGGCCGATCTCGGCCATCCACTCGCGCAGCGCAGACACGGCAATCTCGCGCCCGACGATGACTGCAGCCCAGAATGCCATCCACGGCGTGGGGTGGCCCTGCACGATCAGGAACAGGGCCACTGCGACCATCAACTTGTCGGCGACCGGGTCCAGAAACGCGCCGAACGCAGAATGCTGGTGATAGCGGCGTGCGACCCAGCCATCCAGCCAGTCGGTGATGGCAGCCAGGGCGAACACGCCAGCGGACGCGAAATTCGTCCACGTGTACGGCAGGTAGAACACCACCACCAACACCGGGATCATCAGGATCCTCAGCAGTGTCAGCCACGTGGGGATGGTCAACTTCATTACGGACTCGACTCGCCTGCCGCATCGGGAAGCGCCAGCCCGTGCAGGTTAGCGTAGATTCGCGCGGCAAGTGCGGCATTGACCCCCTCCACCCGCGCAATCTCGGCCTCGCCGGCCGCTTTGAGCCCGACCAGCCCACCAAAATGCTTGAGCAGACTTGCGCGACGCCGCGGGCCGATGCCGGGAATATCCTCAAGCTTGCTGGTCATGCGCGCCTTCTGGCGACGCCCACGGTGGCCGGTGATGGCAAAGCGGTGCGCTTCGTCACGCACCTGCTGGATGAATTGCAGTGCCGGCGACGCGGCGCCTGGCCGCAACTCGCGGCCGTCGGCCATGATCAATGCTTCGTGCCCTGCCCGGCGCTCTTCGCCCTTGGCCACGCCGACCAGCCACACGTTCTCGACCCCCAGGTCGGCCAGCGCAGCCTGTGCCTGCGCCAGCTGACCGGCGCCGCCATCGATCAGCAGCACGTCGGGCAGCACGCCGTTCTCTTCCACCGCGCGACGGAAGCGACGCTCGATTGCCTGCCGCATGGCTGCGTAATCGTCGCCCGGGGTGATGCCGGAAATATTGAAGCGTCGATACTGGCCACGCACCGGGCCGCTGGCATCGAACACCACGCAAGAGGCGACGGTTGCCTCGCCCATCGTGTGGCTGATGTCGAAGCACTCCACGCGTTTGACCGGCTCGGCCAGCCCGAGCATCTCGCGCAAGGCCTCGCTGCGTGCGTGCTGCGCGCTCTGGCTGGTGAGCTCGGTAACCAGGGTCAGCTGGGCGTTACGCGTGGCCAGCAGCAGATAACCGGCACGCTCGCCGCGCACGTTCCACTTGAGCGCCACCTTGTGTTCGGCCGCGGTACTGAGGGCGGCCTCGATTAGCTCCGTCTCCGGGATTTCGCGGTCGAGCAGGATCTCGCGCGGCGGCGAATGCTCGGCGTAGTACTGCGACACGAACGCACCGAGGATTTCGTCTGCGCTGTCTTCACCATTGGTCTTGGGAAAGAACGAGCGCGTGCCGAGATTGCGGCCATCGCGAAAACTCAGCAGCAGTACGCAGGCCTGACTGGATTGCGTAGCGCAGGCCAGCACATCCAGATCGGCTGCGCGGCCGTCGACGTATTGGCGGTTCTGCATGCTGCGCAACGACGACAGCAGATCGCGTAAGCGTGCGGCGCGCTCGAACTCCAGCGCCTCGCTGGCCTGCTGCATCGACTGCATGATCTCTTCGCCGAGCTGATCGCTCTTGCCTTCGAGAAACATGGTGGCGCGACGCACCGACTCGGCGTAATCGGGCGCCGCCACCAGGTCCACGCACGGCCCACTACAACGTCCAATCTGATATTGCAGGCAGGGCCGCGAGCGGTTGCGGAACACGCTGTCTTCGCAGCTGCGCAGCTTGAACAACTTGTGCATCAGGCTGAGCGTTTCGCGCACGCCGGTCACGCCGGTGTAAGGACCGAAATAACGCCCCTGCACGGCACGCGGACCCCGGTGCAAGGCGATGCGTGGCCAGTGTTCGCGCGTCAACAACACGTACGGATAACTCTTGTCGTCGCGCAGCGAGACGTTGTAGCGCGGCGACAGCGACTTGATGAGCTGGTTTTCCAGCAGCAGCGCTTCGGCTTCGCTGCGGGTGACGGTCACATCCATGCGCGCAACCTGCGACAACATCGAGGTCAATCGGGCATTTTTTGGCGTGCCGTTGAAATAGCTGCCAACGCGCTTACGCAGCGCGCCCGCCTTGCCGACGTACAACAAGGTGTCGTCGCCCGCATACATGCGGTAGACGCCAGGCGCGGTGCTCAGTTGCGCAGCAAACGCTTTTCCGTCGAAATCGCTTTGGGGCCCTGCACTCATTCGTCTATCGAAACATCACTCAATGCGCCGCTTGCCAGGTCGTAACGCAAGATGGCGTGTGCATCGGTTTCTGCGATCCAGACCGCTCCGGCAGCCACCGCGAGGCCAGCTGGGCCGTGCAAACGACGCGGCAGCTCGACCGTGGTCAAGTCGCCGCCACCTAACCGCAGGCAGCGCAGGCGGCCATTGCCGGTGTCGGCGATCCACAGCAGCGGCGAATCGGCCGCCAGCGCGATGGCCTGTGGGAACTGCACCCGCGCCGTGCTGCGTGGGCCGTCTTGATCTCCAAACTGCCAAGTGCCCTGCCCGCCAACCAGGGTCTGCACAAGATCGCCACGCAATTGCATGGTACGGATCGACGAGCCCAGCCCGTCGCAGACATAGGCCACTTGCTGCACTGACGCCAAGCCGGCCGGCTGTGCGAAAGCAGCGAGATGGCCACTGCCGTCGCGCGTTTCAAGTGCACCAGTGCCTGCGCGCGCGGTCAGCGCGGCGCGGCCCAGGTGATAGCTCCAGATACGGTTATCGCCGGCCATGGCGATCAGCACCTGATTATCGGCGATGGCCAGGCCCTGCGGATAGTTCAGCGCAGAGGCGCTGGCCGATGCCAGCGGGCCTTCGACCGGCTCGCCGGAGCGACCGGTGCCGCACAAGGTGTCCACCTGCCCGCTGCGCAGGTTGATGCGACGCAGTGCGTGATTGCCGGTGTCGGCCACATACAGCTGATCGCGCTCCAGCGCCAAGCCCTGCGGACGCCGGAACGCCGCCTCGCCGACGCCACCGTCGATGAGGTCGGCATTGCCATGCCCAAACTGGCGCAAGACGCGTCCGCTGTGCGTGCACTCGAGCACGCGGTGGTGGCCGGTATCGGCCACATACAAAAGATCTTCCGTCGCGGCCAGGCCAGTGGGAAAACGCAACGCCAGGTGCGGCTCGGGATCGCGCTCGGCCACGCCGTACAAGTCGGCATCCGATGGGGGCTGCTGGCCCTCGCACAGCGCAGTCAGCGCCTTGTCCAGATCGCCGGTGACGCCCACCAGACGCTGCCGCTCGCGGCCGTAGGCATCCAGCAGCACCAGCGTAGGCCAGGATTCGATGCCGAAGCGGCGCCAGGTTTCCCAGTCCTTGTCGAGCAGGATCGGCGCACTCACACCATGTCCGCGCAGCTGTTTCAGCGCGCGTTGCGGCACGCGCTCGCTGTCGAAACGCGGCACCTGCACCACGATCAACTGCAGCCGGCCGGGACTACGTGCCTGCCAGTGCGCAAGCTCGGCCAGGCGCTCGGCGCACCACACCGAACTGGCGTTGACGAACGCCAGCACCAGCGCACGGCCGCGATGCTCCTGCAGTGTGGATGGCCTGGCATTGAGCCAAGTGGGAAATTCCGGCAGTTCCTGGGTGAGCTGGGCATTCATGCGGTGATTATGCCCAAGCGCGATTAGCCGCGGGTGAGTCTGGCCAAGGTCAGGCGCGCGGCTGCGTCGACCAGCTGCCATACCCGCTCGAAGTCGCCCACGCTGCCGGTATACGGGTCCGGGATGTCATCGCGCTCGTCGATGCCCGCCCATGGCAGCCACAGGGCCACCTTGTCGCGCTGCGCCGCCGGGGCGAGCCGCTGCAGATCGCGCAGATTGCTGCCGTCTGCGCACAACAGCCAATCGAAATGCTCGAAATCCGAACGCGTCACCTGACGTGCGCGAAAATCCGCGATATCCACGCCATGGCCGCGCGCGCAGCGGATCGCGCGCAAGTCCGGCGGGTCGCCGGCATGCCAGTCGCCGGTGCCGGCCGAATCGACTTCGATGCGTCGCGACAGCCGCGCCTTGTCCAGTTGCGCTCGCAAGGCGCCCTCGCCCATCGGCGAGCGGCAGATATTGCCCAGGCAGACGATCAGCACCTTCATGCCGAAGCCACCCGTGCCTGCGCGCGGGCGAGATCGTCCGGGGTGTCGATGCCCGGCGGAAACGGCTCAGGCGTCACCGCCACGGCAATGCGATAGCCAGCTTCCATCACGCGCAATTGTTCCAGCGATTCGATGCGCTCCAGCATGCCGGGCGGCATCGCCGCGAAGCGCTGCAGGAAGCCCGCGCGATAGCCGTAGATGCCGATGTGGCGCAGCCACTGACCTTCTGCAGGCACGCTGTCGCGCTGGCTGGCGAAGCTGTCGCGGTGCCAGGGAATCGGCGCACGACTGAAATACAGCGCATCGCCGCGAGCGTTGCGCACCAGCTTCACCACGTTGGGATCGAACAGGTCGTGCGCGCTGTCCACCGGCGCGGCAAGCGTGGCCATCTCGGCACCGGAGTGCTGCAACAGATCGGCAACCGCGCCGATGCCGGCGGCCGGCGCGAACGGCTCGTCGCCTTGCAGATTGACCACGCAGGTCTGTTCGTCCCAGCCGGCAATGCGTGCGCACTCGGCAAGGCGGTCGGTGCCGGAAAGATGCGCAGTTCCGGTCATCGCCACATGCACGCCGGGCAGATGCGCGATCGCCTCGGCGATGCGCGCATCGTCGGTGGCCACCCACACTGCGCGCGCACCCGCCAGCAACGCACGCTCGGCCACGTGCTGGATCATCGGGCGATTGCCGATCCGTTGCAGCGGCTTGCCGGGCAGCCGCTTAGACGCGTAACGGGCGGGAATGGCGACGACGAAATCGGCAGGGGGGGGAGTGTCATACGCGCGCGCTCCGGGATGCAGTAAAAAGTGGAGAAACAAGAGAACCGAATCGCATGCTGTCTCTGTGTGATTGAGCGAAGTGGCGGTAGTCAGTTGGAGCTGCAATGCGCTACATCAGCACGTTGACGTTGCTCCATGCATGCGTGTTCGCAACCAGGCACACAGAAGTCCCGACTGGTCATTGCCCGCGCACCGTCACCTAAGAAACTAGGTGGATGACGTGCGGCGTATCGCGAGATGTGCGCGGGCAAGACCCGGCAACGACAAGAGCACCATCGCCAGCTCCGCACTCACACGCCCTGCCGGCTCGCAAGCTTATTCAGCCGGTCCAGCAGGCTCACCCAGAACGCGGCCGGCAGTTCCGCCTTGAGCGGCACGCTGTACAGCCATTCGTCGGCAAACGGGCGGCATTTCACCGCGTCCTTTTCGGTCATCAGCACCGGCAGGCGGCTGCCGAAGCTGAAATCCGCAGCGCGATAGACGTGATGATCCGGAAACGCATGCGGCACCACGCCAATGCCGCGCGCGCGCAGCATCGCGAAGAAGCGTTCCGGATACGCGATCCCTGCCACGGCATGCACGCGTTGTCCGGCAAGCATGCTCAAGGGCTGCGCACGCTTGCCGTCCATCGGCTGCACGCTGTCGATGCTCAAGCGCATCTGCCATTCGCCGAACCCGGCATCGTCCGGCGCCTGCGGCGCTGCGGTCGTACTGGCCTGGCCGAGATTGACCACGCGGAAATCGCAATCGCGCGCGCGCGCAACCGGTTCGCGCAGCGGCCCGGCAGGCAACAAACGTCCGTTGCCATAACGGCGCTGACCATCGACCACTTCGATTTCGACATCGCGCGCCAGGCGGTAATGCTGCAGACCGTCATCGCAGATCACGATGTCGCAGCCCGCCTCGACCAGAGCGCGGGCAGCAGCAAGCCGGTCGCTGTCGACGCGCACGCGTGCACCGGTTTTCCAGGCGATCAGCACCGGCTCATCGCCGCCGAGCGCCACCGGTGTGTCTGCCTCCACCCACCGCGCCTTACCAGCCTCATCGCGGCCATAGCCACGGCTGGCAACGCCAGGCGTCCAGCCGGCTTCCTGCAGCTTCGCAACCAAGGCGATCGTCAGCGGCGTCTTGCCGGTGCCGCCGGCAGTGACGTTGCCGACCACGATCACCGGCACCGGCACGCCGTGGCGCTTGCGCCAACCGCGGCGGTACAGGGCCCGACGCAACGCGATCGCGGCGCCATAGACAGGTACCAGAATGCGTGCCGGCAAGGGGATCGGCGTGTTGTTGTCGTACCAGAAGCCCGGCGTGCGGGCGCCGCGCTTGCTCATGCCTGGCGTTCGCGGAACTGCATGCCGTGCAGGTGCGAATACAAGCCGCCCTGCGCCAGCAATTCGTGATGCGTGCCACGCTCGACGATCCGGCCCTGGTCCATCACCAGCACCTGATCGGCATGTTCGATGGTGGACAGGCGATGCGCGATCACCAGCGTGGTGCGGTCCGGCATCAGCTTGTGCAGGGCGTCTTGCACCAAGCGCTCGGATTCGTTGTCCAGCGCTGCAGTCGCTTCGTCCAGGATCAGGATCGGCGCGTCCTTGAGCATGGCGCGTGCGATCGCCAGACGCTGGCGCTGGCCGCCGGACAGACGCCCCCCCTTGGCACCGACATGCGACTGCAGGCCTTCGGGCAGTTGCG
The DNA here is from genome assembly GCF_004136375.1 of Xanthomonas oryzae pv. oryzae. Classification (NCBI taxonomy): domain Bacteria; kingdom Pseudomonadati; phylum Pseudomonadota; class Gammaproteobacteria; order Lysobacterales; family Lysobacteraceae; genus Xanthomonas; species Xanthomonas oryzae. The sequence goes on from NZ_CP031697.1 coordinate 2,887,206, forward strand.
CGACAAATTCCATCGCATTGGCACCCAGAATCGCACGCTCCAGCTGGCTGGCGTCGGCGCTGCGCATTTCGCCGAACGCCACGTTTTCGGCGATGCTGCCGTCGAACAGCATGACCTGCTGACCGACGAGCGCAATCTGCCGGCGCAGATCCGCCAATGCATACGCCTGCACCGGTTGTCCGTCGAGCAGAATCTGCCCGGCCTCGGCGTCGTAGAAGCGTGGAATCAACTTGATCAGGCTGGATTTGCCGCTGCCCGAGCGGCCGACGATCGCGGTCACCGTGCCCGGCTGCGCGATGAAGCTGACATCGGCCAACGCCGGATTGACCTGACCTGGGTAGCGCGCAGTGACATCGCGGAATTCGATCAAGCCCTTGGCACGCGTCAGCGCTACGGCGCCTTGATCCGGCTCGTCCGGGCTATCGAGCACCGAGAACAAGCGCTCGGCCGATGCCAGGCCACGCTGCACCATGTTCTGCACATTGGTGAGCTGCTTGAGGCCCGGAATGATCGTCAGCATCGAAGTCATCAGCACGACGAAATCACCGGCCGTCAGGCGCCCGGCCAATGCCTGCGCACCAGCCACGAACAGCAACGCCGACAGGCCGATCGCACCAATCATCTGCACCGTCGCGGTGGAAATGCCGCGCGTGGATTCGACCTTCATCGCCAGGCGCAGATTGCGATCGGCGAGCGCGCCATAGCGCTCCATCTCGGTCTGCTGCGCGCCGTAGATCTTGACCTCCTGATGGCTGGACAAGGTCTGGTCTGCGGCCTGCAGCAAGTGCGCGCCGCTTTCCTGGATGCTGTGGCTGATACGCCGGTAGCGCCGCGCCACCTTGTCCATCACCCAAGCCAGCACCGGGGCGAGCACCAGAATGGTCAGCGTCACCTGCCAGCTATGCCACAACATCAGCGCCAGCGCGCCGATGACTTGCAGCGATTGCTGGATCATCACCTTGATCGCATCCACCGCGGCTTGCGCAACCTGGTCCGAATCAGAACCCAAACGGATCAGCATCGACGGCACTGGCTCCGAATCGAAGCGCGATCCGGGCAGACGCAGATATTTCGCCATGACCTTGATGCGCAGATCGCGCGCAATGCTGCGTGCGGATTTACCCATCGCCATATCGGTGATGTAGCCGGCAATACCACGCACCACGAACAGCAAGATGATCTGCACCGGCAGCCAGCGACTGACTTCGGCATTCTTGTAGATGAAGGTTTCGTCGGTGATCGGCTTCATCAATGCCAGAAAACCGGTGGTGCCGGCCGCTTCGATCAAGGCCGCGATCAGCGCCGCGACCAGCAGCAAACGATACGGCTTGGCGAACGCCACCAGGCGACGGTACGTGCGCCAGGATGAAACTGACACCGGGCGGTCGGTGGAGTTGGTCACTGGCGGGTTCCGTTCGTGCTTGTCTTGCCTGCCGTGCTGGTGGCGCCGGCTGGGGGCGCGGTGGCGATGGCGATGCGCCGGAAGCCGAGCTGACCCAGCGCATCCTGCGCAGTGACTACGGCCTGATACGGGGTCCGTGCATCGGCACGCATCAACACGGTCTGCTCGCGATCATCGCCGGCGATCTGGGCGATGGTCTGCTTGAGCGAGTCGACATCCGAGCGCAGCACTTCCTGGTCGTTGATGAAGTAATGCCCATCGGCATTGACCAGCACGCTCAACGAGCGCGGCGGTGTGCTGGTGTGTTGGTCGCTGGCGGTCGGCAGCTGCAACTGCAGCGTGGAGCGTGCGTCGAAGGTCGTGGTCACCACGAAAAAGATGATGAGGACGAGGATGACGTCAATCAATGGCACCAGATCGATATGCGGCTCGTCCTGGCTTCGGGCGCTGCCGATGCGCATCCGTCAGCCCTTTGCCGTGACGGGCTTGGCGCCCGTTGCGTCTGGCGCCACGGCGGCCGGCACCACACGGCCATCCATGGTGTCCAACAACAAGGTGGCTTCCTGTTCCATCTCGATGATGTAACCGGCAATGCGCCCCTTGAAGAAGCGATGCGCCATCAATGCAGGCACGGCGATGATCATGCCGGTAGCGGTGCACACCAGCGCCTTGCCGATGCCGCCGGCAAGTTGATTCACATCGCCCACGCCATGATCGAGGATGCCGAGAAACATCTGGATCATGCCGACCACGGTGCCTAGCAGGCCCAACAATGGGCCGGCGGATGCAATCGTGCCCAACGCGTTCAGATAGTGCTCCATCCGGTGCACGACATGCCGGCCGGTGTCTTCGATACGTTCGCGGATCAATTCACGCGGGCGGCCACGCACGTCCAGCGCGGCGGCCAGCAAGGCGCCCAACGGCGAATTGCGGCGCAGCGATTCGATGTGGGTGGGATCCAGATTGCCGCGCGCGGCCCAATGACGGACCTCTTCGCCCAGACCCGGAGGCGTCACCTCGTTGCGGCGCAGGCTCCACAGACGCTCCAGCACGATCGCCAGGGCAACCACGCCCAGCAACAGCAACGGCACCATCGGCCAACCGCCTGCCTTGACCAGCTCCAACACGATTCGATTCCTCCGGCAACGCGGCCGCCTATTTGCTGGCCGATAGGATAGCAGCCGACCGCCGCCGTTCTGCAGCATCCCATAGCCGCGGCTGCCAACGCCGTCGCTCGCGCAGTTGCAGGCCATCGGCGCCCAGCCAGACCCGGAGCGCGCCGGCCTGCGCGGTATCCAGCACTTCCGCCCCGCCCGCCTGCCAGCGTTGCACCACCTCCGCGAGCGGATGCCCGAATCTGTTGCCGTAGCCAGACGACACCAGCGCCAGGCGTGCGCCGGTTGCAGCGATGAAGCCGGCATCCGAGCCATCAGCGCTGCCATGGTGCGGGACGATCACCAGATCCGCATGCAGGTCCGAGACTTTTCCGCGTAGCAGGCGTCGTTCGATGATTTCGTCGATGTCGCCCGGCAACAGCGCGCTCGCATGCTGGGTTTCGACCCGCAGCACGCAGCTGGATTGATTACGCAGATACGGAAAGCCAGCGCCGGGATGCAGAAAGCGAAAGCGCACACCGTCCCATTCCCACTGCTGCCCGGCGCGGCAGCGCGTACTGACGTCCAGCGGCGCATCCGGTGGTGCAGCGGTGAGTGCGACCGGCAGCCCCGTGCGCACTGCGGCATAGCCACCGGCATGATCGGCGTCGGCATGGCTGAGTACAATGGCCTCCAGCCGGCGCACTCCGAGCGCACGTAGCGCCGGCAGCACCACGCGTTCGCCGGCGTCGAACCCATCGCGCACCGCCGGGCCGGTATCGAACAGCAGCGCATGCCGGTGCGTGCGCACCAGCACCGCCAAGCCTTGCCCTACATCCAGCACCTGCACTTCCGCCTCGCCTCGGGCCGGCAGTTCGCGATCCGGCCAGAGCAACGGCAACCACAACAGCGCCGCCAACGATTTACCCGGCGTGCCGCGCGGCAGCAACAGCCAGAACGCACCGAGCAAGGCCGCAATCAGCGCAACCCCATCGGACTCGGGCACCCACCACAACGCCACCGTCGTGCGCCCGAGCCAGACGAACCCAGGCCAAGTCAGCTCGAAACACCAGCCCGCAAGCTGCCACGCCCACACGCCCGCACCTGGATAGATCGCTTCCAGTGCGGTCCCCACCAGGCAAAGCGGCACTACAACGAAGGTCCACCAAGGAATGGCGACCAGATTGGCGAACGGCCCGACCAGCGAGGCCTGCCCGAACAGGCTGACCGTCAGCGGCAGCAGGCCGACGGTGGCCACGGTCTGCGCAGACAGGAAGCCGCGCACGATAGCGCGATCGTCCGACGGCAGGCACCAGACCAGCCAGGTCACGCCAGCAAAGCTGAGCCAGAAGCCAGCCACCAGCACGCTGAGCGGATCCCACAGCAACACAGCCAACAAAGCGAGCGCGAGGATGTGGGCGGTGGAGGCGCGTCGCCGCAGCACCCTAACCAGAGCCACAACGGCAATCATCAACACGGTGCGTACCGTCGGCAACGCCAGGCCTGCCACTACCGCGTAGGCGGCAGCGCCAAGTAAGGCAGCAATCGATGCTGCATGCAGACGCGGCAGCAAGGTGCCAAGTCGCGGCTGCCAACGCCACACACCCGCGACCAACAATGCGAAAAATGCCGCAACCAGCCCGACATGAAATCCCGAGATCGCGATCAGATGACTCAGCCCGGTCGCGCGCAATGTGGCCCATGCAGCATCGTCGAGCGCACGCGTATCGCCCAACGCGAGCGCTCGCAGGTAAGGCGCCGAGGGACCGCTGACGCGCTCGGCGATGCGTTGCGACATTCCTTCGCGCCAGGCATCCACGCCCTGCGGTGGTGCAGTCTGGTGTGCGGCGGCAGGCACGCGTACATAGCCGGTTGCGGCGATGCGCTGCGCCAGCGCCTGACGCTCCGCATCGAAGCCACCGGGATTGCGCAAACCGCGTGGCGCGCGCAGCCTGAGTCGCAGTTGCCAGCGCGCACCGGCATGCAGCGCGACGCGTGGGCCGATGCGCTCGGCGCCGAAATCGTCGTACCAGGCCAGTTGCAAGAGTTTTCCACGTAGAGCTGCGGGCTGCGACTGATCTTCGTCCACGAGCAGCTGAAAGCGGGTACGGCGTTGCTCGGCGATCGGTAGCCCGACAACCCGCCCGCGCGAGGAGACCTCGCGTGCCTCGTCCTGCGGGAGCAGTTGCGCCTGCAGGGCAACGGCCACCTGCCATCCCATCAAGCCGAATCCGAGCGATACGGTGAACAGCAACACCAGCAGCGGGCTCCAGCGCGGACGCCGCCACATCGTTATGCCAATGCCTAGCAGCGCCACGCATACGCAGCTGGCATATAACATCCGCGACAGCAGTGCGGGCGACCAGGCGCACGCCACCACGCCAAGCAACAATGCCGCAGCTATGGCAACGGCCGATCCCATCTGCGGTGCGGCTCCCTGCGGTGCGGCTCCCTGCGTTGACACCTCCATGCTGCCGGTCGCCATCCTGGCCCATATCACTCAACGTCTTCAGCCTAGGCGGCAATGCGTTTCACGCACAGCGGAGATCTGGCGATGCATGGGTAGGAAGACCACTCTCGCTGCGGTCGCTCATTGCGACCACGCAACGACCGCACCACAGCACTCCGTACGCAGCAATGACTTCATGGGACCTGATTAGCACGATCTTTCAGCACAGTCGCAGCCAGTGAGAGCCGACCGGTCGATGCTAGGACCGTGGCTCCACCGAGACCAGATCATGGCCATGAATCGTGTGCAGTTCCAAGCCGGGCTGTCGTTGCCGGCGTTCCTCAAGCGCTATGGCAACGCGCAGCAGTGCGAGCAGGCGTTGGAGATCTCGCGCTGGCCACAGGGCTTTGTTTGTCCGCGTTGCGCCGCTACCGCGCACAGTCGATTCCAGCGTCACGGCACCACGTACTGGCAGTGCACGGCCTGCTATCGCCAGACCAGCCTGCGCTCGGGCACGGTGATGGACAACAGCAAGCTGCCGCTACGCACCTGGCTGCTTGGCATGTATCTGCTGGGCCAGAGCAAGACGAACCTGTCGGCGCTGGAGTTGATGCGACACCTGGGAGTGAGCTACCCGACAGCGTGGCCAATGAAGCACAAGCTGATGCAGGCCATGACCCAACGCGAGGCGAAGCGCAAGTTGGGCGGGATCGTGCAACTGGACGATGCCTACCTGGGCGGAGAACGCAACGGTGGCAAGGCCGGGCGCGGCTCGGAGAACAAGCGCCCTTTCGTGATCGCCGTGGAGACCACTGAAGACGGTCGTCCATTGCGCGCGGTGATGGATCCGGTCCCAGGCTTCACCAAGGCGGCGCTGTCGGAATGGATCGGGCAACGCCTGCATCCTGGAGCAGATGTCTACAGTGATGGACTTGGTGCGTTTCGAGCACTGGAAGCCGACCACGCGCACACGGTGATCGAAGGCAGCGGTCGAAGTCGCTGCGAGGCAGAGAACGCACGCTGGGTCAACGTGGTGTTGTCCAACCTAAAGCGTTCGCTGGACGGTGCCTATCACGCCTTCAAATTCGCCAAATACGCCCAGCGCTACCTGGCAGAGACAATGTGGCGGTTCAACCGCCGTTTCGATCTGACCCGGCTGGTGCCCAGCTTGCTGGCCGCCGCAGCCGCCAGCAAGCCGTGGTCCGAGCGGGCCCTGCGTGATGTCACCATGTTCACCGCTGAAAGTGCGTGCTAATCAGGTGATGGGATGCATAGAACAGTGCGTCAATGGAGGCGAATGCCCTGCAGCAAATCGACCGATCAACGATGTCGGCACACCTCTCGCTCGTCGTCGCTTCGATTTCATGGTGTCGGCGCTATGGTCACCGTTGTTTTCCAAGAGCCTCCCCCCATGCGTAAAGGCATTGCATTGATTGTCGGTGTGACCGGCATCTCCGGTTACAATCTTGCCAACGTGCTGCTCGCCGACGGCTGGACCGTGTACGGCCTTGCACGTCGACCACTGCCCCACGACTGCGTCATCCCGATCGCGGCAGACCTACTGGACGCCTAAAGCACCAGCAACGCACTGCGGGGCTTGCCGATCACGCACGTGTTCTTCTGCACGTGGACGCGTCGCGCTACTGAGCGCGAAAACGTCGAAGCCAATGGCGCGATGATGCGGCACCTATGCGATGCGCTCCGCGATGCGCCGCTGCAGCACATGGTGCTTGTCACTGGCACCAAGCATTACCTGGGCGCGTTCGAAAATTACGGCAGCGGCAAGGCGGAGACGCCGTTCCGCGAAAGCGAGCCGCGCCAGCCGGGCGAAAACTTCTACTACACGCTGGAAGACCTGTTGTTCGCACATGCGCAGCAGCATGGTTTCGGCTGGAGCGTGCATCGCTCGCACACCATCATCGGCATGGCCAACGGCAGCAATGCCATGAACATGGGCGTGACGCTGGCGGTGTATGCATCGCTGTGCAAGCACACCGGGCAACCGTTCGTATTTCCAGGCTCGCAAGCACAGTGGAACAGCCTCACCGACCTCACCGATGCAGGGCTGCTTGGCCGCCAACTGGCCTGGGCCGTGCTTAGCCCCGCGGCGCGCAATCAGGCCTTCAACACCGTCAATGGCGATGTGTTCCGATGGCGCTGGATGTGGGGCGAGATGGCGACGTTCTTCGAACTCGACGCTGCGCCCTGCCCCGCTGTGCCGGAACCGCTGGAACCACGCATGCGCCAGACCGCACCTGCCCTGTGGGCGGAACTGGCCGCGCAACACGGCCTGGTGGAAGCGGACGTCAATCGACTCGCGTCGTGGTGGCACACCGACGCCGACCTCGGGCGTGAGATCGAGTGCGTCAACGACATGACCAAGAGCCGCGAACTGGGCTTTATGGACTTCTACGACAGCCGCGCCTCGTTCTTCGAACTGTTCACCCGGCTGCGGGCATTGCGCATCATTCCTTGACCGATGCAGCCAGATACGGTTCCAGGATTTCAGGGCTGCGCACAATCGCGCGCTGCGACTGCGCTGCACTATGCGACCGCGTTCGTCTAGCGAACACAGCGCCAGACCCGCTGATCACTGCTTTCTCATACGCAACGCGATCGCTCACCCGAACAGCCGCCTCGCCATGCACTTACACCGCAGACGGCGCCAGTTCCCGCAGCTTTCCTTGATGCAGCTCCAGGACGCGGTCCAGGCGCCGTGCCAAGCCACGGTCGTGCGTCACCAAGACCAGGCTGGTGCGCTGGGCACGATTGAGCTCCAGCATCAGCTCGAACACCGTGCCCGCGGTCTTGTCGTCGAGGTTGCCGGTGGGCTCGTCGCCCAACACGCAGCCGGGCTTGTTGACCAGTGCACGCGCCACGGCACAGCGTTGACGCTCGCCGCCCGACAGTTCACTGGGCTTGTGGTCGATACGATGCCCGAGCCCGACCGATTCCAACAATTGCAGCGCCTGCCCTTTGGCGACGGCCACGTTTTTGCCAGACAGCAGCACCGGCATCATCACGTTTTCCAGCGCGGTGAATTCGGGTAACAGGTGGTGGAACTGATACACAAAGCCAAGCGACTGATTGCGTAGCTTGCCGCGCTGTGCATCGGACAGCGCCGACATGCGCTCACCCGCTACATACACTTCGCCCGCGGTCGGAATATCCAACCCGCCGAGCAGATGCAGCAAGGTGCTCTTGCCGGCACCGGAAGCGCCGACGATCGCCACGGTTTCGCCGGTCGCCACCGATAGATCCAGGCCATCGAATACCGGCGTGCGCATCTTGCCTTCGGCGTAGGTCTTGGCCAGCGCCTCGGCGCGAATGACCGCAGTTGCCTGTTCTGGTGTTTGCACAACCGCTTCCCGGATCTCATTCATAACGCAGCGCCTCCGCAGGCTGGGTGCGCGAGGCGCGCCACGCCGGGTACAGGGTCGCCAGGAAACTCATCACCAACGCCACCACGGTGATCACCACCACGTCCTGGGTCTGCATATCGGTGGGCAGGCCGGTGATGTAGTACACGTCTTCAGGCAACAACTTGACGCTGAAAATCGCTTCGATCACGCCAAGGATGCGTTCAAGGTTGAGCGTCAGCACGATGCCGCCGATCACGCCCATGAAGGTCCCCATAAAGCCGATCAACGAGCCTTGCACCATGAACACCTGCATCACACCGCCCGGCGACAAGCCGAGCGTGCGCAGGATGGCGATATCGGCCTGCTTATCGGTTACCAGCATCACCTGCGAGGACACCAGGTTGAACGCGCCCATCGCCACGATCAGCGACAGCAGGATGCCCATCACGGTCTTTTCCATCTTCAACGAGTGGTACAGGTTGGCGTTTTCCTGGGTCCAGTCGCTGACCCGATACGGGCCATGCAATTTCACCGCCAGATCGCGCGCCACCGGCCAGGCCTGATCCATGTCGTGGAGGCGCAGGCGCACGCCGGTGACGCCATCCATGCGCAGCACGCGCGCCAGATCCTGCATGTTGACCACGGCCAGGCCGCGATCGATTTCGTTGTAGCCGGCTTCGAAAATACCGCTGACGGTGAAACGCTTGAGCCGCGGCATTGCGCCCAGCGGCGTGGCCTGGGTGTCGCTGAGCAACACGACGACGCTGTCGCCGACATCCACGCCCAGCCACAACGCCAGCTCCTTGCCGATGACGATGTTGTAAGAACCCGGCGTCAGGCTATCGACCGAACCCTGCTGCATCTTCTTGGCCAGCACCGACACCTTGCCTTCTTCGGCAGGAATCACACCGCGCACGATGGCCGGCTGCTTGCGCGGACCCTGCAACAAGGATTCGGTTTCGATGTACGGCGCGGCACCGGCCACGCGCGGATCGGACATGGCGACCTCGACCGCATGCTGCCAATCGCGCATCGGCGCGCCTTCTGCGCTGACGGTGGCATGTGCGGCCATCTGCAGCAGGCGGTCGCGGATTTCCTTCTGAAAACCGCTCATCACTGCCAGCGTGGTGATCAGCACGGTCACGCCCAGGGCAATGCCCAGGATCGACGCCATCGAGATAAACGAAATGAAGCCATTGCGCCGCTTGGCACGCAGATAGCGCAAGCCGATGGCAACCGGGATAGGTTTGAACATGCGGTTCAACCGGGAAAGGGACGCTATGGTGCCACTAGCGGCCGTCGAGACGAAATGGCGTGGGCTTGAGCGGCCAGACGCAGTTCACGTCGTTGCGGCGCCGGCAAGGTGTCTGGCCAGAAATGCAGGCGTTCGCGCCGACCATCCGCCCGCGTCCACGACACCACTGCAAGCGGCCCGCGCCAGCACGCTTGCAGTCCTTCCACCTGCACGCCGTCAATGCTGGCGGGCGTTTCCGCCCACGGCACCAGCAACTGTCGCACTGGCGAACGCAACAGCTGGCGCAATGCTCGACCGCCTGCAAGCAGCGCATACGCTGACAGCGACACCGCCGCCCACAGCGGCACACCACTGCGCCATACCGCCCACACGGCGAGCCCCACCAATACGCCCACTGCGCAAATCAGCCAGCGCGAGGGCCGCCACTCAAGCCGGCAAGGCGCGGATATCGGCGATGAGTGCGGCGTTGGCGACATCGGGGCAAGCCTCGTAACCCATGAACCAGCGCCACAACTTATCGTCTTCGCAATCCAGTAGCTGTAGGAAAACCGCGCGCTCGGCGTCGGGAGCCTGCGCCCAACGCTGGTCCAGATAGCGCCCGAACAATTGATCCAGTTCGCGCATGCCGCGCCGGCAACGCCAGCGGAGTTTCTTCAATCGGGTTTGCTCGTCCATCTCATCTCTCCACCGCGCCGTGTGGCGGGCCGAAAACGACAGCGGCACCTGACCCAAGGGCCGGTGCCGCTGCAAACCACATCCCGTCGCGGAGACTCAATGCCGTGCGATCAGGCGCGACGCGCCATCATCAACTTCTTGATTTCGGCGATCGCCAGCGCCGGATTCAGGCCCTTCGGGCAGGTCCGTGCGCAGTTCATGATGGTGTGGCAGCGATACAGCTTGAAAGGGTCTTCCAGATCGTCCAGACGCGCACCGGTGTCTTCATCGCGCGAATCGATGATCCAGCGGTATGCCTGCAGCAGGATCGCCGGGCCCAGGTAACGCTCGCCATTCCACCAGTAGCTCGGGCAGCTGGTCGAGCAGCAGGCGCACAGGATGCACTCGTACAAGCCATCGAGCTTGCGGCGGTCTTCCGGCGACTGCAGGCGCTCGCGATCCGGCGGCGGCGGGGTCTGGGTGCGGATCCACGGCTTGATCGACGCATACTGCGCATAGAAATGCGTCAGATCCGGCACCAGGTCCTTGATCACGCTCATGTGCGGCAGCGGATAGATCGGCACTTCGGACTTGCCGCACGCAGCGATCGCCTTGGTGCAGGCCAGCGTATTGGTGCCGTCGATGTTCATTGCGCACGAGCCGCAAATGCCCTCGCGGCAGGAGCGACGGAACGCCAACGTCGGGTCGATCTCGTTTTTGATCTTGATCAGCGCGTCCAACACCATCGGACCGCATTTATCCAGATCGATCTCGTAGCTGTCGGTACGCGGGTTGGCGTCGACATCCGGATCCCAGCGGTAGACCTTGAAGGTGCGCGTGTTCTTGGCGCCCTGTGCAGGGTAATGCTTGCCCTTGCCGATCTTTGAATTCTTGGGGAGGGTGAACTCTGCCATAGCTGCTCTCGTTGGCTCAGGCGATGCGCGGTGCGAACGACAACCGCACAGTGCGCATGAAGGTAAAGATGACGGATGCCACTGCCGAAGCAGTCGCGCAGCGACCGGACATCTGCCGGTGCTGCCCCAGCGTCATGTGGCGACGAAACTGCATCGATGCATTGCTGCCGCGCGCGGAGGCGATGGCGGGCAATGACAGGGCAACAGTGGGTCGCTGCATGCGCATCGATCAGTAAACGCGCGGCTTCGGCGGGACCACGTCCACATCCTTGCTCAGCGTATACATATGCACAGGACGGTAATCGAACTCGCACTTGCCCTTGTCGTCGACGGTCACCAGCGTGTGCTTCTGCCAGTTGACGTCGTCGCGGTCCGGGAAGTCTTCGTGCGAATGCGCGCCGCGGCTTTCCTTGCGCTGTTCGGCCGAATTGATCGTCGCCACTGCGTTGAGCAGCAGGTTGTTCAACTCGTAGGTCTCGATCAGGTCCGAGTTCCACACCAGCGAGCGGTCCGACACCTTGACGTCTTCGAAGGTGGCGAAGATCTCGGCCATCTTGTCCACGCCCTCCTTCAGCGTCTTGCTGGTGCGGAACACGGCAGCGTCGGACTGCATGGTGCGCTGCATGTTGTCACGGATCACCGAGGTCGGCGTGGAGCCGTTGGCGTGACGCAACTTGTCCAGCAGGCCCAGCGCCTTGTCGCAGGCATACGACGGCAAGGTCTTGTGCGGCTGATTGGGCTTGACCGTCTCGGCGCAGCGGTTGGCCACCGCACGACCGAACACCACCAGATCCAGCAGCGAATTCGAACCCAGACGATTTGCACCGTGCACGGACACGCACGCCGCTTCGCCAATGGCGTACAGGCCCGGCACCACTGCATCCGGATCGTCGCCCTGCTTGCGCACGACTTCGCCGTAGAAGTTGGTGGGAATGCCGCCCATGTTGTAGTGCACGGTCGGCAGCACCGGAATCGGCTGCTTGGTCACGTCAACACCGGCAAAGATGTGCGCGCTTTCGGCAATGCCGGGCAGCTTTTCGTTGATGACTTCCGGGCCGAGGTGCGTCAGGTCGAGCAGGATGTGATCCTTGTGCTCGCCCACGCCACGGCCTTCGCGGATTTCGACCGTCATCGAGCGCGACACCACGTCGCGCGACGCCAGATCCTTGTAATGCGGTGCGTAGCGCTCCATGAAGCGCTCGCCGTTGCTGTTGCGCAGAATGCCGCCTTCGCCGCGCACGCCTTCGGTAATCAGACAGCCCGCACCGTAGATACCGGTAGGATGGAACTGCACGAACTCCATGTCCTGCACCGGCAGGCCGGCACGCATCACCAAACCACCGCCATCACCGGTACAGGTGTGCGCGGAGGTCGCGCTGAAGTAGGCGCGGCCGTAACCGCCGGTCGCCAGCACCACGCCGTGGGCGCGGAACAGATGCAGCGAGCCTTCGGCCATATCCAGTGCGAGTACGCCGCGGCAGACACCTTCTTCGTCGAAGATCAGATCGAGTGCGAAGTACTCGATCATGAAGCGTGCGTTGTGCGCCAGCGACTGCTGGTAGAGCGTGTGCAGCATCGCGTGGCCAGTCCGGTCGGCTGCGGCGCAAGTGCGCTGCGCGGACGGGCCCTCGCCGTACTTGGTGGTCATGCCGCCGAACGGGCGCTGGTAGATTTTGCCGTCTTCGGTACGCGAGAACGGCACGCCGTAGTGTTCGAGTTCGATGATGGCCGGAATCGCTTCGCGGCACATGTACTCGATCGCGTCCTGGTCGCCCAGCCAATCGGAGCCCTTGATGGTGTCGTAGAAGTGATAACGCCAGTCGTCTTCGCCCATGTTGCCCAACGCTGCGGAAATGCCGCCCTGCGCTGCCACGGTGTGCGAACGGGTCGGGAAGACCTTGGTCAGGCAGACCGTCTGCAGGCCCTTCTGGGCCAGGCCGAACGTGGCACGCAGGCCAGCGCCGCCGGCGCCCACCACGACCATGTCGTACTTGTGTTCTGTGATCTTGTAAGCGGACATCGAATTATGGATTCCTGATTTGGTCGCTGACGACTCAGCTCATGCCCAGCGCGATACGCGCCACGGCAAACACGCTGACGATGGCGCCCACCACGGCAACGAAACGCACGAGTGTCTGCGCCGTCAGTGCGAGCAACGAGTCGTGCACGTAATCTTCCAGCACCACCTGCATGCCCAGCTGCGCATGCCAGAACGAGGCAATCAGGAAAGCGACAAGCAGAATCGCATTCCACGGTTTAGCCACTGCGGCGGTCGCCGCAGCATGATCGGCACCCATGAGGCTCAGCACGAAGATCAGGAACCAGATCGACAACGGCACCAGTGCGGCCGCGGTCAGGCGCTGCATCACGAAATGTTCGGTACCAGTCTTGGCGGCGCCCAGGCCGCGCACGTTTTTCAACGGGGTACGGTAGCGGCTCATACGGCACCTCCAGACAGCAGCACATAGGCCCAGACAGCGCCGGTGAGCACGAAGCTCAGAAGCACCGACAGCCAACCCATGCCGACGAACGAGCGCACGGCATAGCCTTGGCCGAAGTCCTGCAGCATGTGGCGCAGCCCACCAAACAGGTGGAAGGCAAAGGACCAGGTCCAGCCGAACAGGAAGACCTGCCCGTACCAGCTTGCCGCGTGATCGCGGAAACAATTCCAGTGGTCGGGGCCAAGCATCAAGGTCAGCAAGGCGGCGGCAATCACCAATGCGCCGACGGTCAGTACGATGCCGGTGGCCCGATTGAGAATCGAGGTCACCATCTGTATCTGCCAGCGGTACACCTGGAGATGCGGGGAAAGAGGACGTTCGCGGATCGCCATTCGCTGGGCTCGTTTTCTCGGCTGGGCGGCACTAGGCCGCTGTGGCTACTAAACGCTGCTCAAAAATCGATGCAGCGTCCATTTTTTTCCCAGTCGCCGTAGCGCGTTGGCTCAGGGCCGTCGCGCCCACCAATCTCCTTCGGCAGTGGCTTTTTCTCGGGAATATGTTCCTGAGAAGAAGGCTGCGTCTCGGAATCCTGCGCTGGGGTGGGGGTTGGATGGCCTATCATAGTGCTCTCACAACTTGGCGATTTTAGTCCTCCCCTTCCGTGGCTGACAACCTGAATCTTATTCCGCAGGGTTTTGGCTCCCTGCAAGATATCCAATACGTCCGATTGGTCGGCGCGGATGCAGTGGCGTTCGCGCATGCCCAATTTGCCAATGACGTAAAGGCGCTGGCGATTGGGCAGTGGCAGTGGAATGCGTGGCTGACGGCGAAGGGGCGCGTGATTGCCATCTTCGCACTTCTGCGTGAGGACGATGCACACCTGCTGATGCTGTTGCCGGACGGCAACGCGGCCGAGATCGCCGCCCAACTCGGCCGTTTCGTCTTCCGCCGCAAGCTGAAAATCAGCACTGCCGCGCTGTTTGCCTTTGGCGGCTTCGCAGCACCTGAACGCGCGCGCGCCGCGCAAGCCGATCTCGGAACGCAGCGTATCGTGCTGGATCTGGGCAGCGCTGCGTTGCCGCGCACCTTGCTGCTGTACGCCGAAGAAGCATTGGCAGCGCCTATCGAAGCGCCGAGCGTAGATGCGCAGTGGCGGCGCGCGGATCTGCAGTTGGGGCTCGCTCGCCTGGTCGAGGGCCAGCGCGAACAGTGGACGCCACAACAATTGGCACTCGACCGTTTGCAGGCCTACAGCGTCAAAAAAGGCTGCTACCCGGGTCAGGAGATCGTGGCGCGCACGCATTTCCTGGGCAAGGCCAAGCGCGCCCTGCAGCTGCTGGAAACCGATAGCGTGGTCGAGGCAGGCGATGCCGTCGCAATGGACGGCGCCGCGATCGGCACAGTAGTGAGCGTGGCTGGCAACCTGGCGCTGGCAGTGTTGCCGTTGGAGCTGACACTGGATGCCGACACTCCCTTGCAGGCCGGTGCGCATGGCGCCCGGCCGCGCGCGATCGCGCCGGGGCTGGAGCGGTAAGCGCAGCGAAGAAACGTCGCGAGCCGTCGTCCGGTTGGCGTGGACGGCGCGGAGGAACCGTGGTGTACGCATGGTGCATGCCGCCCCAGGATCCGGCCGCGCCCAGCTGGCGGCTGCGCGGTGGTTTGTCAGTGGCTCTGAGCCGCTTCCAGCCGCTGCCCGGTGGCCGGGTCGAAAAAGTGCAAGGCATCGCTACGCAGCGCCAGACGCAGCGACTGTCCCACCGACGGCAAGCCCTGCGGCGGAACGCGGATCACCAGCGGCTGACCGCCACGGTCGAGATTAAGGAAGATCTCGTTACCGACCGGTTCGATCACATCGATCCGCGCATCGAAACCCAGCACTGCGTCCTCGGAGGGCTGCAAGTGCTCCGGGCGCACGCCAACGATCACGTCCTGGCCGAACCAGACCGGATCGACCCGCGCCGCACCCAGCGGCACGCGCCAACCATCGGCCATGACCAGGTGCAGGCCATCCTGCGCGTCCAGGCGTCCCTGCAACACATTCATCGCCGGGCTGCCGAGGAAACCGGCCACGAACAGATTGGCTGGGCGGTCGTACAGCGCCATCGGACTATCGATCTGCTGGATCACGCCATCCTTGAGCACCACGATACGCTGGCCGAGCGTCATCGCCTCGACCTGATCGTGGGTGACGTAGATCATGGTGGTACCGAGCTTGCGGTGCAGCTGCGCGATCTCGGTGCGCACGCTGTGGCGCAACTTGGCATCCAGATTGGACAGCGGCTCGTCGAGCAAAAACACGGACGATTCGCGCACCATCGCCCGGCCCAGCGCCACGCGTTGCCGCTGACCGCCGGACATTGCCTTGGGCAGCTTGTCCAGCAGCGGGGTCAGGCCCAGCAGCTCGGCGGCATTGTTGACGCGCTCGGCGATGACCTGCTTCGGATGGCCGCGCAGCGTGAGCCCAAAGGCCAGATTCTCGGCCACGGTCATATGCGGATACAGCGCGTAGCTCTGGAACACCATGGCGATGTCGCGGTCCTTCGGTGCCACGTCGTTGACCACGCGCTCACCGATCTTCAGCCTGCCTGCACTGATGTCTTCGAGACCGGCGATCATGCGCAACAGGGTCGATTTGCCGCAGCCAGATGGCCCGACCAGCACCATCAACTCGCCGTCGGCGACTTCGAAGCTCGCGCCCTGCACTGCCACCTGGCCGTTTTCGTAGACCTTGCGGACACCTTCCAACTGCACTTTCGCCATCGTTCGGCCTCAACATAAGTTGTGCGCCCTGCCCTCGGCCCTCCCGATGGCGGTGACGCCGCATGCGCTTGCAAGGAAGTTTCCTGCAAACGAATGCATTAGGTTTATTCTGACATGTAATCGTTTTCACATGGCAACATCGATCTCCGGAGGGACCATGCCGCCACGCAGTTTCAACGCCATTGTCTAGGGTGCAGCTTGCTGCGCCAGGCATACATGCCATCGCGCAGGTGCAGATATTTCACCACGGCGCTAACCGCTGATCGCCAGTTGCTGCAACAATCTGGTATTGGGCGTCAGCGTCCCCCCCCCCCCCCCCCCGCTGCGCGCACGCAAGTGTCGCTCAGGAACAGACGTACCGACCGCCGGCCATCCGGCGCCTTTCCGACAAGCTGCTGATAACGATGTCTCCAGAATCTGAAACGCGGTCCATGCACAACACCCTGATCCTGTTTGGCGCCACCGGCGATCTTGCCCAGCGCTACCTGTTCCCCTCCCTGCTGCGTCTGTACATCGATGGCCTGCTGCCGGAGGACTTCCGCATCCGTGCGCTGGCGCTGTCGCCGCACGACACCGAGGCATTCCGTGATGTGCTGCGGCCGCGTCTGACCGAAGCGCTGCCGATCGCCACGCCCGAACAGATCCAGGCGCTGCTGCAGCGCGTGGACTACCGCTCGGTGGACCTGCGCAATGCCGAGTCGGTGGCCGATGCGGTCCGCGAGCTTGCGTCCCGCCAGATCGTGAGCTATCTGGCGATCCCGCCAGGCCTGTACATCAGCACCTGCCAAGGCCTGGCGCTAGGTGGCGCGTTGGCGGCACCGCATCGTTTGATGCTGGAAAAGCCGATCGGCCACGACTCGGACAGCGCCCGCGACATCCTGCAGTCGATCGGCGCGCTGATCGACGAAGACCGTGTGTTCCGCCTCGACCATTACCTGGGCAAGGCGGCGGTGCAGAACCTGATCGCGCTGCGCTTCGGCAATACGTTGCTGGAGGCTGTCTGGAACCGTACCTACATCGAGTCGGTGCAGATCCTGATTGCCGAAAGCGAAGGCGTGGACGGGCGCGATGCCTACTACGCCCGCTCCGGCGCGCTGCGCGATATGGTGCAGAGCCACATCCTGCAGCTGTTGTGCCTGGTGGCGATGGAGCCGCCGGCCTCGCTGGAAGCCGACCGCATCCGCGACGAGAAGGTCAAGGTACTGCGTGCACTGCGCCCGATGACCGCCGAACACGCCGCGCACGACAGCGTACGCGGCCGCTACACCGCCGGCAGCATCAACGGCCAACCGGCGCAGGCCTATCACCCGCCGGAAGGCAGCGACGTGGAAACCTTCGTCGCGGTGACCGCGCATATCGACAACTGGCGTTGGGCCGGCGTGCCGTTTCATCTGTGCACCGGCAAGCGCCTGGCCGAGCGCTCCACGCGCATCGTGGTCACGCTCAAGCCGGTGACGCATTGGTTGTTCGAGCGTCCGGACCGCCAGAACGCGGTGCCCAACCGCCTCACCTTCCAGCTGCAGCCGCAGGAAAACATCGAGCTGGGCCTGATGAGCAGCCTGGCCGGCCCGGAATGGGGCGCGATCGAGCTGCAGCCGCTGGAACTGGAGCTGTCGGTGCCCACCGGCCTGCATCGCCGCATCGCCTATGAGCGCCTGTTCGTGGATGCCTTCAACGGCAACCCGGCGCTGTTCGTGCGCGATGACGAGGTCAAGGCGGCGTGGTCGTGGATCGACAGCGTCAGCGACGCCTGGAAAGACGCCGCACTGCCGCTGCAGCCCTACCCGGCCGGCAGCTGGGGTCCCGAATCGGCCACCCACTTCCTGCCCCCAGCCACCGACGCACAGGCAAACAACGCATGACCGCTCCTTCCAAGCCGGTGCTGGTTGCCGATATCGGCGGAACCAATGCGCGTTTCGCGCTGGCCGATGTCGACGCCTCGGTGCCGTTACTGGATGACACCTCGCGCGAATTTGCCGTGGTGGACTTCACCTCGCTCGGCGAAGCCGCGCGCTATTATCTCGACCAGATCGGCGTGCAGGCCACCCAGGGCGTGTTCGCGGTGGCCGGCCGCGTGGATGGCGACGAAGCACGTATCACCAATCACCCGTGGGTGATCTCGCGTTCGCGCACTGCCAGCATGCTGGGTTTCAGTACCTTGCACCTGATCAACGACTTCGCCGCGCAGGCGATGGCGATCAGCCTGCTGCGTCCGCAGGACGTGGTGCAGGTGGGCGGCGCCAGTTGGCGCCCGGCGCCGATCGATCAGCCGCGCAACTACGGCGTGATCGGCCCCGGCACCGGCCTGGGCGTGGGTGGCCTGATCATCCGCCACGGGCGCTGCTTTCCGCTGGAAACCGAAGGCGGCCATGTCAGCTTCCCGCCCGGCACGCCGGAAGAAATCCGCATCCTGGAAATCCTCTCCGAGCAGTTCGGCCGGGTTTCCAACGAGCGCCTGATCTGCGGCCCGGGCCTGGTCAACATCCACCGCGCGCTGAGTGAGATTGCCGGAGTCGATCCGGGCCCGCTGCAACCCAAGGACATCACCGCACGCGCCGCGGCGGGCGACCCGCGTTCGTCGCGCACGATCGATTTGTTCTGCGCCATCTTCGGAGCGATCGCTGGCGACATGGTGCTCATGCAGGGTGCCTGGGACGGCGTGTTCCTTACCGGCGGGCTGGTGCCCAAGGTGCTGGATTCGCTGCAGCATTCCGGCTTTCGCCAGCGCTTCGAACACAAGGGCCGTTTCTCCGCGATCATGTCGCGGGTGCCGTCGCTGGCGGTCATGCACCCGCATGCCGGCCTGCTCGGCGCCGCCGCGTATGCGGTGGATGCACAACGTCAGCCCCCCGGGGAACAGCGATGAATCTGCAGGACAACCCGCGCATCACCCTGGTGCGCTACGACGACCCGGCCGAATGGAACGAAGCGGTGGCCAGCGAAATGGTGGATCTGCTGGAACAGGAGATTTCGCGTCGCGGCCAGGCACGCATGTTGCTGTCCGGCGGCACCACGCCAGCGCCGGTGTACGAGTCCCTCGCCCATCACCCGCTGGATTGGTCGCGGGTGGAAGTAGGCCTGGTCGATGAGCGCTGGTTGTCGCCGCAGGACCAGGACAGCAATGCCTGGCTGGTCAATCACAGCTTCCTGACCCACGCGCGAGCTGCCACTTTCATCCCGCTGGTGCGCCCGGGCAAGCAACTGCCCGAGTGCGTGCACACCGCGAATCTGCAGGCCACACATGCCGAGCCGGCCTGTCTGGCGGTGCTCGGCATGGGGGGCGACGGGCATACCGCCTCCTTGTTCCCGGGTGCCACCGACCTGCCGAAGGCGCTTGCCAGCCCGCAGCCGTATGCATCGCTGGATGCCACCGGCTGCCCGGGTTCGAACCAGTGGCCGCTGCGCATCACCCTGACGCCCGCAGGGCTGGCCGGTATTCCAACGCGCCTGCTGCTGTTGCGTGGCAAGCAGAAGCTGGAGGTGCTGCAGGCCGCGTTGGCCGGCGACGACATCAATGCGTATCCAATCCGCGTGGCACTGCAGCAGCCCGGTCCGCGGTTGCGGGTGCATTGGTGTCCTTGAGTGCGAGTCGTTTGATGCGAGTCCCTCGCAACAACCCGCACATCCATGTGCGGGGAATTAAAAGAGCTTCTCCTTCCCACCGTTTCTCATAGCCGGTAGCCAATGAGCCTGCATCCGAATATCCAAGCCGTCACCGACCGTATCCGCAAGCGCAGCGCTCCCTCGCGCACGGCGTATCTGGCCGGTCTCGATGCCGCCCTGCGTGAGGGCCCGTTCCGTAGCCGGTTGAGTTGCGGCAATCTTGCGCACGGTTTCGCTGCGTCCACGCCGACCGACAAATCGCGTCTGCGCGGCGCGGCCACGCCGAACCTGGGCATCATCACCGCCTATAACGACATGCTGTCGGCGCATCAGCCGTTCGAGCATTACCCGCAGCTGATCCGCGAAACCGCGCGCTCACTCGGCGCCACTGCGCAGGTGGCCGGCGGCGTGCCGGCGATGTGCGACGGCGTGACCCAGGGCCGCGCCGGCATGGAATTGTCGCTGTTCTCGCGCGACAACATCGCTCAGGCCGCGGCTATCGGTCTGAGCCACGACATGTTCGACAGCGTGGTGTACCTGGGCGTATGCGACAAGATCGTGCCGGGTCTGCTGATCGGTGCGCTGGCATTCGGCCATCTGCCGGCGATCTTCATGCCGGCCGGCCCGATGACCCCGGGCATTCCGAACAAGCAGAAGGCCGAAGTGCGCGAACGCTACGCCGCTGGCGAAGCCACCCGCGCCGAGCTGCTGGAAGCCGAATCCTCGTCCTACCACTCGCCCGGCACCTGCACGTTCTATGGCACGGCGAATTCCAACCAGGTGTTGCTCGAAGCGATGGGCGTGCAGTTGCCCGGCGCCTCGTTCGTCAATCCGGAGCTGCCGTTGCGCGATGCACTGACCCGCGAAGGCACTGCACGTGCCTTGGCGATCTCTGCGCTGGGCGATGACTTCCGCCCGTTCGGTCGTTTGATCGACGAGCGTGCCATCGTCAATGCGGTGGTCGCGCTGATGGCGACCGGCGGGTCGACCAACCACACCATCCACTGGATCGCAGTGGCGCGTGCGGCTGGCATTGTGTTGACCTGGGACGACATGGATCTGATCTCGCAGACCGTGCCGCTGCTGACCCGCATCTACCCGAACGGCGAAGCCGACGTGAATCGCTTCCAGGCCGCAGGCGGCACCGCGTTCGTGTTCCGCGAATTGATGGACGCCGGCTACATGCATGACGACCTGACGACCGTCGTCGAAGGCGGCATGCGCGCCTACGTCAACGAGCCGCGTCTGCAGGAGGGCAAGGTGACCTACGTGCCGGGCACCGCGACCACTGCCGACGACAGCGTTGCGCGTCCGGTCAGCGATGCGTTCGAATCGCAGGGCGGGCTGCGTCTGCTGCGCGGCAACCTCGGCCGCTCGTTGATCAAGCTCTCCGCAGTCAAGCCGCAGCATCGCAGCATCGAAGCGCCTGCAGTGGTGATCGACACCCCGCAAGTGCTCAACAAGCTGCATGCCGCCGGCGTGCTGCCGCACGATTTCGTGGTGGTGCTGCGCTACCAGGGCCCTCGTGCGAACGGCATGCCCGAGCTGCATTCGATGGCGCCGCTGCTGGGCCTGCTGCAGAACCAGGGCCGGCGTGTGGCACTGGTCACCGACGGCCGCCTGTCCGGTGCCTCGGGCAAGTTCCCGGCAGCGATCCACCTGACCCCGGAAGCCGCACGCGGCGGCCCGATCGGGCGCGTACGCGAGGGCGACATCGTGCGCCTGGACGGCGAAGCCGGCACGCTGGAAGTACTGGTGTCGGCCGAAGAATGGGCATCGCGCGAGGTCGCCCCGAACACGGCGGTGGCCGGCAATGATCTAGGCCGCAACCTGTTCGCCATCAACCGTCAGGTGGTCGGCCCGGCCGACCAGGGCGCGATTTCGATTTCCTGCGGCCCGACCCACCCGGACGGCGCGCTGTGGAGCTACGACGCCGAATACGAACTCGGTGCCGACGCAGCCGCTGCAGCCGCACCGCACGAGTCCAAGGACGCCTGATCCTTCTTCCCTCTCTCTGCGGCCGCTGCGGCGGTCGCCGTCTAACGGAGTTGCAATGACGATTGCCCAGACCCAGAACACCGCCGAACAGTTGCTGCGCGACGCCGGCATCCTGCCGGTGGTCACCGTGGACACGCTGGACCAGGCACGCCGCGTCGCCGACGCGCTGCTCGAAGGCGGCCTGCCCGCGATCGAGCTGACCCTGCGCACGCCGGTCGCGATCGATGCACTGGCGATGCTCAAGCGCGAGCTGCCCAATATCGTGATCGGTGCCGGCACCGTGCTGAGCGAATTGCAGCTGCGTCAGTCGGTGGATGCCGGTGCAGACTTTTTGGTCACCCCAGGCACGCCGGCGCCGCTGGCGCGCCTACTGGCAGATGCGCCGATTCCCGCAGTTCCCGGTGCGGCCACCCCAACCGAGCTGCTGACCCTGATGAGCCTCGGGTTCCACGTGTGCAAGCTGTTCCCAGCCACCGCCGTGGGCGGTTTGCAGATGCTCAAGGGCCTGGCCGGCCCGTTGCCTGAGCTCAAGCTGTGCCCCACCGGCGGCATCAGCGAGACCAACGCGGCCGAGTTCCTGTCGCAGCCGAACGTGCTGTGCATCGGCGGCTCGTGGATGGTGCCCAAGGACTGGCTTGCGCAGGGCCACTGGGACAAGGTCAAGGAAAGTTCGGCCAAGGCCGCAGCGATCGTGCGGCAGGTGCGTGCGGGCTGAGTTGCTTCTGCAACAGCATCCACCACTGGAAGCCGGCGTTGCAGGGCTTCCAGTTGATGTTCGGCAAAGAAAGGGTGCCGCTGGCGGCGATGTGGTGAAAATTGGTCGCCCCTGAAAAACCCCCAGACCGCATCCATTGCAAGGCCTCACCTGCGGTTTTGGCGTGCTGGAACTGCCAGTTTTCGTTACGCTAGGTCCTGGTTTCTGGCAGTTTTCGCCCATGCGGACACGCCGTCCTGCCGCCGAGCAGTTGCCTGCCGATGAGCTGTTTCGTTCGCGTCTGGAGAACCAGATCGACGTGCGCCATCCGCTGGTCCAGCTGAGCCATCGGCTGCCGTGGAGTGCGTTGGAACAGGCGCTGTCGCCACGGTTGCCTGCAACCACCAGCACAGGCGGTCGGCCCGCATTGCCGGTGCGGTTGATCGCCGGGTTGCTCTACCTCAAGCACGCCTACGACCTGTCCGACGAGGCGGTCTGCGAGCGCTGGCTGGAAAATCCGTACTGGCAGTTCTTCACCGGCGAGGTGGTGTTCCAGACCTGCGTGCCGTGCGATCCCAGCTCCCTGACCCGTTGGCGACAGCGTCTGGGCGAAGCCGGGATGGAAGCGCTGTTGGCGCATACGATCAACACCGCTCACGCGATGAAGGCGGTGGACGCACGCGAGTTGTCGCGGGTGATCGTGGATACCACCGTGCAGGAAAAAGCGATCGCCCATCCCACCGACAGCCGTTTGCTGGAGGTGGCGCGCAAGAAGCTGGTGCTGCTGGCCAAGCGACACGGCATCGCACTGCGACAGAGCGATGCGCGGCAAGGTCCGGGGTTGAGCCGCAAGGCCGGGCGCCATGTGCATGCGCATGCGCGCCAGTTCAAGCGCATGCGCAAGGTGCTGCGACGCCAACGCACGATCCTGGGACGCGTATGACGCGATCTGCAACGCAAGCTGGCCCAGCTGGAACCGTCGGTACGTGAGCGCATCGGTGTCTGGTTGGAGCGCGCACACCGGTTGTTGACACAGCGTCCCAAGGACAATCAGAAACTCTACGCGTTGCACGCACCGGAAGTGGACTGCATGAGCAAGGGCAAGGCCCGCCAACCGTACGAATGTGGCGTCAAGGTCGGCATTGCGGTGAGTGCATGCAAGGGCTTGATTGTGGGCGCGCGCAGTTTTCCCGGTCATCCCTACGACGGCGATACGTTGGCCGAGCAACTGGAACAGGCGCGCGGGCTGCTGCAGGATGTGAATGTGATCCCGCAGGTGGCGATCGTGGATCTGGGGTATCGCGGGCGCGACGTGGAGGGTGTGCAGATCCTGCATCGGAGCAAAGCCAAGACGCTGACACGACGGCAATGGCGCTGGATCAAACGACGGCAAGCGGTAGAGCCGGTGATCGGACATCTGAAACAGGACTGCCGCTTGAATCGCTGCCATCTCAAAGGCGCCCAAGGCGATGCACTGCACGTGCTCGGCTGCGCCGCTGGCGACAACCTGCGGTGGCTGCTGCGCTGGATCGCCTTTTTGCGTGCCTGGTTGCAGGTGGTGCGGGCGCGCCCCTCAACGCGCTCAAGCATCATGTGGCCGGCAAACATGGCATTTGGTGTTTGAGAGGGTTTTTCAGGGGCGACCACTTAGGGCCTGTTAACACATCCGAAGCCCATCAACGATCAGAACGAAGCTGAGGAAGCCAAGGAACATGACATCCAGCTTCTCGAAGCGCGTGAAAATCCGTCGGTAGCCCTTCAAGCGACGGAACAGCCTCTCCACTTCGTTGCGCCGCTTGTACATTTCCTTGTCGTACTCCCAAGGATCGACCCGATTGGACTTGGGTGGAACCACCGGCACGAAGCCAAGATCGAGCGCCAACTGGCGGGTTTCATTGCCTTCGTAAGCGCGATCCATCAGCAGATGAACCGGCCGCTCCACTGGCCCCAGGTGTTCAAGCAACGCGCGGCCTGCGGGTGCGTCATGTGCGTTGCCAGGCGTCAATCCGAACGTGATGGCTGTTCGAGCATCTGCGGCAACCATATGAATTTTGGTGTTCCATCCGCCGCGCGATTTCCCGATGGATTGTGGGCCGTTTTTTTTAATGCGCCAGTGCCATCCGGATGCACCTTGATGCTGGTGGAGTCCAGCGAGACCGCTTCGATTTTGATGCGCACGATCTGGCAGGTCTGCAATTGGGCGAACATCCGGTCCAGCACACCGGACTTGGCCCAACGGTTAATGCGCGTGTACACCGTATGCCAGTTGCCAAAGCGCTCGGGCAGACCGCGCCATTTGCAGCCATGCTCTGCGACGTAAAGAAGGGCGTTGACTACCTGCAGGTTGGTCATGCTGACATTGCCGCGTTGCAAAGGTAGGCAATGCTCGATGAGTGCAAATTGTGCTGGCGTGATCTCCATGCCCAATAGTTTAATCGCTCGAGACATTAATGTTAACAGGCCCTAGTGACTGTCCTGATCATTGGGTGGTCGCTTAGCGGCCTTCCGACGCTTTTCGAACTGGTGCAGGATGAAGCCGAAGATCATCAGGCCCGACCAGACCCAGATCGCAGCCTCACCCATGTAGTGGGAAGCTGCCAAGGCGATCGCCGAGACCACCAGACCCACAATCAGCAGCAGCGCTCCGTCCTTCGCCTTGCCGCTCATGCTGCGGCCGCCAGGGAAGCGTAGTAACGGCGGCCCGGGCGCTTGTAATCGTAGATCTCAGGGTGGGCAATCAGGATGCTGCGGACGCGGTCGCTGCTCAGCCCATTGCGGCTGGAGTAGGCCAGGACGTCGACCAGGCTGGTGCCGCAGGACAGGGTCCGGCCCGTGGCCACCGCGGCGCTTCCTACCGCGGCGCCCAGATACCAGGAAGCGCCCAGCGTGCCGATCATCGTGGCAATTTCCACCTTGGTGCCGGCGTTGACGAGTTCAAGCACCGTCACTTTAGGCCCCATCTTCTCTGCCAAGGTGAGCATGGCGCTGATACTACCCACAATCGCAGTGCCGGACCCGTAGAGGCCCGGCGCGGCGAGGCCTAGGGCCTCCATGTTTTCCTTGTAGTAGGCGAACCAGCAAGGCTGGGTGGACATCGTTCCATGACGCAATTCCCCTCATTGGAAGAGGCCAGATTATGGTTCAGCTCGTCCGCCATTAGCGGACCAATGTCACACTGCTGACCGCCTGATGGGGACCGTCCCTCACCAAGCCTGCCATGCGCCGCGCCTCATACGCATCATGCAAACGGGTTCGCCGGGCGCTGCATGCCTGACGACAGCGCGCGCACCTCCACGATCTCCACTCCGCGCCTGACCAGACAAACCGCCGACTGAAGGTCACCAGCGTCGCGAATCGCATCGACGCCAATCGAGGCCTGCATCCTGCCAAAACGATAGACAGCAAAAAGCCCCACCAGATTTCTCCAGAAGGGCTCTACGCTGGTGCTGAAACAACTTGGTGCCGAAGGTGGGACTCGAACCCACACGCTTTTAAGGGCGGCGGATTTTGAGTCCGCTGCGTCTACCGATTCCGCCACTTCGGCGTGGCCGCGCAGTATAGCGACTTGTTGGTGAAACGAACAGTGTCAGTTCGCGCCTGACGAATTCAGGTGGAGGCGGGGTCTGCAGCGTTGCGTACAGGCAGTCTCGATATACTGGCCGACTTGGTGAAGGAGTAAGCAATGTCGGTGTTGCGTGGAGCTCGGGTACTCGTGGTCGAAAACGATGACATGAATGCCATGCTGCTCGACCTGCAGCTTGTTCAGGCGGGCGCTGTCGTCATGGGCCCGGTCGGCAAAGTGCACGATGCCTTGCAGCTGATCAGCGCCGACGCGCCGGATCTCGCAGTGCTGGACTATCGCCTGGGCAACGGCGAAACCAGCGAACCGGTCGCACGCCTGTTGTCCAAGCGTGGCATCCCATTCGTACTGGCAACCGGCGTTGCCATCGGCAGCATTCCGAGCGGTTTCGAGCGTGGCGTCATTCTGACCAAGCCCTACCTGTCCGAAGATCTGGTTGGCGCGTTGTTCAGGGCGCGCGAGTCGCGCGGCGCCAAGAGCTGAGCCGCGTCACCTGCTGCGACGCTAGCCTGCCACTGTGCAGGTGCCAGGGCCGGCGACATGCCCCCCCTGTTACCGCTCTTTCCTCCCGTCCGCGGCGTGCCTGATGGCCGGCGTAGCAAGCCTATTGGCTGAATCGTCGCCTCTTCGATACCGCCGTTGCCGTCCAGGTTGCTACTAGAATCTGGCATCGGAGAATGTCGAGCGGGTCACTGGATGGATATCGCCATGTCGCCGTTGACCGGCTTGCTGCCGGAGACAAGCGAAACTGCCGCATTGCTGAGCGCATCCGCGCACGCCGCGGAGGCCCTGCTGCGCGAAAGCCCCGCACTGCGCACAGCATTGTCGGTCTGCTTGCATGCGCAGGTTCCGATGCTGCTGGTCTGGGGCCGCGATGCCCGCTGCATCTACAACGATGCCTGCATTGCGGTGCTGGGGCCGCGCCATCCGGCGGCGTTCGGGCAGCCGCTTGCGGCGCTGACGAACGCATCCGTTGGCGATGGCGCGCAAGCGACTAAAACGACCCTGGATCTGGCGACCTGGTCATGCAGCCCGGTGCTGCAATCTGGCAAGCGGTTGGGTGCCTTGTACGTAAGCGTTGCGGCTTCAACCGCTGGCGTCAGCGGCCATCATCACAGCGACTGTCACGACAGCTTTTTATTGATGCTGGAGGACGCGCTACAGCATGTGTCCGATCCGCGACGGATCATCGATACCAGCATGCGCTTGCTCGGTGAGCATCTGCACGCGAACCGTTGCGCATTTGGCCTGGTCGCCGCCGATGGCAGCACCCTGCATGTGATCAGCGACCATGTGCAGGACATGCCGAGCCTGCAAGGCGACTTTCCGCTGGAGGCGGCGCAGGGCCTGCGCGATGCTTTGCTGGAAAATCGTCCCTGGTTCACCACCGATACCATGACACCGGGTGCGCCGGACTATGTGGCCGAGCAGTACCGCCACTCTGGCCTGCGTGCCTCGCTGGCCATTCCATTGCACAAGCACGGCCGCCTGGTGGCAGCGATCGGCGTGCATCAGCGTGCACCGCGGCACTGGCTGTCGACCGAGATCGAACTGGTACGATTGGTGGCCGCACGCTGCTGGGAGTCGATGCAACGGGCCAAAGCGCAGCAGCAACTGGCCGGCAACGAAGCGCGCCTGCGTCGCCTCGCCAACACGCTGCCGCAGATCATCTTCATTGCCGATCCGGATGGACGACCGCACTACTTCAACCAGCGCTGGTACGAATACACCGGCCTGGATCCTTCCAACAACGAAGATGCCGCGTGGCACCGGGCACACACTGCCGACGGCCTACGCTTGTCCGCGCAAGCCTGGACACTGGCACTGAACGGCAAGCGTGCATTCGAGATGGAGTGCGAACTGCTGCGTCACGATGGGCAGTCGCGTTGGCATCTGGCGCGCGCCCTACCGGTGCGCGGCGACGATGGCAGTATCAGCGAGTGGATTGGCACCTACACCGATATCCATGACCGGCGCGCGTTCGAACAGCAATTGCGCGAAAGCGAAGTGCGCTTCCGTGCGCTCTGCGAAACCGTGCCGGCGATGATCTGGATGTCCGACGCGCAAGGTGATTGCGTGTACTGGAATCCACGCTGGTACGACTTCACCGGACAGGGCGAAGACCAGGCCCTGGATCAGGGCTGGTGGGATGTGATGCATCCCGATGACGCGGCCCGCGTGCGACATGCCTTCGAACAAGCACTCAATCAACGCGGCGAATTCATCGCCGAATACCGCGTGCGCCGCCACGATGGGCAATACCGTTGGTGCATCAACACCGCATCGCCGCACTTCGCCAGCGACGGGCGTTTTCTTGGACACATCGGCTCGCTCACCGATATCTCCGAACGCAAGCACATCGAAGATGCCACTGCCTCGGACCGGGCGATCCTGGGTTTGATCACCACCGGCGCACCATTGCCGGTGGTGCTGGATGCGATTGCGTTAAGCGTAGAGGCGCGCAGTGAAATCCTGCTGTACTGCTCGGTGATGGTGCGCGATGAGGTCCGCCACACCTTGAGCTTCGGCTCGGCAGCACATTTTCCAATCGAATACCGCGGGCACTTCGCGCCGTCGCCGATCGGGGAGGATGGCCCGCCCTGCGCGCTTTCGGCGCATCTGGGCCTTCAGGTGATCTGTGCGGACATCCGCGCCGATGCCAGCTTTGCCAATCACCACGCGATCTCGGCAGCAATGGGCATCGCCGCGTGTTGCATCACTCCGATCCTGGACAGCAATGGGCAAGTCCTGGGCACGCTCAACATTTATTACGACCGCCCTCACCTGCCCTCGTTACGCGAGCAGGCGATGGCGCGCTCGGCCTCGCATCTGGCCGGCATCGTGATCGAACGCACCCGCGTGGATGCCAAGCTCAAGTTGTCGTTGCAGGCCGAAACCGCCGCACGCGCGCAAGCCGAGCATGCCAGCCGGGTCAAGGACGAATTCCTTGCCACGCTCAGCCACGAGTTGCGCACGCCACTCAACGCGATTCTGGGTTGGTCGCGATTGATGCAATCCGAGATGACGGAGCCGACTCATCTGGGCCGGGGTCTGGTGATTATCGAGCGCAGTGCGCGTGCGCAGACGCAGATCATCGACGACCTTTTGGACATGAGCGCGATTCTGTCCGGCAAGATCCGTCTGCAGGCGGAGCATTTCGACATCGCCGGACTGGTGCGCAGCACGCTGGAACTGATGCAGCCGACTGCCCTGGCGCGCGAGATCGCGCTGGAATTGGACGCGCCTTGCGATGGCGAATTGTGGTTCTTCGGCGATGCCGGGCGCCTGCAGCAGGTGCTGACAAACCTACTCAGCAATGCGCTTAAGTTCACCCCGGTCGGCGGCACGGTGCGGGTGGCGATGGACATCGAAGACGAGCGCTTGCGCCTGTGCGTACAGGACACCGGCATCGGCATTGCGGCGGATTTCCTACCGCATGTCTTCGACCGTTTTCGGCAGGCCGATGCCGGCACGACACGCCGCGTGGGCGGCCTAGGATTGGGCTTGTCGATCTCGCGTCAGTTGGTGGATCTGCATGGCGGCAGCCTGGGTGCGTCCAGCGCAGGCGAAGGCCAGGGTGCCCTGTTCACCATCGTGTTGCCGTTCCAGCACGGGGTCAGCGACTTACGCCCTGTGTCGGCAGCCACCGCACGCGTGGGCGCGTTGCCGGAGGAGTGCCGTCACCGCCTGGCTGGCGTGCGCCTGTTGCTGGTCGACGACGATCAGGATTCGCGCGAAGCAGTGATGCAGTTCCTGACGCTGGCCGGTGCGCAGGTGCAGGCTGCGGGCTCGGTGGACGCGGCCGAGCAATGTTTGGCGAATGCGTACTTCGATGTCTTGGTGAGCGATATCGCGATGCCATTGCGCGATGGCTACGACCTGATCCGCACGGTACGTTCGGGCCGCGCCGATCTGCCACGGCAGATTCCGGCCATCGCACTCACCGCGTATGTCCGCGAAGAAGATCGCGACCGCGCGGTGGTGGCCGGCTTCGATGCGCACATGGGCAAACCGGTGGAACCGCCCGGCCTGGTCGATCTGATCGAACGCTTGATCTTGCCGACGCGTGCGGTGCGGGATGCGGTGGAATAGCGCCGGAGCGTGATTGGTCGATGACTTCGTCACCGATCGGCAGACTGAGGATGCTTGCCTGCATCGAAAGCTTTTACTTACTACAGTGCTGAGATGGTGAAACGCTTAGGGTCTGTTAACACATCCGAAGCCCATCAACGACCAGAACGAAGCTGAGGAAGCCAAGGAACATGACATCCAGCTTCTCGAAGCGCGTGAAAATCCGTCGGTAGCCCTTCAAGCGACGGAACAGCCTCTCCACTTCGTTGCGCCGCTTGTACATTTCCTTGTCGTACTCCCAAGGATCGACCCGATTGGACTTGGGTGGAACCACCGGCACGAAGCCAAGATCGAGCGCCAACTGGCGGGTTTCATTGCCTTCGTAAGCGCGATCCATCAGCAGATGAACCGGCCGCTCCACTGGCCCCAGGTGTTCAAGCAACGCGCGGCCTGCGGGTGCGTCATGTGCGTTGCCAGGCGTCAATCCGAACGTGATGGCTGTTCGAGCATCTGCGGCAACCATATGAATTTTGGTGTTCCATCCGCCGCGCGATTTCCCGATGGATTGTGGGCCGTTTTTTTTAATGCGCCAGTGCCATCCGGATGCACCTTGATGCTGGTGGAGTCCAGCGAGACCGCTTCGATTTTGATGCGCACGATCTGGCAGGTCTGCAATTGGGCGAACATCCGGTCCAGCACACCGGACTTGGCCCAACGGTTAATGCGCGTGTACACCGTATGCCAGTTGCCAAAGCGCTCGGGCAGACCGCGCCATTTGCAGCCATGCTCTGCGACGTAAAGAAGGGCGTTGACTACCTGCAGGTTGGTCATGCTGACATTGCCGCGTTGCAAAGGTAGGCAATGCTCGATGAGTGCAAATTGTGCTGGCGTGATCTCCATGCCCAATAGTTTACCTGATTAGCCCTGACCTTCAGCTGCAGCACCTCCGCGCTTATCGCTAAACCGGCCCAATGCCAGGCCGCCATGGGGCCCTGGCTGAAAGAACTTCGCACCGGCTCCTCGCGTCAGGAGCGCCAAGATCAGACATCATGGAACACATCGGTAAAACGAAGCTATTTGCAGGACTGCAACAAAAATCCAGCTGAGGGTCAGGGCTAATCAGTATAGTTTAATCGCTCGAGACATTAATGTTAACAGGCCCTAGTGAGTTTGGGGCGTGATGCCCTCGCCGCTCGCGGAAATGCGTAGCAAATGACCTTATCCATGATCGGCGAAATTGACGAAGCCTGGCTGCACCGCGTGCGTTCACTTCCTATAGCGCTCAGAGAGTGAAAAGCTTGGCTGGTCGAGCGCGCGGCGCCCTCGCCGCTCGCGGGACACGCCGTAAACCCGTCCCTGGGGGCTCGATGGCGGCATCCATGCCGCCAACGGTCCCGCAATCGGCAAGGACACCGCACCAGACAGTTGGCGGGTGGTTTGTTGAAAAGCCAGGGACACCGCGGCGCTGGTTATCAACTGCTTTGAAACGCTGCATACCGACCAACGCAACTGGTCCTTGCCCGTTCACCGTCGCGAGCCTCTTGGCGGCATGGGTGCCGCCACGGAGCTTACAGGACGTACTTGCAGCGTGTCCCGCGATGGTGGGCGGGCAAGGGGCCTGCAGCCAAACCGCAGACCACCCATGACGTTAGGCGGCGTGCCAGCCACCAAAGAAACCAACCAGAGTTGCTGCCCACCTATCTCGTCATGATCTGCGGCCAACACATACTCATAAGTCAGAAATATAGGCGACACTTGGATGCCTGAAGAACGAGCGCACCAATTCTGGTCGAGCTGCAATGTCAGACAACTGATCATGCACCCGATCGGCCAGCTTCTCGCCACTGCGCAGCGGGCGGCGCGCTAAGCTCGTGCGCTTGGTGTAGCTCCACACCAACTCGTCGGGATTCAAGTCCGGCGCGTCACCCGGCAGGAAATGCAGCGTCAACCTGCCCTTGGGGTTCAGCCGACATACGTGTAAAAAATGGCTCACAAGATTAGATTTAGTTCGTTGCATCAGTGAGTTAGCTGATTTTTTTACGCAACAAAGCTACGCTACCAACGCCAGTTCAATCTCGTACGGTTCTGGGATTGCCTCCACGTCAATTAGGTAGTCCCCGAACCGCTTCACATGACTGGTCACATACGGGCTGAGGAAAGCCACGTCCTCCCGGGTGATCTTCCACCCCTGCCGCATCAGGGCCTTCATGATCCGGGTCTGTTCAACCACGTTGTAGAAGATGACGGCATTCGAGACCAGGTCGTTGTATTTGACGGCCTTCTCCTGCTCAACGGGGTCATTGTCGGCAATCACCCCTTCCCCGCCGAAGAAGAAGTACTTCGCGAAGCCGTTGTAGGCCTCCACCTTGTTGGTCGAAGCGGTGATCTGCTCGCGCAGCTCGCGGTTGGAGATGTACTGCAGCAGGAACAACGTGCGCACGGCCGAGCCGAGCGCCTTGAAGGCCTGGTACAGCCGGTTCTTGCGGCTGTAGTTGCCCAGCTTACGTAGCAGCGTCGAGGCCGCGATCTTGCCTGTCTTGATCGAGAGCACGACCTGCATCAGGTCTTTCCAGTGGGTCTCGATCAGATCCCAGTCGACAGTGTCCCGGAACAGCGCGTCGATGTGTTCGTAGCGAATGTCCCCGTCGGGGCGGAAGAACTTGTATTCGCGCCAGTTGCGGATGCGCGGCATCAGTTGGATGCCTAAAAGATGCGAAAGGCCGAAGACCGGCAGCGACTGTCCCTGCGTGTCGGCGTGGACGGTGTCCGGCTGGATGTCGGAGGTGTTCTTCAGCAGGCCATCAATGATGTAGACCGCTTCCCAGACACCGCACGGAATGAAGTGACTAGGGCCTGTTAACACATCCGAAGCCCATCAACGATCAGAACGAAGCTGAGGAAGCCAAGGAACATGACATCCAGCTTCTCGAAGCGCGTGAAAATCCGTCGGTAGCCCTTCAAGCGACGGAACAGCCTCTCCACTTCGTTGCGCCGCTTGTACATTTCCTTGTCGTACTCCCAAGGATCGACCCGATTGGACTTGGGTGGAACCACCGGCACGAAGCCAAGATCGAGCGCCAACTGGCGGGTTTCATTGCCTTCGTAAGCGCGATCCATCAGCAGATGAACCGGCCGCTCCACTGGCCCCAGGTGTTCAAGCAACGCGCGGCCTGCGGGTGCGTCATGTGCGTTGCCAGGCGTCAATCCGAACGTGATGGCTGTTCGAGCATCTGCGGCAACCATATGAATTTTGGGGCTCTCTGAAAATTTGAGTGGGTAGGATTTCGGCTGGTTTACCACTGACGCGGGGATTGGGATGACGGCCAAGGTGTTTGAAGCGGCGCTGGGGATCGGCGCGCCGTGGTCGGTAGGCGCGGTCGAGTTCGACGAAGCGACCAAGGTGTTGACGGTGCCGGTGGACTTCAAGCCGGGCACGAGGTTCAAGGTATCGGGCCAAAAGGGGCTGCATCCGGTTCATGACACCGTGGTCAAGACCTACCGGCACCTGAACTTTTTCCAGCACGAGTGCTACCTGAAGGTTCGCACGCCGCGTGTGAAGCTTGGGGACGGATCGGTTCGCCTGGTCGAGCCGGACTTCGCTGGGCGGTTGTCGGGCTTCACGCTGTTGTTCGAGGCGCTGGTGCTGATGTTGTCGCAGCAGATGCCGTTCGCGGCCGTTGCGCGCATCGTGGGCGAGTCGGCGTACCGGTGCATGCAGGTGTGCAACCGCTATGTCGAGATGGCCCTGGAGCAGGCCGACTTCAGCGACGTCACGTCGCTGGCCATCGACGAGACGTCGCGCGCTCGCGGCCACGACTATGTGACCTTGGCTGCCGATGCCCAGGCGCGACGCGTGATCTTCGTGACTGAGGGGCGGGACGCCAAAGCCGTGAAGGCGCTGGCTGACGATCTGGCAGCTCATGGCTGCCCTCCCGAACAGATCACCTCGGTGAGCATCGACATGTCGCCCGCGTTCATCAAGGGCGTAAGCGACCAGTTGCCCAACGCGCAGATCACCTTCGACAAGTTCCACGTTGTCGGACATGCGAACGCGGCCGTGGACAAAACCAGGCGCATCGAGCAGCGCACCGAGAAGTCCCTCAAGGGCATGCGCTGGACGCTGCTCAAGGATGTCTTCAGCCTCAAACCGACGGCCGGCGCAGCATTGCACGGGCTGATCACGGCACCCAAGCTCACACGGACGGCCCGCGCGTGGCTCTACAAGGAGCAGTTGCGCGAGGCGCTTGACCGAAAGCAGATCAACGTGATGCGCGAGAGGCTCAAGCACTGGTGCGTCTGCGTGATGCGATCCAAGGTCCAGGCGATGAAGGAAGTCGCAGCCCTCGTGCGCCGCCACATGGACGGCATCGTCACCTGGGCGCAGACCCGTCAGACCAACGGCTTCCTTGAAGCCATCAATGGCCTGTTCCAGTCCGCCAAGCGCAGAGCTCGCGGCTTCAAACGCCTGTCCACCATCAAGACCGTCATCTTCCTGATTGCCGGCAAGCTGGACTTCCAAACGTTCAACCCGCATGCCCGGCAACCCACTTGAAATTCAAGAGAGCCAATTTTGGTGTTCCATCCGCCGCGCGATTTCCCGATGGATTGTGGGCCGTTTTTTTTAATGCGCCAGTGCCATCCGGATGCACCTTGATGCTGGTGGAGTCCAGCGAGACCGCTTCGATTTTGATGCGCACGATCTGGCAGGTCTGCAATTGGGCGAACATCCGGTCCAGCACACCGGACTTGGCCCAACGGTTAATGCGCGTGTACACCGTATGCCAGTTGCCAAAGCGCTCGGGCAGACCGCGCCATTTGCAGCCATGCTCTGCGACGTAAAGAAGGGCGTTGACTACCTGCAGGTTGGTCATGCTGACATTGCCGCGTTGCAAAGGTAGGCAATGCTCGATGAGTGCAAATTGTGCTGGCGTGATCTCCATGCCCAATAGTTTAATCGCTCGAGACATTAATGTTAACAGGTCCTAAACAGCGCGACGTACGTATCGGACACGTGATGATAGGCAATGCCGCCGTAGCCACCATAGCGGATGTGGTACGAGGCGAGAAGATTCTGGTCGTAGAGGTCGTACTTGGTGCCGTCGGCGGCCACGCTCTTGCCATCGCCCCAGCATTTGGGGAGCTGCAGGCCGGCGTAGCTGTTGATGATGTCCCGACAGGCCGCCGCCAGTTTGTTGGCATCCACGTGCCGGCGGTTGACGAACGACAGCATGTGCGCCGAGACGGCACCACGCAGGTGCCGGGCAGCCTGGGCCGGTCCGAGGTTGCATCCGTAGGTAAAGGCAGTGAGGACATAACGCTCCGTCGGTTGTTCGATTTTGGTGTCCGAACCGGATAGAGGACCGAAGTGCCGGGTCCAGCGCGTCCAATGAGCCACATCGCACAGGATCTCGATGACGCTGCGTTCGGGCATGCGGTCTAGGATGGCGGTTTCCAGGGCGCGGGCCCCGCTGCTCATCTCCTTGGCCTTGCTGCGCTTGAGCACCGGGATGCCATCCTCGCCGATGACGACTTGGCCATTCTCCAAATAGCCTTGATCGGTCAGCTCGGCGACCTGCATCAGGCGCGATTGCAACGCGTTGACGAAGCCCACGGCCGTGGCCGGCAGCCCCACCTGCTTGCAGTAATCCTCCAACATAGACTCGCACTGCTCCCACGGCAGCAACTGTTCGCGGTAGTCGGCGTAGGTTTCCGAACCGCGCACAGCCACGTCGCCCGATTTCAGTTCGTTGGCCAGCGACGAGAACACACAGACCTCGAACAGGCGCCGGTGGATGCGCTCTTCACCCTGTTCGGTGCGATGGACGATGGTCTTGCGCCAGAGTTGGGTGGTGAACGCCAGGTCGACCGGTTCGTCCAACCAATCGCCGCGGGTCCGTTCCTGGGTCAGGATCAGCTCGATCGCGTCGATCAGAGAGCGGTCCTCTGTGGTCGAGGCCAAGTCCAGCATACGCACCATCCGTAGGATGGTAGCGCGATGACTTTTGTAGAATGGCCAAAGCAGCGGCAAGTAGTTGTCGCCACTATGCGCCGCAATGGCGTTGCAGTCAGCCTGCAAAGTCTGCACGCCGCCGTGGGCGTTGACCAGGCGGCGGATTTCGCGGCCGGCCTCCGTGTCGCCTGGATGATGCTCGAGGACGCGGACTACATCCGACATAGTCGCCACGATCGCTTCGGTCTTCTCGCGATAGCGCGCCCTCAGCCGCTCCAGTTCCTCACGCCCCCGGTTGTGGATGTTCCCCATGCGCTTGATGAACATCTCCGCGAGGTCGTCGCGCGTTTGGACCCGGGCCCGATGGATCAAGCACACCAGTACGGCGTAGCGCTTGGCAGGCCGAAACTTACGCAGCTCGGAAGCATCCAATGCTCGCGCCTCTGCGGCGAAGTGCTTGCGCTTGATCTCAGGGATGCCCGCGAGATGCAACTCGCTGCCGACCAACTCGCCCAGTTCGCCGATATGGTCGATCAACTCCTGGAAATGCTGCAACGAAGAGCGCTTGGGCAGGCGCTTGATCGCATGTAGTGGGCTCTTCTGGCGTCCCTCTTCGACCTGCAGGATGTCTTCAAGGCGCTGTTTTTCGTCGATGGTCAGTTGAGCCTGAATCTGTGCGAAATAGCGCCCGTTAACCAGCGTACGAATGCGCCGAGTCAGGCGATCCAGCGTGGAGAACGCCGGCAGCTCAACGCGATCGCGTACGAGATGTTCGATGGCCACGTTGATCAGATCCGCCGGGTTATCCATCACCGCGGCGGCTTCGTATACCGCGCGTGCCGTAATCTTCAACCCGCCGTCGTTGTATGCCCGGACCTGCAGGAATTGCCGGATGCGGCGGTAGTAGCGATAGCGCGAGGCGTTGCCAAGACTCACTGGCTTGACCTGCACGCGTAGTTTCAACGCGCCACGGATGTGACGCACCACCGCCGGCGGCACTTCGTCCAGCAAAGGGAAGTACCCCAGCCGTTGGAAAGTCTTGAGCAGGATCGTCAGCGTCAGGCGGTGCGCAGGCTGCCGGGTGTGCTCGGCAACGAAGGCCACCTCAGCGTCGGTTGGGGTGTAGGCCGCAACCAGCTCGCGGACGACCGGATTTCGTTTGAATTGCGGGTATGCAGTTCGTTCGATCGATGCCATCCAGCACCCTCAGGTCGTTGCAGGCCTTGGCAGCGCGGACGTTCCCGGCAGACTGGCTTCGATGCGCTGGCGAGCGAATGGATCGCCTCCATCGATGTAGCGCATCGCCGAATGCACGTCGCGCCAGCCGACGTACTCCATCAATGCCTTCACGTCCCATCCATTGGCGTTGGCCCAACCGGCGAAACCTCGGCGCAACGAGTGGCCGCTGTACTCTTGGGCATCCGGCAGGCCAGCGCACGTCAGCAACCGACGCAGCAGGGGGATCAGGCTGTTGGGGTGCAGCGCCTCGTCCGCGATGTGGCCCCAACGGTCGATGCCGCGGAACAGCGGCCCCTCGCTCAGCCCGGCGGCGGCGATCCATTCCCACGTCGCGGTCACCGGGCACAGTCGCGACAGCGCAGGCACCTTATACGTATTGCCCTGCGCCCGCTTATCGCCCTTGCTGCGCGGGAGAAAACAGGTCATGCCTTCACCCGTAACCAGGCGCAGGTGCTCGACCTGCACGCGGATCAGTTCGTCCCCGCGGAAGCCGCGCCAGAATCCAAGAAGCACCAAGGCGCGGTCCCGCCGGCGGCGTAATGCATCGGCGTGATCGCCACGCTCCTGTGCCGCAGTGATCGCACCGGCGAGCCAACCATCCACCTGGGCCAATCGAGTCAATTGCAGCGGTTCTGCCTGCTTCTCCACCGACGGATGCAGGGTCTGGATGCCCTTGAGCACCTTGCGTACCAGCGGCGCCCGGGTCGGATCCACGAATCCGTGTTCGCGGTGCCAACCCGCCAGCGCTGCGAGCCGGTGTCGGAGTGTGTTGGTGGCCAACTGGCCCGCGTGATCGGCCAGGTAGCGGGCGACGCTGTCCGGCGTCGCCGGTAGGTGGCCGCCCCATTCAACCTCGAAATGCCGAAGTGCAGAGGCGTAACTGCGGTGCGTGTTCGCACAGGTGGCGGCTTCGAGGTAGTGCTCCAAATCGGCCATTGGCGTTGGGAGATGAGTTACGGGTTCGCTTTCCGGTACTGCCTCAGTTCACCCTCTATCGAGCGAACCTGATCGTAGCCCAGTTGCTGGAGCGCGTCGGCCGCCAGTGCGCCTTGGTTACCGCCGCCGCAGTAGCAGATGATCGGACTGGGCTTGTCCGGTGAAAGGAGAGAAACCGCATCTTTTAAGTGGTCACGGCTGCAGATCTGGGCGTCCTCGATGTGCCCGGCCTCGTACTCATCCCATTCCCGCACGTCAAGCAGCACGGCGCCGTCAGCCACTAGCTGCTTCGCTTTGCCGGGTGATACCGCGGTAATGCGGATCCGTGCATCTGTTGCGGCACGCAAGAACTCATCGGTGTGTGACTGGGACATGCCGGTCTCCGTGGGGTGAGCTTTACGACTGCACACCAATTTTACATGCGTAGACGATCTGCTGATCCTTTCCAAAGCGCATGTCCGTGCGCCTGCTGCCACCATACCTCGGTCGACCTGGACCTGTTGCACGCTGCTATCGTTCCAATGCTGGCCGACCAGTTCGACATCCATCAGACATGCTTTGATTCAACCATCGGGACCGCCGCCTATGGGGCACCATTTGAGGGAAAAGATGATCGCCGCGCTATATGCCAGCGTCGTCAACCCGCGAGCGGCAGCCAGATCCAGAGCGCGATGAGCGTGGCCAACAGGACGGGGGGCGTGAGGATGAGCCCCACCTTCATGTACTGGCCCCACGTGATCCGCTGACCCTTGCCGGCAAGAACGTGCAGCCACAGAAGGGTCGCGAGCGAGCCGATCGGGGTTAGCTTGGGGCCAAGATCGTTGCCCACGACGTTGGCATAGATCATCAGTTCACGGGTGGCGGTAGGAACGTGCGCCCCGTCGATGGCAAGCGCGCCGACCAGCGTTGCGGGCATGTTGTTCATGACCGAGGCAAGCGCGGCCACCGCGAAGCCAGTGCCCACCGTGGCCACGAAGGTCCCCTGCGCCGCCAGCCACTCCAGGACAGCGCTCGCCGCGCCGGTCAGCCAGGCATTGCCCAGGCCGTAGACCACCAGATACATGCCGACCGAAAACAGCACGATCTGCCAGGGCGCGCCGCGCAAGATCTTGTTCAAGGCCATGGTAGCGCCACGGCCGCCTGTCGCCCAGCGGCCCGCAATCGCCATCAACACCAGCGCGGCCGCACCCGTCACCAAGGCGATGGGCACGCCTAGCGGTCCGGTCACAAAGTACGCAACGAGCAGCAATGCGAGAAGGGGCAAGGCGGCGCGGAAGACCGCCGTGTCGCGGATCACTTGGCGCGGCGCTTCGAGATCCTCGACAGGATAGGCGCGGGGAATGTCGTGCCGAAACCAAAGCCACAGGACAATCAGCGTCGCTCCGACCGACACCAGGTTCACCGGCACCATGACCGCTGCGTAGCGCCCGAACGACACGTCAAAGAAGTTCGCTGTGACGATGTTGACCAGATTGGAGACCACGAGCGGCAGGCTTGCCGTGTCAGCGATGAAGCCGCAGGCCACAGTAAACGCCAGCGCTCCAGCGGGCGGGAAATTCAAGCGCAGCAGGATGGCCAGGACGATCGGCGTCAGCAGAAGGGCCGCGCCGTCGTTGGCGAACACTGCAGCGATCGATGCGCCCAGCAGGACGATCAGCGGAAAGAGCTTTCGACCATTGCCGCCGCCCCAGCGGGCCACATGCAGGGCCGCCCATGCGAAGAAGCCGGCCGCGTCCAGGATGAGCGAGATGATGATGAGTGCGACGAAGGTGAAGGTGGCATCCCAGACGATCCCCCAGACCGTGCCAACATCGTTCCACCCGACAACGCCGGTGGCCAGAGCCACCGCGGCGCCGGCCATTGCCGACCAGCCTATGCCGAGTCCGCGCGGCTGCCAGATGACGAACACAAGGGTGACGATGAAGATCGCGAGGGCAAGCATGCAGCGCTCCGGCAGGGGTTAGATGGAGCGCTGATTCACGCGCTTGGACAGTTCTTCGGCGTTCTCGACGCGCTCGGAATAGCGATCGGTCAGGTACGCCGAGCGGCCACGCACGAGCCATGTGAATTTCACCAGCTCCTCGCAGACGTCGGCGACCCGCTGGTAGTAGGCCGACGGCTTCATGCGTCCCGCCTCATCGAATTCCTGGAACGCCTTGGCCACGGACGATTGATTCGGGATCGTGACCATGCGCATCCACCGGCCGAGCACGCGCAGCTGGTTCACCGCGTTGAAGCTTTGCGAGCCGCCGGAGACCTGCATCACCGCCAGGGCCTTGCCTTGCGTCGGGCGCTTGGCACCATCGGCCAGAGGTATCCAGTCGATCTGCGCCTTCATGATCCCGGTCATGGCGCCGTGGCGCTCCGGGCTGACCCAGACCATGCCTTCCGACCAATAGGCCAGTTCGCGCAGCTCGCTCACCTTCGGATGATCTGGAGCGGCCCCGTCGGGCAGCGGCAAGTCGTGCGGATCGAAGATCCGCACGTCGCAGCCGTACCAGCGCAGCAGCCTTCCAGCTTCTTCGGCCAGCAACCGCGAATAGGAGCGCTCCCGCAGCGAGCCGTAGAGGATGAGGATGCGGGGCGGGTGTCTTGGATCGCCGGGCGCCGCCAGTGCGTCGACGTCGATCGGCGTGAGTTGCGTCAGGTCGATGCTCGGTAGATCCATGGCAATGCGATCGATCACGTTGATGCTCCGCCTGTCGTCACGGTCTCGCCGTCTTCCTTGGTGAAGGAGGCGACTGGGCTGTCCAGCAGCGCAAGCACCTTCTCCGATGGCCGGCACAGCGCCACGCCCCGGTCGGAAACGACGATGGGACGGTTGATGAGGATGGGGTACGCCATCATCGCGTCCACCAGCTGCTCGTCCGTGAGCGCGGGATTGTCCAAGCCCAGCTCCACGTAGGGCGTTCCCTTCTGACGCAAGAGAGCGCGAGGCGCGATGCCCATCGCGGCGATCAGCTCGATCAGCTTTTCGCGCGTCGGCGGCGTCTGCAGGTACTCGATGACCTCAGGGTCTTCGCCGGACTGGCGCATCATTTCCAGGGTATTTCGGGACGTGCCGCAGGCAGGGTTATGGTAGATCGTCAATGCCATGATGATTTCCTCAAGCCACGTCGGGTCGAGGCGACGTGGCGCCCTCGAACTGGCCGATTTCGCCTACCTGCGCCGTCAAGGTCGCTCGCGACAGCGTGTGGATCGGTAGCGCGACGAACGCCTTGATGCGGTTCTCCATGTACATCAGCGCCTGCCGGAATGCGGCGCGCTGCCACATGTCCCCGCGCGTTTCGTGGCTAGGGTCCTCTATGCCCCAGTGCCCGGTGACCGGCTGTCCTGGCCACAACGGGCAGGCCTCGCCGGCCGCCTGGTCGCAGACGGTGAACACGAAATCCATACGCGGGGCATCCGGCACGGCGAACTCGTCCCATGCCTTGGAGCGCAGGCCCTCGACTGGGTAGTCAGCCTGACGCAGCGTTTCGATCGCCAGCGGGTGGACCTCCCCCTTGGGATGGCTGCCGGCAGAGAACGCATTGAAGCGGCCATCGCCGATCTTGCGGAGGACGCTCTCGGCGAGGATTGACCGGGCGGAATTGCCGGTGCACAGGAACAGGACATTGAAAGGCTGAGGCAGGCTCATGCGCAGGTTTCCGCAGTGCAAGGAGTGATGGAATTGAAGAGAGAGCCGCAGATCTCCGGATTTCCGGAGCAGCAATCCT
Organism: Xanthomonas oryzae pv. oryzae; assembly: GCF_004136375.1. Taxonomy (NCBI): domain Bacteria; kingdom Pseudomonadati; phylum Pseudomonadota; class Gammaproteobacteria; order Lysobacterales; family Lysobacteraceae; genus Xanthomonas; species Xanthomonas oryzae. Next base: position 2,929,324 of record NZ_CP031697.1, read on the forward strand.
CTGTGAGAAACGCAAGAAGCTGGCGCATGTCCTCGTAGCTCGCGGTGTACAGGACACGCCGCCCGTCGCGCCAGGAGCGCAGCAGGCTCGCGCGCTCCAGGGTCGCAAGGTGGAAGCTCATGCGCGTTGGCGGAATCGCAAGCGCTTCGGCGATTTCGCCCGATGGCATGCCATTGGGACCGGCGCGAACGAGCATCCGGAACGCGGCCAGGCGGTCGGAGTGTGCGAGGGCGGCGAGCGCTGAGACGGCGGACTCATCTTTCATTCGTCAATTCTACAAATATCCTTGTATAATGCAAGAATAGAGGGCAATTCGGCGTCGATCAGGTCATGCCTGGCCTCGAGGATCCAGGGCCGGCGCCCCTTATCGACGCCCGTTGAGAAAAATGTGAGCGCTGCGTATGCGTTTGCGCTGCTAGGCGCGTAGAGCTGATGACCCGGCAGCGCGCACGCGCCGGCATAGACAAACGCCACGCTTTGCCGCGCCCGGGTGAAGGCCACATAGTATTTTGGTGGTGCGGTGATGCGTGACGCATCTGCCGTGCGCAGGTACTGCGTCAACGGCCCGTTGGGGAAGATCAGGACCCGGCTATACGTGCGGCCCTTGGACTGGCCGAAGTTCACCGCAAGCAGTCCGTCGCACGCCTGCCGCCGGTCATACCGAAGCACGGTTGGAGCAAATTCCTGCATATACGCAGCGACCTGCCCGGGAGCGACGAGATAGATGCCATCGTGCCCCGTGACCTCGCCGTTGCTTGACTTGGTCCGTGGCATCTGCGGATAGAGCGCATCGGCCAAATCGCAGAGGGCCTGAACGCAGCGCAGGCTGATGAGGCGGTGATCGAGCTGGCATAAGCCGTCCGACTCCCAAACCTGGAACAAGGCTGCCAGATTTGGCCCGCGATACTGGCTGTGCCTTGATGCGTAGTTGGTCGCGTAGGTCGCCTGGCGTGTATCGCCTACCAAGGTGATGGCGATATCGCTCTTCAACAGCCGCTCGACCAGGTCCAGGTCGTAGCCGGCGAGGTCCTGGACTTCGTCGATGTACAACTCGTCGTACATGTCCGCCAGGCGCGCCATAACCTGGCCCTGGGTCAGCTCATCACAGCGCACAGCATAAGTCGGCCGCCCGATCGGAGTACATTCGGTTGCCGGCCAGATAGTGTCGCGCGACTTGTGAGCGTGGGGCGCGGTTGTCGGTGCGCCCGTCGACGAACAGGATCGTCTCGATCCGAGGCTGAGGGCAAAGCGCAGCCTGGTACGGGCGGATGCACTCGCGCAGCAGAAATCCATACCAGCTGCGCAACGTGACATTCGGGGGAACCGCACCGGCGTGCATCTCGAACGAACGCCGGATCTCTTCAAGGTTCTCCAGCGTGTAGGTGACGATGGCGATGCGGCGCAGCGGTCGCTCCAAGGCCTGCCGGACCAGCAAGGTGGTCTTGCCAGAGCCGGCCGCGGAGAGGAGTACCCGGTTAGGTGATGGCACGTTGGACATAGTCCGGGAACCTGATCGAATGCGGGCTGTTGAAGATCGCCAGGGCCGTGTCGGTTTTATGGCCTTTCATGTACTTGAGCAACGCCACCTCATCGGCGAATGACTTGCCCAGTACGGTGTTGAGCAAGGCCAGAGAATTGGCTCTGATCAGCTGCTCTTCCAGCGATGGAACGCTCTCGTCGGAATCGTAGTAGATGGCGTTGGGATAGTCGGCGTAGCGTTCTTGCACAACAGCGATATCGCCATCGTTATCGGTGATCACTTTGGCTTGAATGTGCAGACGCTCTGCAATCTGCAAGAAGCGTTTAAACGCCAACGACTTGACCGAGATGATGTCCACGCCGCGGGCCAGTGGCGCCACGCCGTGGTGATCGCGGTAGGCACGCTGCACGATCAGTTCATCGGAAGGGCCTTCCACCAGAATCGCCTGTTTGGCCAGGATCAGCCGCAGTGTGTCGTGACCGGGCAGCTTCATGAAATAGTCGTGCGTATCGGATGGCAGCTGGTCCAGCTTCATCTGGCCCTGCGCACTGAACAGGATCACGTTGTCCACACCCAGCTTGTTCAGCACGAAGCTGCTGTGGGTGGCGATGACGACCTGCTGCGTTGAGGAGAGGGCCGCGATCTTGTCGATCAGCTGGGTCATGCTGGAGAACGACAAATGGTTCTCCGGCTCCTCGATCAGCAGCACGTGCGCCGCGCCCGCAGCGTGCATCGCCAGCTTCATCTTCACCGCGCTTTGTTCGCCCTTGCCGGCCTGGGTAAAGGGGAGCTCATCCAGATACGGCGACAGGCTGGTTTCCCACGTTGAGCGCGGCGATGTGTCCACGCCGACCGTCAGTGTCCGGTGACTGATGTCCCCGGTGTGCTCGGTCAGATAGGCATTGATGGCGGCCACATCCGCTTCTTCGGAGAAGCTCTGGCGCATGCGGCGGAAGCTCAGCGACAGCGAGACGCGTTGCGCAGGCGTCAGTGCCTGCTCGATGATGCCGGCGATATAGCGATCGGCGCCGGACAAGGTCTTGATACCGTGCGTGTCGATGATGGTCGAATCGAACGGAATACTGCGTGCGGTGACGCCATTGTGGGCGAAGGAGTACCAGCGTACCGTGTAGTACTCTACCGGTAAGCTGACCACGCCTTGGTGTTGCTGCAGGTAGGCGTTGAACTCCTCACGATAGTCGTCGTTGAGTTCGACCAGCAAGCGGATGCCGGCGGTATCGAAGCCTAGCGAATTGTTGGTGCCCCGCAGCGACGCCAGCGCCGCGTCGCTGCCTAGGTAGGCTTCGATGGCGATCCGCGGCGGCGATGCCGGCGTGCCTGCCTGAAGCGCCGCCAAGTACTCATTCACCGTAGGTTGGTGGAACAGATACGGCGTGAGCTCGTAGGCGAGGTTGCGCCCATGCAGCTGTCCGGTGACCACCGCGTGGATGGCCTCCAGCAGGGTGGACTTGCCGACCTCGTTGTCGCCCACCACCAAGTTCATGTGGGAATTGAGCGGCAAGTCTAGGTGGCGGAAAGACTTGAAGTTGTCGATGACGATACGTTCGATCGGCATGCACAGTCCCTTGCCCTTGATGGCCAAATGAGCTCAGTGGCGGAGCGTGCCCGCGCTCTCGGCCGGCCTCCTTTCCGCTCTGAGCCATATTACCCAGCGATCGCCCACCCATGGCGCCTTCGTACTACTTTTGGAGTCGGGAAGGATCAGAAGGCCCTTTACGCGGGATAATCCAACATTATCCCGCGTTAATTTATGGCCTGCTCGCCGCCTTCCTTGATGCTTGATTAGTATGTAATTACGTGGTATGTAATACGTTACGAAATAATCCAAGGAGACCATTATGGCCCGCAGCGGCTTGTACAAAAGCGACGTGCAGAAGGCCCGTGATGCGTTGCAGGCGCAGGGCAAGCATCCGTCAGTGGACGCGGTGCGGGTGGCGCTGGGCAATACCGGCTCCAAGACCACGATCCACCGTTACCTCAAGGAACTGGAGGAGGAAGAGGGGCAAGGCCTCGGCGCCAAGGTCGCCGTCAGCGAGGCCCTGCAGGATCTGGTCGGCCGGCTTGCGGCCCGGCTGCATGAAGAGGCCGAGGTGATCGTTGCCGAGACCCAGCAGCGCTTTACCGCGCAACTGCAAGAGCGCAGCGAGGCGATGGAACAGGTGCGGCAGGAGGCGATCGCCTTGAGCAACCAATTGCAGCGCACCGAAGCCGCGCTGCACGAGGAGCGGGTCGCCCACATTTCGGCCCAGCAGTCCCTCGCGGAGCGGGTGACGGAAATCGCCCAACTCAGCGAGCGCATCGCTGGCCTGACCGTCCGGGTGGCCGAGCACGAAGCCCATGCGAAATCGCTGGAAGACAAGCATGCCCACGCCCGTGAGGCGCTGGAGCACTACCGGACCTCAGTGAAGGAGCAGCGCGAACAGGAGCAGCGCCGCCACGAGCACCAGGTGCAAGAGTTGCAGGTGGCGCTACGCCAGGCCAACGAGGCCCTGACGGCAAAGAATCACGAACTGCTGCAACTCAATCGCGACAACAGCCAATGGCTGGAGCGCCACGGGCGCCAAGGACGGGAACTCGCCGAAGCCCGCCGAGGCATCGAGGCCCAGCAGCAGGAACTGGATACCTTGCGGCTGACAGCCGCTGAGCATCAGGCGCTGCAGGGGCGTTGTGCCGAAGACGCACAGGCCTTGGCGGCGACACGGGTCGAACTGGCCAGTGCTCGCGCTGAAGCGATCAAGGAGCGGGAACGTCGCGAGCAGGCCGAAGCCGATGCCTTGCGCACCGGCGTGCGTCTGGAAACACTGGAGCAGCTACTGGCGCAGCTGACACCCGATCAGGTTGCTGCCCACACGGCGTGAGGCGGAAAAGGTCAGGGACACAGACAGCTACAAAGTCGCCCCTGCAAAATTCACCAAACACACCAAGCCAACCGATGTGGGCGTGTGTTCCTCGCTCGCAATGACATTGCGAGCACTGTGGCCAGCATGATGAGTCTCGCAACCATAGGCGCAAAAAGACCCTTCAGTCCCAGACGCACCATGGCCCGCAGCAACCAGCGGATGTTGTCCCCCGCCGCGCACAGCACTGCGTGCAGCGCATCGCCGTTCGCTCCTTGCAACCAGCACCGATCCATGCCGTTGTCGTGCTTCAAGTGTCCGATGGCCGGCTCCACCGCCTGGCGTCGCTTCAGCCAGCGGCGCTGCTCATCTGTCAGGCGTTTGAACGTGCCCCGGTGGATGATCTCAACGCCGGGATTGGCCGCATCCACACCGCGAAAGCCCAGGTCCACCACCACCTGTTTAGGTGCGCCTGCTGTGTCCTCGCTCAGGATCCGGGCCTGCTCCAGTTGCTCGTGCAACGTGTGGCCGTCATAGGGGGTGCCGGTGAAGCTGCGCGCGCCGACCATCAGGCCCTGTTTGTGCGTGATGGCCACGCTGACCTTCACCCCGAACTCGTAGGGCTTGCGCGCCTTGCCCTTGCCGATGCACTCCACTTCGGGCGCGTGCAGGGCATCGAGTTTGTTCTTGCCATTGGGTTGCTGAGCATGGATGCGCTCGGCGCGCTGCATCAGCGTGTGCAGATTCTCCAGCGCCGGCGCCGTGGCCTGGCTGGCTTGCCTGATCTTGCGCTGCACCTCGCGCAGTACGATGCCCAGGATCGTGCGCTGGCGTTTGAGGACCTTGCGCAGGCGCTTGAACTGCCTGGCATGGGCGTAGCCGCCGGCTTTGCGCCGCAGCGTCTTGGTTTCTTTGGCCAAGGTCTGCTTGAGCGCGATGCCCGCGCGCTTGGCCGCCGCCACCAGCTTGTGCCGCGCGTTCTCCATCAGGCGCCAATCCACCGGATGAGCAATGGCCTTCTCCTGCACGGTGGTGTCCACGATCAGCCGTTCGAACTCGGCGGGCACGATGGCCTTGGAGGACACCGCGGTGTCGATGGTGGCCTTGAGCAGTTCCTCGACCCCGGCCTCACCGATGGCCGCGCGAAAACGCCCGACCTGCGTGGCATCGCAGGGCAGGCGCGGCTCATAGAACGCCATGCCGCTGAAGTGCTGCCAGACCACGTTCTGGGCCCAGCGCTCCACCAGTTCCTCGTCGCTGAGCTTGTAAGCGTGCTTCAGGTCCAACAGGCTGGCCATCAAGCGAATGGGAAGGCGTGGGCGGCCGGCAGCGGCAATACCCGCACCGGCCACTTGCACCGAGGGGCCGAACAGATCGTGTTGCGCCACCGCGCCACCGCGCGACCTGCGCGCACCTTGCGAGCGAAATGCGGCGCCAACACCGCCTCGATCTGCGCCCAGGGCAGCCGACGGGCCAGCACCGCCAGCGGGTGGCGCGGATCGATCATCTCGGCCAAGGGCTGGCGGAAGAAGTCGGCGTTCTGGGTGTGGGCCATCGGTAAAACTCCCAGGAATCAGATGCTGATAGACCAATTGTGAGGGATCGGCGCCCCTGCTGTAACGCCGCAAACCCTGTGTTCATGCGGGGGGCGCGGGGTTTTGCAGGGGCGACTACAAAGGTTCCGGCATCTGAGGTTTCCCCACATTTCTTCCTGCGAGATCAAGCACTTGTTGCATCAAGGCGTGGAAGAAGGCGCGCGCATGGGGCACGCTTCGAGGTGACTAAGCCAGAGAAGAGTGCCAACCATGCGCGCCAGCGAAGTATTGCAGAAGTGCCTGTCTAACTCACTCTCCGTGATGCATGCATTACGCCAACGCGCCTTGCTACGCGCGGTTGAAGCGCTGGTGCACGGAGGCCGGCTGACGCTGATCGACATCGCACGCGCGTGGCCCGGCGCGAGGCGGGTACGTGCGCCGCTCAAGGCATGCGACCGCCTGCTGTGCAATCGCGCGTTGCAGGTCGAGCGATCAGCCATCGAGCGGGACATGGCGCATTGGCTACTGCGCGGCGACCAGCCGGTGATCGTCATCGACTGGAGCGATTTGAAGCCGGACAAGTCGTGGTGTCTGCTGCGCGCAGCCGTGCCGGTCGGTGGACGCACGCTCACCTTGCTGGATATGGTGGTTTCCGGGAAACAGCAGGGATCGCCAGGCGCGGAGAAACGCTTTTTGCAGCAGCTCAGGGCACTGATTCCAGACGATGTGCGTCCGATCCTGGTCACGGACGCCGGATTCCGCACGCCATGGTTTCGCGCGGTGTCGGCGATGGGCTGGGATTGGGTCGGGCGTCTGCGCGGACGTACGCAGGTCAAACCGCAAGACGTGCCCGATGATGCAGTGCAATGGATCGATAGTCGTCGCCTGCATGCGCTGGCGTCCAACCGTGCGCGCGAATTGCCGCCGATGCAGGCCAATCGCAGCGATCCCCTCGATTGCCGTCTGGTGCTCTATGCCAAGACACGCCAGGGACGTCAGCAACGCAACCGGCGCTCACCCGCCAAGGTCTCGCGTGCATCATCCAGTTTGAAAGCCGCAGCGCGTGAGCGTGAGCCGTGGTTGATCGTTGCCTCCCCACAGCTACACGCACCCAGCGCCAAGCAATTGGTCAACCTGTACGCACGACGGATGCAGATCGAGCTGGCATTTCGTGATCTGAAGTCGCACCGCTACGGTCAGGCGATGGAAGACAGCCTGACCCGTCGCGTCGAGCGGTTGCAGATCCTGTTGTTGCTCAACACGCTGGCCACCTTCGCCAGTTGGCTGGCGGGACTGGGATGCGAAGCCACCGGTATCGCCCAGTGGCTATCTCCACGCAGCAGCACACGCAAACTCTACTCGACACTGCGCGTCGGCCGCGAGGCGCTGGTCAGGTGCTGGCCGATGGAACCAGTCTCACGCTGGCTAGAACGCTTGCGCGCGCTGCCCGACGCAGTGCGCGAGCAGATGACATTGGTGCTTTAAAAACGTGGGGATACCTAAGTTCCGGCATCGGTTTTTCCTTTTCCGTCAATCCGCTCTATACATACACTCGCCCCTACACCGTCATCGAACGCGAATCGGCAAGGACACCTGTGGCTGAATCGGCACGAGAGTCTTGGCATACGCACGCAGGATCTCATTGTAGAGATCGGCGTGCCTCGGCGCCTCGACCGAAAGGATCAATGCATAGCGGATCTTTTCGGCACGATTTGTGGCCCGGCCACCGCCGTCGCGTGCGTTGTAGTGAATGTCGAACACTGGGTTCTTGAGGCTAGAGCCACGGAAGGTCTTGGCCCCATGCAGCACGGTCTCCCATTTGCCCTGATCCGAGCGCCGCTCTTGCTCGGTGGCGAACTTCTTCAAGTCGAAGAATCCCTTTGTGTCCGCGTTGCTTTTCCCGTCCTTGACCTTCTCGTCGTTGGGCCTGAAGACGACTTCGAGCCCCGCCTTGGTATAGGCCGCGGCATCCTGCGGATCGGTGGGTGATGCGTAGCAGAACGTTGCCTTCAGGCGCACATTGCCCAACAGCCCTCCCTTTGGCAGCGGGAGAGTGGCGCGTAGGTACTTACTGGGCTTGAGCTCGCCCTGGTATACAACCCGGGCTACCCCGTCCGGACAGGTGATGATGTCGAGCGTGTCCTCGGGAATCTTGCCCCAGCCTACTTCGACTAAATCATGTTCGCCGGAATCGGCTGCGTGGACTAGAAGCGCCTTGATAGCGAGTGGTGTCAGGTCACCGCCCAAGATGGCTCGGATGCCGACCGCGCTGCGCAGCAGGTACGGCGCCGCGAAGCTAGTACCCAGCTGTGGCGTCAGTACCGGCTTAGCGTTTGGTGCCAGCACGTGAAAGTATTTGGCTGCTGGGTTGCCACCGAATGCCATCAGGTCTGGTTTGATGACGCCAGGGCTGCGGCCCGGCCCGATCGCACTGTAGGGCGCGCGTGCCCAGCCAGCATCGGTATCGTCGGCCGCGCCGACCGCGAGCGCATTGACGCAATCCGATGGAACCTGCACGCGGTTGTAGCCGAGCTCGTGGTCCCTTTCTCCGTTATTGCCAACGGCCACGGTCATTAGCGTGTCGCCGTCGCTGAGCAGCTCGTCGATGACCGACGTCCAAGCGTGGACTTCACGGTCCTCCACTTCTAGATCGGGGCCCAGGCTCAGGTTGATGAACTCGTAGGAGCGCGAGAGCAAGACCTGCTCAATGAGTCCGAGCGTGCGATACAACTCTAATGTATCTTTGCCGCCCGCCTCTTGGTCCAGAACACGCAGGTGGTCCACCGGTGCGAATGGTCTGCCGGCCGTTCCGTTGGGCTGGATCGGTCCGAACAACACGGCCGAGGTCACGCCCAAGCCGTGCTCCGGACCATCAGGATCATCGTCGGCGTCTTCATCGAGCTTGCGGTACGAGCGCAGCCAGGGACCGATGAGATGGTGCTTGGGCAGGCCGCCGTCCAGGATGGCAACACGAGGTTCTGATGAAAGGGCCTGTTCGGTGGGGAGGCTGCATCCCACTGAGGGACCACCGCTGCGTTGCATGGGACGGATGCCGCGCAGCTTTGGCACGGGACGGATAACCCGCACGAAGGAGAAGCTAGCCAGCCGCTCGATGTCGCGCGGTTTGCCCTCGACCGGTACGAACCAAAGGTTGCCAGCGACGAAATCGACTTCGCTGTGAATCTTCACCTCCTGCCGTTTGGCGAACTTCACGAAGGCCTTCTGAATCAGCTCGGGGTCTTCGTCCGGCAACAGATGCAGGCCGACCTCAAAAAAACGATCCTTCGGACCGCCGAGACTGGCGATCCGCTCTGCTGGCGCAAAGGCGGCGAACTGTTCGATGTGGGTCAGATCTTCGCCCTCGTCGGATTCTGCCTCGATGGTTCCCGTCCATCGTGAAAGGTTGCGGAAAGCCTGGCGCTTGCCGGCGACGAACAGTTCGGTCGTCGTGGTCTCATGCGGCTGCCCCTTGCGAGTCCAGGCCTGCGGTTTGACCTTGACGGTACGACTCCCGATGGACTCCAGGCCCGTGCTGCGCAATAAGCCCATGGGGAAGTAGGAACGAGCGATGAAACTGGGATTCATCATCAGCCGGGCTACCGCAAAATCGCCTGGGCAAGCATCAGCAGGTAGTTCGTCCAGTGCCTTTGTAGCACTGTGGAACTGAGGAGCCATTCGCTCCCGCGCCTGTGCGAAGGTGTAAACCTCGGCCTTGCCGCCTGGCATGCGCTTCGGTCCGACGATGTCATGGGTCAGCAGCTCACCACGACCGATTAGGAAATTGGTTTGGCTCATGCGTTAGCCCTTCTCCTTGGTGCGGCCTTTCGTACCGCAGACGTCTCATTTGTGTATTTTCGGATAGTGTCCCGGCTCACCCCGGTGATGTCGGAGATGGTGTGCTGGGACAAGCGGGTCTGCTTGGCCAGCATCACTGCCAACTCGATGCGGCCCTGCCTATCCAGCGCCAAAGCGCGCGCCTTTACGAAGGCTTCGACCAGATCAGCGTCAGTGGTAGTGCCCAGCGCTACGGCACGCCGGAAGCGTTGTACGTCCCGTTCGATGTCGCTGAATGAGTGCCCGGAGAATGCAAACACGAGGATGTCTATCCAACGCGCAAAAAGCGCGTAGTCAGGCCCCAAAAAACGCTTGATGGCATCTTTCACTGCCAGCCCATCCGGGGTCTTAAAATGGACCACAAGGTCAAAGCGGCGCCACAGCGCCGGGTCGATCAGTTCCGGATGGTTGGTGGCTGCCAGCAATACACTGCTGGCGGGCCATTCATCGACTTCTTGCAGGATAACCGTGACTAGGCGCTTGAGTTCGCCCACGTCGGTATCGTCGCTGCGCCGTTTGGCGATGGCGTCAATCTCGTCTAGCAGCAACACGCAAGGCTTCCGCTTGGCGAAATCGATAGCGGCGCGCAGGTTAGCGCCGCTCTTGCCTAGCAGACTGCTCATCACCGCCGTCAAGTCGAGCACATACAGCGGCACTTTCAACTGGGTCGCTAGCCAGCGGGCCGTGAGCGTCTTACCGACGCCGGGTGGCCCCACAAAGATGGCCGATCGGGTCGGCGTTAGTCCCATGGTCTTCAGGCGATCGCTCTGCAGTCGCTCGGCAATGAGTTGCCCCAGGGTGTCCTCGACATCGCTGGACAATAACGGCGCGTCCTTTGTCCGCTCGTCCTTGAATAATTTTAGAAGTGAAAGGCGGGATTCGTCATCTACTGGCAGGGTCTGGGTACCCGATTGTTGAGGCGACAGCTTGCGCATAGGGGATACGTTGCGCGCTGGCTTCGACTTCAGAAACAGTTCGAGCTGCTCGGCCAAATCAGGCGCTGTCCCGCGGTACTTGCGCACCAGTCGCGCTGTAAACAGGCGCACGTCCTCAGTCTGCTCCGCCAGTGCCAAGCGGACCATCTGGGCTAAATCTGATTGATCTTCTCTCATTTCGCCCATAAATTTATTAAAGTACTGATTTATATGGAAAAATTAAATCGATTCATTGGAATAGAGCAATTGTCTCATAGATCAAGGCGAGATTGCAGGTGAGGCTGACGGTAGTGGTAACCACAGCTTGGTCGTCCATTCGTGGGTGCAATCGAGCGTGGTATGCAGTTGCGCGAGAAGCGGTCGGGGCGCAGCTGGTCGGGCCACTCGTCGTCCGATAGGCCATCAGGTCTAGGGTTGGTCCGGCAGGCGGTCGGCGAACGCTGGCTAGACCGTGCTTATCGACTTGGCGATGGCTTCATCGCCGGTGAGAATGGCGATCGTCATGGGTGGCGCCGTGCTCAGGTTGTTTGAGTCACGCAGCAACAGCAGGGCTGGGCGCGCGGGGAATCATTGGCATTACGCCGTAGGGGATGCGTGACGTTGTGAATGAGAGAGTTCATGGCGCTCCAGGAGATGTCCTTGGAATGGACCAGAGTCTGGTGGGACGTTGGCACCGTTGCTAGTCTCGATCTGCAGCACGGCACGCCCTGCGCAACTCAAATGACTGTGCGGATCGATCCCGAACAGGCGCTGGCGAAGTCGCCCGAGCAGCATGCCGCCACCTGGCGTGCACGGGAAGCGACCCATGCACCTGCGCCGCCAAGCCGTGCCATCGCCCCCGTGGCGATCACCGCCGAGGACATGCGTCATCCCGCGCATCCGCGTCATGCGCTGTTCGAGCAGACGCGCGATGCCATTGCCGATGCGCATGAACGCTGGGGCCGTCCGGTGCCGGATCCGGAGCAGCTGGACCGCCGCGCGGCGCAAGTCGTCGTGGAGACGCGCAAGCTGGGCCAGACCGAAGTGGACAAGATCTACCTGGGTATGCCGCAGGGCCACGCGACCCAGACGCCGAATTACCTGGTGCAATCCCACGGACAGCTAGTTCCACTGTGTTACAAATAATCGTACCTTTGTGCCACTATTGGAAGACCTTCAGGCCGCGTGGGAGAGCTGTGTTGAATAGGTCACTGGAAGTGTGTTTTGAACAGTACGGGGAAGTAGTTGCTGCCGCCCTGTCCCATGCGGATCGCAAACAGCCCGCACACTGGTACCTGAAGGGGTTGCTACTGCCTGGAGGGCGCAAGAGCGTGGAGCCCATGGCCGCGCGGGTGCACCCGCAGAACGTGCGCTCAGCCCATCAATCGATGCACCATCTGGTGGCCGATGCCGACTGGAGCGATCAAGCGCTGCTGGCGGCGGTGGCGGCACAGGTGCTGCCGCCCCTGAGCAGGAAGAGCGCAGCGTGTCACTGGATCGTGGACGACACGGGATTTTCAAAGAAGGGGGTGCATTCGGTCGGTGTTGCACGCCAGTACTGCGGCCGCCTTGGCAAGACGGACAATTGCCAGGTTGCCGTGAGTTTGTCGATCGCCAACGAACACGGCAGCCTGCCAGTGGGCTATCGGCTGTATCTTCCCGAGCAGTGGGCTCAGGACACTGTGCGGCGCAAGAAGGCAGGCGTTCCGGATCAGGTCGTGTTTCAGACCAAGACAGCGCTGGCCATGGATCAGATCGACAGCGCGCTGGCGACAGGGATGGCGGCAGGCGTCGTGCTAGCCGATGCGGCCTACGGCACCGAGACCCACTGGCGAGACCAGCTCAGCGAACGCGGCCTGCTGTACATGGTTGGCGTCCGCAGCAACACGAAGGTCTGGTGGGGATCGCACCAACCTGCGCCCATGCCGCCAGCCAGCCCTAAGGGCGGTCGGCCCCGCACACGACCGATGCGCGATAGCGCACATGCGCCGATCTCGGTACATGAAGTCGCGCAGCGCTTGCCCGCAAGGACGTATCGGCAGGTCAGCTGGCGCCAGGGCAGCGACGCAACGCTCAGTTCGCGGTTCGCGGCGGTGCGGGTTCGTGCCGCACACAATCGCCAGGCACATGACGAGCAGTGGCTGCTGATCGAGTGGCCGCCGGGAGAGTCCGAGCCCCGCCACTACTGGTTCTCGACGCGACCAAAGCAAACGCCGGTCAAGACACTGGTTGCCACGGCACAAGGCCGATGGCGGATTGAACGCGATTATCAGGAGCTGAAGTCGGAGTTGGGCCTGCATCACTATGAAGGGCGCAACTGGCGTGGTTTTCACCATCACGCCAGTCTGTGCATCGCCGCATATGGGTTCTTGATGCGCGAGCGCCTGCGCAGTAAAAAAAACTCCGTCGCATTCAAGATGCCTGCAGTATCCAAAAGCGTCCGCCCGCGCGGGTCTGGCCCCAATGCAACGTCACCATCCCAACTCGATTGCCACGCTGGCCTTCGGACTGGCTAGGCTGATCGCCAGAAGCCTCCCACACTGCCCGTGTTGCGGGGTCTCACCGTACCAACGGATTCGGATTTAGTAACACAGTAGAATTAGTCGCCCCTGAAAAACCCCCAGACCACATCCATTGCAAGGCCTCACCTGCGGTTTTGGCGTGCTGGAACTGCCAGTTTTCATTACTCTACGTACTGGTTTCTGGCAGTTTTCGCCCATGCGTACACGCCGTCCTGCCGCCGAGCAATTGCATGCCGATGAGCTGTTTCGTTCGCGTCTGGAGAACCAGATCGACGTGCGCCATCCGCTGGTCCAGCTGAGCCATCGGCTGCCGTGGAGTGCGTTGGAGCAGGTGCTGTCGCCGCGGTTGCCGGCCACCACCAGCACAGGCGGTCGACCCGCATTGCCGGTGCGTCTGATCGCTGGGCTGCTCTACCTCAAGCACGCCTACGACCTGTCCGACGAGGCGGTCTGCGAACGTTGGCTGGAAAATCCGTACTGGCAGTTCTTCACCGGCGAGGTGGTGTTCCAGACCTGCTTGCCGTGCGATCCCAGCTCCCTGACACGTTGGCGACAGCGTCTGGGCGAAGCCGGTATGGAAGCGCTGTTGGCGCATACGATCAACACCGCTCACGCGATGAAGGCGGTGGACACACGCGAGTTGTCGCGGGTGATCGTGGATACCACCGTGCAGGAAAAAGCGATCGCCCATCCCACCGACAGCCGTTTGCTGGAGGTGGCGCGCAAGAAGCTGGTGCTGCTGGCCAAGCGCCACGGCATCGTCTTGCGGCAGACCTATGTGAGGCAAGGTCCGGGGTTGAGCCGCAAGGCCGGGCGCTATGCGCATGCGCGCCAGTTCAAGCGCATGCGCAAGAAGCTGCGACGCCAACGCACGATCCTGGGACGCGTATGACGCGATCTGCAACGCAAGCTGGACCAGCTGGAACCGTCGGTGCGTGAGCGCATCGGTGTCTGGTTGGAGCGCGCACAACGGTTGTTGGCACAGCGTCCCAAGGACAAACAAAAACTCTACGCGTTGCACGCACCGGAAGTGGAATGCATGAGCAAGGGCAAGGCCCGCCAACCGTACGAATGTGGCGTCAAGGTCGGCATTGCGGTGAGTGCGCGCAAGGGCTTGATCGTGGGCGCGCGCAGTTTCCCGGGTAACCCGTACGACGGCGATACGTTGGCCGAGCAACTGGAACAGGCGCGCGGGCTGCTGCAGGATGTGAATGTGATCCCGCAGGTGGCGATTGTGGATCTGGGGTATCGCGGGCGCGACGTGGAGGGTGTGCAGATCCTGCATCGCGGCCAAGCCAAGACGCTGACACGACGGCAATGGCGCTGGATCAAACGACGGCAAGCGGTAGAGCCGGTGATCGGACATCTGAAACAGGACTGCCGGTTGAATCGCTGCCATCTCAACGGCGCCCAAGGCGATGCACTGCACGTGCTCGGCTGCGCCGCTGGCGACAACCTGCGGTGGCTGCTGCGCTGGATCGCCTTTTTGCTTGCCTGGTTGCAGCTGGTGCGGGCGCGCCCCTCAACGCGCTCAAGCATCATGTGGCCGGCAAACATGGCATTTGGTGTTTGAGAGGGTTTTTCAGGGGCGACTAATTATGATTTTTCTCATAATTTCCAGTCTTGGCCTGTTGCTGGCAAGGTGACCCGCTTGAGGAGAGGCAGCCGGGATAGCCTTCGCGTCAACCAAACCGGCTCCGCACTGGCGGTTTGGATACAAGAAGTCATCAATCTTCCTCGCGGGAGCTGACTGGAAGAAGCAGTTGCCAGTACGCGACATCAACCCATTGGCCGAGCTTGTATCCAACCTGCTCGAAGTGCGCGACCTTCTTGAATCCCAGCGCCTCATGCAGCCGGGCGCTTGCGTCGTTCGGTTGAGCGACGCCGCCAATGATCGCATGTAGCTCTAGGCCCCGCAGTTCCTCGATCAGTTTTCCATACAGGGCTGTCCCCAACCCGCGGCCGCGATGCCCATCCGCCAGGTAGACCGTGGACTCCACCGAACTCTGGTAGGCCTTTCTTGCTCGCCACTGAGTGGCGTAGGCGTATCCAACGACCTGATCGCCTTCCAGCGCCACGAGCCAAGGCAGACCAATGCTCTGGACGTCTGCGATACGCTTGGCCATCTCGACCGATGTGACAGGATCCATCTCGAACGTGATGCGGGTGTTGGCGATGTAGTAGTTGTAGATGTCAGCGAGAGGCTGGGCGTGGACGGAACTGGCCGAAATGACGGTCACTGTCACAGCGATGGGGTTCCTTTGTCGATGGGGCGGATGACTCGGATCATAGGTACTTGTCCATGCAAACGTTACTGGGCGGACAGGCTCTGCAGCTGCTGGCGCAACCGAAACCTGATCCGGCCGTTGCCGACGAAGCGCCGGGCAGGAAGGGGGTGATCTTGGATTAGTCGGTTGAAGCGCCGTTTTATCCGGCAACCTCATGTTTTTACGAAATAAATCGGATTCTGTGAGTCATTTCTACACGTATGTCGGCTGAACCCCCCCTTCAGGCTGTCCACGTCATCGCGCACGCCACGGGTCTTGTGAGCAGGCAAACCATCGAGCACCAGATGGATTGGACGGCGACGGCCCTTCATCATTCGCTTGAGCAGAGCCACGAACAATTCACCGTTCATGCCGCCGCTGTACACGGCGAACCAGAACCCGCCCTTGCTGTTCACCGCCGAGGCCGCACTGATGCTCTGGCGCTGCCCCGGCACCGCGACAACCGGCGTGACGCCCTTGAAGGCCCACGTCCGTCCTTGCACCGCATCGGCACGGAAGCCAGACTCGTCCCAGAAGTCAATCTCGGCCTTTTCCCGCTTGGCGTGCGTCACGATCGCCGGGGACGTCTGCTCCTGCCACTGTGCTACCGCCAGTGGATCGCGCTGATAGGCGTGTTGCAGCGGCTTCTGTGGGCTCAGCCCCAGCCGCGCCAGCAACGTCCCGACGCTGGCCAGACTCAAACGTGCGGCACATTTCTTCTCGATCAGTTCACGCACGACCTGCCGCGTCCACAAACCGAAGTCGAAGCCATGCTGGCGAGGGTTCTTGCCATTGACCCAGCCGAACACCTGGCGCTCCTGCGCCGGCGTCAACGTCCGCGGGCGACCGCTGCCATTACGCGTCATCAATGCGCCAGCGCCGCCCTCCTGTGCTCGCGCCAGCACTGTGTACGCCCAGCCGCGATGCAACCCGAACGACGAGGCCACTTCGGCCGGCGATTCGCCTTCGCCCATCCGTTGCAACGCCATCAGGCGCATTTCTTCCAGCGCCGCCCGCGATACCAAACGTCCGTCTCTCTTCTTCATGGATGGTTGGACAGCATGACGTCGACATTCGTTCCCGACTAGGGCCTGTTAACATTAATGTCTCGAGCGATTAAACTATTGGGCATGGAGATCACGCCAGCACAATTTGCACTCATCGAGCATTGCCTACCTTTGCAACGCGGCAATGTCAGCATGACCAACCTGCAGGTAGTCAACGCCCTTCTTTACGTCGCAGAGCATGGCTGCAAATGGCGCGGTCTGCCCGAGCGCTTTGGCAACTGGCATACGGTGTACACGCGCATTAACCGTTGGGCCAAGTCCGGTGTGCTGGACCGGATGTTCGCCCAATTGCAGACCTGCCAGATCGTGCGCATCAAAATCGAAGCGGTCTCGCTGGACTCCACCAGCATCAAGGTGCATCCGGATGGCACTGGCGCATTAAAAAAAACGGCCCACAATCCATCGGGAAATCGCGCGGCGGATGGAACACCAAAATTCATATGGTTGCCGCAGATGCTCGAACAGCCATCACGTTCGGATTGACGCCTGGCAACGCACATGACGCACCCGCAGGCCACGCGTTGAACACCTGGGGCCAGTGGAGCGGCCGGTTCATCTGCTGATGGATCGCGCTTACGAAGGCAATGAAACCCGCCAGTTGGCGCTCGATCTTGGCTTCGTGCCGGTGGTTCCACCCAAGTCCAATCGGGTCGATCCTTGGGAGTACGACAAGGAAATGTACAAGCGGCGCAACGAAGTGGAGAGGCTGTTCCGTCGCTTGAAGGGCTACCGACGGATTTTCACGCGCTTCGAGAAGCTGGATGTCATGTTCCTTGGCTTCCTCAGCTTCGTTCTGGTCGTTGATGGGCTTCGAATGTGTTAACAGGCCCTAGACGAACGAAACGCCGCGCTGCCGGCGCCCTACTGGTGGGCGGGCTGATCTTTCTGCTGATCGGCGTGGGCGGGTATCTCACGACGCGGCAGTCGCTGTCGGACGCCAGTTGGGTGCCCCATACGCAGGAGGTGATTGCCAGCATCGATGAGATACAGGCCGGCATCCTGTCGGCGGAATCGTCGGTACGCGGCTATGTGCTGACCGACAACGAAGCCTTTAGGCGTCTATGCCGATGCGATCGGCCGCCTGCCCGAACGTCTCGTGCGGCTGGATGCCTTGGTGCAGGACAACCCGCTCCAGCAGCGCAATGTCGCGACGCTCAGCCGGCTGGTGGATGGGCGCTTGGTGCAGATCGACGATCTATTGCACAGCTATCGCAAGCAGGGCCTGGACGGCGCACGCACCTCGATTGCACGCGGCGTGTTCCAGACTTTTTCGTCGCTGCGCCGCCAGGTGCAGACCATGACGGAGCTGGAGCGTCAGCAGTTGGTGCGGCGAAACGACGCCACCACGCGCAGTGCGCAATGGGTGCTGTGGGTGACGGTGATCGGTATTTTCAGCTGACTGCTGGTGATGCTGCTGGCCTACCGTTTGTTGTCGCGCGAGCTGGAACTGCGCACGCGTGCAGAAGACGAAGCCAGCCATACCAGCGAGCGCCTGACCGAGTCGTTTGCGGCGCTTGAACGTACCTCTGCCGGTCTGGAGGCGCTGTCGCGGTACTCGGAATTGCTGCAGAACTGCCGCGATGCCGAAGAAGCGCTGGAAATCACTGCGCACACGATCGCCCCGCTGATGCCCGCTGATGCCCGGTGCGGCCGGCGCGGTGTACCTGCTGCGCGCCTCGCGCAACCGCGCCGAACAAGTTATCGCCTGGGGCACGATGGCCGACGACGCCGGTGCCAACATCGCACCGGACAACTGTTTGGCGCTGCGTCGCGACCGCACCCATGTGGTGATGGACGCCAGCCAGGGCATGCTGTATCAGCATGCCGGCGTCAATCTCCCGCCGCAGGCGGGCACGGCCTGCATTCCGCTATCGGCGCAAGGCACGCAATTGGGAATGCTGGCGTTGCGCAGCGAAGACCCCAGCGATCTCGCATCACTGACGGTCGCCGAGGCGGCAGCGGAACAACTGTCGTTGGCGCTGCACAACCTGCGCTTGCGCGAAACGCTGCGTCAGCAATCGATCCGCGACCTGCTGACCGGCCTGTACAACCGCCGCTATCTGGAAGAAACCCTCAATCACGAACTGGCGCGCTGTACACGTCGGGGGCTGCCACTGTCGGTGCTGATGCTGGATGTGGATCACTTCAAGCAGTTCAACGACCTGCATGGGCACAGCGGCGGCGACCGCGTACTGTCGGCCATCGGCGAGTTGCTGCTGTCGCAGACACGTGGTGAGGACATCTGCTGTCGGTATGGCGGAGAAGAATTGACGATCATCCTGCCCGAGGTGGATCTGCCCACCGCCTGCATGATGGCCGAGAAGCTGCGCACCGGTAT
This sequence comes from Xanthomonas oryzae pv. oryzae, assembly GCF_004136375.1. Lineage (NCBI taxonomy): Bacteria > Pseudomonadati > Pseudomonadota > Gammaproteobacteria > Lysobacterales > Lysobacteraceae > Xanthomonas > Xanthomonas oryzae. The sequence goes on from NZ_CP031697.1 coordinate 2,948,139, forward strand.
CGAGGCCTTGCAGGTGATGGGCAATGGCGTCTCCCTGCCCAAGGTCACTGCATCGTTCGGCGCGGCCAACTTCCCCGATCACGCGGGCACCGTGGCGCAGTTGCTGCGGCGGGCGCACGAGGCGCTGTATCGCGCCAAACAAGTGGGCCGCAATCAGGTCGTGAGTGCGCACGTGCTAGCAACTGCGGCCTGAGCGCAGGCGGCCCAAGCGTACTTCGCCAAGCGCGTGTAGAGGCATTGGTCACGTGGCCGATTCTGGCGCTCGCATCAAGCGCCTGCGCTTTGCGGCGATTGGCGCGAGCGGCTGCACGACACCGCGCGCATCATTCACACAAGCGCATTGCAGTGATGAGCATGCATGCATATAAACCAACGCGTAGGGCAAGGCATCAACCGCAGCAATGCCCAGCGTCATCGGTGGGAATCATGCCGGCGCCGGCCAGCATGCCATCGATGCGCGTGCGCACATAGGCTGCATCGTCTTGCGTCGCGCTGCTCAGAATCGCTTCGGCACGCGCCTGGAAACCCAGATGGTCAACGTCCGCATCTTCATCTGCCAACAACTTCGCCAACTCTCCCTGCAACGCGTCCAGGTGCATCTCGAATTCTTCGCGGGTGGGCATGGCAGACTACGACGACAAAGACAACACGGTTGCGGCAAGGCCGTCAGGGATGTGCGAAGCCTTGCGCTGCGACGCTGCATGTTCCTACCCGTTACGCAGATGAAGACACGCTCAACTTTGACCACACCTCGCCGATAATGTTGCCGACTCCTACAGAACCTTCCCTGTGATCCTCCACCTGCGGCGGGATTTCCGCCTTGGCATCGTCAAGATGCTTGGGCCAATCACTGCGCTGTTGCTTTGCCTCTATGCGGTGTACTTGGCCATGACCGGTCAGGTGGTTGCTTGCCTGGTCACCACGTCGTTGGGTTTGCTTGCGGTATGGCGCGGCTGGCAGATGCGCAGCGCCGAACGAACCGGTGCCGGCGGCGTGTGGCTGGCGTCGATCAATGTCGGCGGGTGTCTGGTCGCGTGCTGGACCGGTGGCGATGGCGCCCTGATCTGGCTGTTCCCGGTCCTGGCCACCAATTATTTACTGTGCGGGCCGCGACGCGCGGTGCTGTTGAGCTTGCCACTGCTGGCCGCATTGCTGTTCTTGCCTGGCTTGATCACCAGCCCCGGCCAGGGCGTGTCGACAATCGTGGGGACGTTGGTGACGCTGGCGGTGGGCTATGCGTTTTCGCTACGGATGCAGGACGACCGCGTGCATCTGGAAGAGCTGGCCTCGCTAGATGCGCTGACCGGCTTGCCCAATCGGCGCATGCTCGAACGCGCGCTGACCGATCAGATCAATCAACGCCAACCGCATGATCGGCTCAACAGCTTGATCATCCTGGATCTGGATCATTTCAAAGAGGTCAACGATCTGTACGGGCATGCCGCAGGCGATGCGGCGCTCTCGGATCTGGCCACCATCCTGCGCTTCGAAGTACGCGACCCGCATCAGGTATTCCGCTTTGGCGGCGAAGAATTCGTGGTGCTGCTGCGGGCCGGTTCGCTGGCGGAACTGGAAGCGGCTACCGAACGCTTGCGCAAGGTGATCCGCAATGGCTTGCGCGGCCCGGGCGGGCGCATCACCGTCTCGCTGGGTGCGGCACGTCACGACGGCGAAACGCATTGGCAAGACTGGTTTTCGCGTGCCGATGCAGCGCTGTATCTGGCCAAGAACGGCGGACGTGACAGCGCGCGGGTTGCCGAGTAAGCGTGACCAGTACGCCTGCATGCCACTGCGTATGCAGATGCACGTGGCAGATGGAGGGTGAATAAGCCAGCAGATGCAGGCGACTGCGGCGTTCGGTCATGCTGACCACCACGCCCTTTCCGTGCGAGGCCCTGATGGTCTCCAGCTCCCAGTGGCCGATACGGCTTCGCTGCTCAACCACACTGGGGCGCTGTGTCCAGCTGCGCCGATGCGTCAGCTGCCCGCGGCCATCGCGCACGCCACGCCGACGGCGCTTGCGGCGGCGTTTGCGTAGATGCATGAACAACTGACCACCGCGCTTCTGATCGGCGTCGATGTGCCGATAGATCCATTCGTGACTGGCCAAGCCGGTGCGGCCGGCGATCTGTTCGGGACTGAAGTCCTCCCTCAGCAGGACCTCGATCTGACGGATACGCTCAGCGTCGATGCGTGGTCGCCGGCTGGCCTGTGCGCGCCGATGGGCGCTGATGCGCTGCGCGTGATCGGGCTGGTACCGCGCAGTGTGCTGATTGCGGCGCAGCTCACGACTGATCGTGCTGGGCGCACGCGCCAATACATCGGCGATGGCGCGCATCGACATCCCGGTTTCATATAACGCATACAGACGGTATCGTTCCGATAGGTCAAGGCGGCTGGATGACATGGGCAACTCCACTTGGTAGTGAAGTCGCTCAGGTCAGGTCGCCTGGACCACGTCACAACCGTTGGTGTTGCGATTCAGAGTTGAAGCCGCCCAGAAAAGTATTTTCACTTCCCCCGACTCTCAATTCCCATGGCGGTCCAACCGCCTTCTCTTACGCATGGCCAGCGCGGCTTTTGACACGACTTCCCCCGTTGCCGGGTCGGTCACCTTCTTACGCATGGCCAGCGTGGCTTTTGACACGACTTCCCCCGTTGCCGGGTCAAGCACCCTCTTACGATTGGCCAGCGTGGCTCTTGACACGGCTTCCCCCGTTTCCGGGTCGGTCACCATCTGACGCTTGGACAGCGTGTTTCTTGACACGAGTTGCCCCGTTAACGGGTCTTTCACCTTCTTACGATTGGACAGCGTGCCTTTTGACACGACTTCCCCCGTTTCCGGATCGGTCACCATCTGACGCTTGGACAGCGTGTTTCTTGACACGAGTTCCCCCGTTACCGGGTCGAGCACCCTCTTACGATTGGACAGCGCGCCTTTGGACACGAGTTCCCCCGTTACCGGGTCGACCACCTGCTCACGCAGGGCCAGCGCGCGTTTTGACACGAATTTCCCCGTTGCCGGGTCGAGCACCTTCTCGAGACTGGACCGCGTGGATTTGGGAATTGGCCCAGGCGTGCTCGAGCCGGGAGCCTGTGAGGGAAGACCGGCAACGATCGGTCCCTTGCCCGTGCTGGCGGGAACCGGCATGACTGTCGCGTGCGTTGACGAACTGGCTAACAATGAAGCGGAAGGGGCGGGATAGTGTCCAACGCCATGGGAATAGCTTGATGGAGGGGGGGGGGCGCGATTGCAGCGCTATCAACAGACTCTCCCAAGGGCACCCACAGCTCCGACCGGTTGGCAACCTCCTGTAATGCAGGGGCGCTTGGAGTGGAGGATGGAGTGTCTGGTATATCCAGAAACTGCATCGGGTCAAACGCAAGCTCTCCGGACAACGACAACGCAGGTGGCACGGACTGCATGGACATGGAGGTGCGGTTGAGGCGGTGTTGCTGTATCTCCTGGATCCGATACGGGGTGGGATCGGCGGGCAGAACACGCCGTCTCCACGGAGCTGGTGCCATCTCAGCCAATTGCGCCAACGCGTCCTGGCCGTGTTGGGTGCGGCGCCAATTGACGGTGTCGGCGATTGCCTGATCGGGCGAGTCAGAACCGGCAAGGCCGTTGTCGACCAGGTCATTGGCGATGATGGCTGAATTGGGCGAAAGAGGGCGCATTCCTGAGTCCTCATCGTTTTTCGGAGAAGACGTGATGGAACCAGTTTTGGGCAAGCCGCCCTTCGGAAAGGGCGAAATTATGCGCGGAAATCTGAAGCATGAGGGGGCGCCAGGGATTCGTGCAAGAAACCTTTACTGACAGCGAGCTAGTGTCGCGTTCCGTTGATAACTTTGCATAGCCGTTCGATTTTGGCGAGGATCGAGTCAGCGGTCGCAGTCCATTTGAACGGTCGCGGATTTTGATTGTAGTGCTCCACGAAGGCGTTGATCTTGCGCTTTAGATCAGCCACCGAGTCGAAGGAGTCGCGCCTGATCGCCCGTTGGGTGATCAGGCCGAACCAGCGCTCGATCTGATTGAGCCAGGAGCTGTAGGTCGGCGTGTAGTGGATGTGGTAGCGCGGCCGTTTGGCCAGCCATGCCTTGATCCTGGCGTGCTTGTGGGTGGCGTCGTTGTCGCAGATCAGATGCACGTCCAGATCCTGCGGCACCTGCGCGTCTACATGTCGCAGGAACGAGAGAAATTCCTGATGTCGGTGCTGGGTTTGCACTGGGTGATGACGCTGCCGTTGGCGACGTCCAGCGCGGCAAACAGCGTCGTGGTGCCGTGGCGCACGTAGTCGTTGATGCCTTCGACGTACCCCAACCCCATCGGCAGCACCGGCTGGGTACGCTCCAAGGCCTGTACCTGGCTCTTCTCGTCCACACACAGCACCAACGCATGATCCGGCGGATTCAGATACAGGCCGACGATGTCGCGCACCTTCTCGATGAAGAACGCATCGGTGGAGAGCTTGAAGCGCTTGGAGCGATGCGGCTGCAGGCCGAACAGCGTCATGTAGCGGTGGACGGTGGTGGTGGAACGTCCTGTCTCGACCGCCAGCGTGCGGCGCGACCAGTGCGTGTGACCTTTCGGCTTGCGCGTCAGGACGGTGTTGACCAGTTCAGCCACCTTCTCATCGCTGGTCGTGCGCGGCCGGCCGGGCTTGAGTTCGTTATGCAGGCCGGCAATGCCGCGCTCGCGATAGCGGGTACGCCACAACGTGACCGTCGGGCGGCTCACGCCATAGCGATGCGCGATCGTCGTCTGCGGTTCACCGTCGGCCATGCGCAGGATCATCTGCGCGCGGCGCGACAAGGCCGCCGGCAAACTTTGCGATCGGGCCATCGACTCCAGTTGCACACGATCGTCGGCGCTGACAACCAACGGCTTGGCGGGCCTTCCCATGATCGAGCGCTCCGGTTTCCAAGAGTGCTTCTTTACACAACGCCAGATAAGAAAAGTTACATGCGGAACGCGACACTAGCTCTTCGCAGCGTTTGGGGGCCGTGTACAGGATCTTCGTCCAGGATGCACGTAACAGCCACATGCACGTATTGGGCGGGCGCACACAATGCGCATACCCACCGTCCGGACGATCATTTCAAGCAACCGCCGGGCGACGTAATCCGAATGTTATGCCACCTTGTACACACTGCGCATGCAGACGCGACCGTTAAGCTGCGTTTCCCTGTGCCTGCCTGGCGCGCTTACCTCGGCCAGACTGCTCATGTCCAAGCACCGCACCCGCCCTCTGACGTTGATCGCCCTGGCCGCTGCGCCATTGGCGCATGCGCAGGAAATCGCACCGCAGCCGGCCTCGCCGCAAGCCTGCACCTCGGTCACGTCCGATGCCGTGCGTCTGGCCTGTTACGACAAGGCGCTGGGCTACACCCCGCAGCTCACCGCGGAGGCGGATGCCGCAGCGCAATTGGCCAAGCAGAAGGAAGCCAAGCACGACGATACGCGCGCGATCAGCCGGGGCGGCGATTTCTTCCGCGCCGACGGACAGGACCAACCCAAAGAAGAAGCGGTAGCAAACGCGGGCCGCGGCTCGTTGCTGGACCGACGCTGGGAATTGGCCAAGGACTCCAAGTTAGGCACTTTCCAGGTGCGTGGCTACAAGCCGGTGTACCTGTTGCCGGCGTTCTGGACCAGCGACACCAACCGCACCCCGCAAAGGTCGTCGAAGACCTGTTCGGCGACAATGGCGATATCTGGATGGGCTACACCCAGAGCTCGCGCTGGCAGGCCTACAACGCCGATGCGTCGCGCCCGTTCCGCGAGACCAATTACGAGCCCGAGGCGATGCTGGTGTTTCGCAACAACTACAGCATCTTCGGCTGGAAGGGCCGCATGAGCGGCATCAGCCTCAATCACATGTCCAATGGGCGTGCCGACCCGCTGTCGCGCTCCTGGAACCGGGTCATCCTGAACTTCGGCCTGGATCGCGAGAACTGGGCCCTGACACTGCGCCCGTGGTTCCGCATTAAGGAAGACCGCGCCGACGACAATAATCCCGATATCGAGGATTACATGGGCCGCGGCGATGCGACGCTGGTGTACAACAAGGATGGTCAGGAATTCGCGGTGATCGCACGCCATTCGCTCCGTGGCGGCGAACGCTCGCACGGCTCGGTGCAGCTGGATTACGGCTTCCCGATCACCAGCCTGTTGCGCGGCCACATGCAAGTGTTCGACGGTTACGGCGAAAGCATGATCGACTACAACCACGAGGCGACTTACATCGGCCTGGGCGTGTCGTTGCTGGAGTGGTTCTAAGAGCAGCTAACAAAACGACTGCGCTCACCGCCAGGCGGGCGCGGCCGGTGCTCGGAATCGGCATGTACCACGCGTCCACTGTGGTTCTGAGCGCGCCATCCGCGCCCACTTGAAGCTGCTCGCGACGTGTTGTTGGCCGCTCTACGCCCGATGGGTACGACAGGCGCTGACGTCTTCCGATTTCCAGCACGCAGTCGTGGTCGTTGAACGCATGCGCTGGAGTTAATCGATAAACTCGCATGCGTTAATCCTATAAAAAGCCGGCATGTACGCATGCCGGCTTTTTGATTTTACAAACCATGTTGCAAGACACTTCGGCCCGCCCTGCCCCGGCAATCTCGCCGTTGCCGAAGCTTTCTTGCAATCACTTCAAACGTCGAAAAATCTCCTTGCCGTCCTGCGCAGCGTTTCGCACTTCGCGACGCGGCTCAGGTCCAGTCGGTCAGGCCTTCCCGGCGATAGGTTTCCTGGAACGCTGGGCGCGCCTTCATCAGCGTTGCATGCGCCTGCAGCGCCGGCCAGGTATCGGTCGGGCGTGGCATGTTGCGCGACCAGCGCATCAGCATGGTCAACATGAAATCGGCCGCCGACAAGGTGTGTCCCAGCAGATAGGGGCCATGGACCTGCAGATGCGCAGCGACCTGGGTCCAGGCCGCTTCGAGTTTGCGGCGGGCTTGCACCTGTGCAGCCTCGGCATGCTCGGCACCAGCCGGTTCGCTCGGATAGAACCAGGCGCGGGATGCCGGCTGCAAGGTATTGGCGCAGAAGAACATCCACGTGTAGTACGCCGCGCGTTCGGGTGTGCCGGGCGCGGGTGCCAGCGTCGCCTGTGGATGCAGATCGGCCAGCTGCAGCGCGGTGGCCGCAGCCTCGGTGAGCACGTGCCCATCCAGTACCAGCGGGGTACCACGCCGGCGGGATTGATCACCAGATACTGCGACGATGTGTGCTCGCCGCGTTCGAAATCCAGCGGTTGCAACTCGTGCGGGACATCCAGTTCGATCAGCAGCCAATGCACCACAAACGCTGCGGTGTTGGGGGTGTGGTAAAGCGTCGTCGCCATGCAGATTCCTGAGTGTGAGCGCCGACCAAACCTGCTACGCAGCCGCCTGGTAGAGCCGGCTGATGCTGCGCATCGACTGCAGCTACTGCACGCCCATGCCGCCTGAGGACTGCTCGCTACGTGTCGCTAGCCGCTTTTATTCCACCACCACCGGGATCTTGCCGATGCGCGACTGCCACAGCCGTGGGCCAGTCTTGTGCACCGATTCGCCAGTGGAATCCACCGCTACGGTGACTGGCATGTCCTTGACCTCGAATTCGTAGATCGCCTCCATGCCGAGATCTTCGAACGCAAGCACGCGGGCCGCCTTGATCGCCTTGGACACCAGGTAGGCCGAACCGCCGACCGCCATCAGGTACACGGCCTTGTTGTCGCGGATCGCATCGATGGCCGCATCGCCACGCTCGGACTTACCGACCATGCCCAGCAGGCCGGTCTGCTCCAGCATCTGGCGGGTGAACTTGTCCATGCGCGTGGCGGTCGTCGGGCCCGCCGGGCCGACCACTTCATCGCGCACCGGGTCGACCGGACCGACGTAGTAGATGAAGCGATTGGTGAAATCCACCGGCAGCGTTTGGCCACGGTTGAGCATGTCGATCATGCGCTTGTGCGCGGCATCGCGGCCGGTCAGCAGCTTGCCGTTAAGCAGAATCACCTCGCCCGGCTTGAAGCTGGCCACTTCTTCCTTGCTGATGGTATCCAGATTGACCCGGCGCGCATTGGTCGGGTTGTAGGTGAGCGTGGGCCAGTCTTCCAGCGACGGCGGATCCAGCATCACCGGGCCGCTGCCGTCCAGGGTGAAGTGGGCGTGGCGAGTCGCCGCGCAGTTGGGAATCAACGCCACCGGCAGGTTCGCCGCGTGGGTCGGGTAATCCTTGACCTTGATGTCCAGCACGGTGGTCAGGCCGCCCAGGCCTTGCGCGCCGATGCCCAGTGCATTGACCTTTTCGTACAGCTCAAGCCGCAGCTCTTCGGCACGGTTGGACGCGCCGCGCGCCTGCAGGTCGACGATGTCGATCGGCTCCATCAAGGCTTCCTTGGCCAGCAGCATCGCCTTTTCGGCGGTGCCGCCGATGCCGATGCCGAGCATGCCCGGCGGGCACCAGCCGGCGCCCATGGTCGGCACGGTCTTGAGCACCCAATCGACGATGGAGTCGGAGGGATTGAGCATGGCGAACTTGCTCTTGGCCTCCGAGCCGCCGCCCTTGGCTGCGACGATCACCTCGACATGGTCGCCGGGCACGATCTTGGTGTTGACCACCGCCGGCGTGTTGTCCTTGGTGTTGGCGCGCTTTCCCGCCGGGTCGGCCAGAACGCTGGCGCGCAGCTTGTTGTCGGGGTGGTTGTAGGCGCGGCGCACGCCTTCGTTGACCATGTCTTCCACGCCCATCGTGGCGTCGTCCCAGCGCACGTTCATGCCGATTTCCAGGAACACGGTGACGATGCCGGTGTCCTGGCAGATCGGGCGGTGGCCTTCGGCGCACATGCGCGAATTGATCAGGATCTGCGCGATGGCGTCCTTGGCGGCCGGCGATTCCTCGCGCTCATACGCGGCGGACAAATTCTTGATGTAGTCGACCGGGTGGTAGTAGCTGATGTACTGCAGCGCGTCGGCGACGGACTGGATGAGGTCTTCCTGCTTGATCGAGGTCACGGCTGGCTCTGCGGCTGGCGGGGGGAAACCCGGCCATTTTAGGGCAAAGTGACCGGCGCGCCCGCTGTCACGCCGGCACCCGCTGTTCCGTCCTGGTCGCCGTGAGCCTTGATCCCACCTTCGAAACCCGGCGTCCCCGGCTGGTCGGCCGCAGCCGCGGCGGCCGGCGCGCGAATGAGCGGAGCGCTCCGGCCGCCGGCCCGCCGAACAGGGGCCTGAGCGCCGACGCCGGCCCGGTGCTCGGCGACTGGGCGAGCACGCAACTGCCCCAGCCCCTGCCTCTTACCTGTTGCCCACACCCCGCGCCCACGCCGGGCGCGGCACACTAGTGCGATGTCAGCTTCCCGTTCCGGCGCTACTGCGCCTGCCGCTCCCCGTACCGGCCCCACCCTGCGCGAGCGCCTGGATGCGCTGCGCAATCTTCCACCGTTCCTGCGCCAGATCTGGCAGACCAGCCGCTGGTTAAGTGCCAGCAGCATCGGCCTGCGCGCGCTGCGCGCGCTGATGCCGGTGGCGTCGCTGTACATCGGCAAAGTGATCATCGACGAGGTGATTCATCTGGTCGGCCAACCGCCGGCGTTCGAATCGCTTGCCCAGGCCTTGGGCAGCGGCCGCCTGAATCGTCTGCTGGAATTGCTGGCGCTGGAGCTCGCACTGGCGATTGGTTCGGACCTGCTCGGCCGGCTGATCGGCTACGCCGATGCGCTGCTGTCGGAACTGTTCAACAATGCTGCCAGCGTGCGCCTGATGGAACATGCCGCGCAGCTGGATCTGGAGGACTTCGAAGATCCCGACCGGCAGGACAAGCTGGATCGCGCGCGCCGTCAGACCATGAACCGCATGAATCTGATGAGCCAGCTGTTCGGGCAAGTGCAGGACGCCCTCACCGTGGTCAGCCTGGCGGTGGGCCTGGTGGTCTATGCGCCGTGGTTGATCGTGCTGCTGGCGGTCGCGTTGATTCCGGCCTTCATCGGCGAGGCGCATTTCAATGCCTTGGGGTATTCGCTCAATTTTCAGTGGACGCCGGAGCGGCGACAGCTGGATTACTTGCGCCAGGTCGGCGCCAGCGTGGAGACGGCGAAAGAAGTCAAGATCCTCAACCTGCACCGCTTCCTGATCGCACGCTACCGTCGGCTGGCCGACAAGTTCTTCCAGGCCAACCGCGCCCTGGCGCGCAAGCGTGCAATGTGGGGTGCGCTGCTGGCCGCGCTGGGCACCTTGGGCTATTACATGGCATATGGCTATATCGCCTGGCGCACCGTGCGCGGCGATTTCAGCATCGGCGATCTGACCTTCCTGGCCGGTAGCTTCCTGCGCTTGCGGCAATTGCTGGAAGGCTTGCTGATTGGCTTTTCGCAGGTCGCAGGTCAGGCGCTGTATCTGGACGATCTGTATTCGTTTTTCAACATCGTGCCGGAAATCCGCTCGCGCCCCAACGCGCTGCCGGTGCCGCGCCCGATCCGCCAGGGCTTCGTGTTCCAAGACGTCGGCTTCCGTTATCCGGATGCCGACCAGTGGACGGTGCGGCATCTGGATTTCGAGTTGCGTGCCGGCGAAGTGCTGGCGCTAGTGGGCGAAAACGGCGCCGGCAAGACCACCCTGGTCAAACTGCTGGCGCGTCTGTACGACCCCGATGAAGGACGCATCCTGCTCGATGGTCACGACCTGCGCGATTACGATCTGGACGATCTACGCGCCAACCTGGGGGTGATTTTCCAGGACTTCGTGCGCTATCACCTGAGCGTGGGCGAAAACATCGGCGTCGGCCAGGTCGATGCGATGGACGACACGCCACGCATCCACGCCGCCGCGGAGCGCGCGATGGCGGGCGAGCTGATCGACAGCCTGCCCGACGGCTACAACCAACTGGTGGGACGGCGCTTCAAGAACAGCGTGGATCTGTCCGGTGGGCAGTGGCAAAAGATCGCCATCGCGCGCGCGTACATGCGCGATGCGCAACTGATGATTCTGGACGAACCCACCGCCGCGCTGGATGCGCGCAGCGAGTGCGAGGTGTTCCAACGCTTCAAGGAGCTGTCGGACAACCGTACCGCCGTGCTGATCTCGCACCGCTTTTCCAGCGTGCGCATGGCCGACCGCATCCTTGTACTGGCGGCAGGCCGCATCGAAGCCAACGGCACCCACGAAGCGCTGATGGCGCAGGGCGGCCGCTACGCGGAGCTGTTCGAGCTGCAGGCTGCGGGGTATCGGTGATTTTCGGGATTGGGCATTTGGGATTGGGGATCAGCTTGAGCTGCAACTGGTCCGCTGGCTCCATATCGTTCAGACCCCCAAGGATCCGCTTTTGCGACTCCCCAATCCCCGCATCCAAATGAGATTTCATCTCATTTGGACAGCTTGAGGTAGAATTGAGCAGTACTCCTCCCACGACACTGACCGGTATGTCTTCCGCTTTTGGCGCCGAAACGGTGCTTGAGGTCCGTCATTGGACCGATGCCTACTTCAGCTTCACCACGACCCGCGATGCCGGCTTCCGCTTCGAAAACGGGCAGTTCGTGATGATCGGGCTGGAAACCGAAACGCGCCCGCTGCTGCGTGCGTATTCGATCGCCAGCGCCAATTGGGAAGAACATCTGGAGTTCTTCAGCATCAAGGTGCCGGACGGCCCGCTGACCTCGCGGCTGCAGCACATCCAGCCTGGCGACAAGGTGCTGGTCGGCAAGAAACCCACCGGCACGCTGCTGATCAGCGATCTGCATCCGGGTCGCAATCTGTACCTGCTGGGCACTGGTACCGGCCTGGCGCCGTGGCTGTCGATCATCAAGGACCCGGAAACCTACGAGCGCTTCGACAAGGTGATCCTCACCCAGGGCGTGCGCTTCGTGCAGGATCTGGCCTACCGCGATTACTTCGAACGCGAATTGCCGCAGCACGAATTCCTCGGCGATTTGCTGCGCGAGAAATTGCTGTACTACCCGGCGGTCACGCGCGAAGCCTTCGCCAATCAAGGCCGTTTGACCGAGCTGCTGGCCGATGGCCGCATGCAGCAGACACTCGGGTTGCCGACGCTGGATCCGGCCAACGACCGCTTCATGATCTGCGGCAGCCCGCAAATGCTGACCGACCTGCGCACCCTGCTCGATAGCCGCGGTTTCCAGACCTCGCCGCGCATCGGCACGCCGGGGCATTACGTATTCGAGCGTGCGTTCGTCGAGAAGTGATGCGACGCACGTGGAAAGACCGCGTCGTGCGGCATTTCATATGAAAAACCCGATGTCGTAGGAGCGCACCCGGGCGCGACGAAGCTTTCCCGGTAACGCCTCGTCGCGCCCGGGTGCGCTCCTACAGGTTGAGCACTATGCCCTGCGGGATCATGCGTCCAATGCACGCTCGATATCTGCGGCCAATGCTTCCGGCTTGGTCGTGGGCGCATAACGTTCCAGCACGCGGCCGTCGCGGCCGATCAGGAATTTGGTGAAATTCCACTTGATCGCCTCGGAGCCGAGCACGCCGCGTTGTTCGTGCTTGAGCCATTGCCACAGCGGATGCGCGCCGCTGCCGTTGACCTCGATTTTTTCGGCCAGCGGAAAATCCACTGCGTAGTCGAGCGAGCAAAATTGGCGGATCTGCGCCGCATCACCTGGCTCTTGATGCCCAAACTGATCGCACGGAAATCCGATGACTACCAGCCCGCGCTCGCGATAGCGTTGCCATAAGGCCTGCAAGCCGGCGTACTGCGGCGTAAAGCCGCATTTGGATGCCACATTCACCACCAGCAGCACCTTGCCGGCGTAGTCGCGCATCGTCTGCGTGCGACCCTCAAGGTCGGTGAATTCAAAGGTGGAGAGATCGCTCATGCCGGGCTCGCTTGTTCAGAGGAACGCCAGCGTAGCGCAGCTGTCGGAATGCAGCACTGCGGTCGTATCGCGTACTCGGCAGCGCGACCGCATTTCCGCGGCCATGCGGTCGCGGTCGCCCTCCCCCGTCGACCACATCCGCCAATTGGCTGCACTGCGACCTTGCAGCCATGCCGTTTGTCACACGCCTGTCCCGCGTGGCTGGATTAGCCTCGGCGGTTCGCACTTTGGAGCAACGCTCTTGACCACCCGTCTCGCTTTTGCCCTGGCCGCTTCCCTGGGACTCGCCATGCCGTCCTACAGCATCGCCGCACCCACCAGCACGCAGGCCGCTACCCAAGCCAACCCCTTCTTTGCCGACAGCACGCTGCCGCTGCATTACCCGCCGTTCGACAAGATCATCGACAGCGATTTCGCACCCGCCTTCGATGTCGGCATGGCCGAGCAATTGAAGGAAGTGGAAAAAATCGCCAACCAGAACGCCAAGCCGAGCTTCGACAACACCATCGTCGCGCTGGAAAAGAGCGGCAGCACGCTCGACCGCGCCACCACGGTATTCTTCAATCTGGTCGGTGCCGACACCAACGACGCACGCAAGAAGCTGCAGGCCGACTACTCGGCCAGGTTTGCAGCGCACCGCGATGCGATTTCGCTCAACGGCAAGCTGTTCGCGCGCATCCAGACCTTGTACGACCAACGCACCAAGCTGGGCCTGGATGCGCAAGGCGTGCGCCTGGTCGAGAAGTACGACAGCGACTTCGTGCGCGACGGCGCCAAGCTCTCCGACGCCGACAAGACCACGCTCAAGGCAATGAACGCCGAGCCGGCCAACCTGGGCACCACCTTCAGCCAGAACGTACTGGCAGAAGTGAATGCCACCGCGGTCGTGGTCGATGAGCTCAAGCAACTGGACGGCTTGTCGGAGGAGCAGATCGCCGCTGCCGCCGAAGCCGCCAAGGCACGTAACCTCGACGGCAAATACGTCATCGCGCTGCTCAATACCACCGGCCAACCGCCGCTGACTCAGCTGAAGAATCGCGAGCTGCGCAAGAAGATCTACAACGCTTCGGTGTCGCATGGCAGCCACGGCGGCCAGTACGACAACACCGCGCTGGTGGCGCGCATCATGAAGCTGCGTGCCGACAAGGCCAAGCTGCTCGGCTTCCCCACCTACGCAGTCTATCGGCTGGAAAACCAGACCGCCAAGACGCCCGAAGCGGTCAACGCGATGCTGGGCAAACTGGCGCCGGCTGCGGTGTCCAATGCCAAGCGCGAAGCCGCCGATCTGCAGGCCATGATCGACAAGGAACAAAAGGCCGCGCGCAAGCCGACCTTCAAGCTGGAAGCCTGGGATTGGGCCTACTACAGCGAGAAGGTGCGCCAGCCCAATTATAACTTCGACCAATCGCAGGTCAAGCCCTACTTCGAGTTGAAGAACGTGCTGGAAAACGGCGTTTTCTATGCAGCCAATCAGGAATACGGCCTGACCTTCAAGCAGCGTACCGACCTGCCGACCTAGCGCGACGACATCACCGTCTACGACATGTTCGACGCCGACGGCAAGCAGTTGGCGATCTTCATCGCCGACATGTATGCGCGCCAATCCAAGCGCGGTGGCGCATGGATGAACGCCTATGTGTCGCAGTCCGAGCTGACCGGATTCAAGCCGGTGGTGGCCAATCACCTCAACATCCCCAAACCGCCGGCCGGCCAGCCCACGCTGCTGACCTGGGACGAAGTGACCACCATGTTCCATGAGTTCGGGCATGCGTTGCACGGCATGTTCTCCGACGTCAAATACCCGTATTTCTCCGGCACCAGCGTGCCGCGCGACTTCGTCGAGTTTCCCTCGCAGGTCAACGAAATGTGGGCCGACGAACCATCCATCCTGAAGCACGACGCCAAGCATTATCAGAACGGCTCGCCGATGCCGCAGGCATTGCTGGACAAGGTGATTGCCACGTCCAAGTTCAACCAGGGCTTTGCCACCACCGAGTATCTGGGTGCGGCGATGCTGGATCAGAACTGGCATCAGGTCAGCGCCAACCAGGTGCCGGACGCCGCCGGCGTGATGGCCTTCGAAGCCAAGGCGCTGCAGCAGGACGGCATTGCCTATGCGCCGGTGCCGCAGCGCTACAAGACCCCGTATTTCAGCCACATCATGGGCGGTTACGCGGCAGGCTATTACGCCTACATCTGGTCGGAAGTGCTGGACGCCAACACCCAGCAGTGGTTCAAGCAGCACGGTGGCCTGAGCCGCGCCAATGGCGATCGTTTCCGCAAGACCCTGCTCTCGCGCGGCGGTAGCGTGGATGCAATGGAGCTGTTCCAGAACTTCGCCGGGCATGCGCCGCAGATCGAGCCGCTGCTCGAAAAGCGTGGCCTGACCGAGACAGCGGAAACGCCAAAACGCTAAGTGCACTCCGGCGGGCGATGACGCATCGTTCGCTCGTCTGCTATCGACGCGCGCTCCCCTTTCCCGCCTGTGGGAGACGGGCATCCAGCAGATACAACGGCATGTCCAGGCGATAACCGTCGCCGGCTCGCCCTTCGATGTCGAAACCGGCCGCACGCAGATTCTGGATGCGCTTCCGCATCGTTGCGCGTATGCGCCGCTCATTGCATGCAGCGCAGTACCCAAGTAGTCCCCGGTCGCATTTGATCGCAGATTTCGCCGATGCGAATTTCTGCTGCACACGGAAGGTACCGGAAGGGCAGATAGAGCGACGCCCGCAGTGATGCGTTGATGCGGCTTGTCGGCTTGGCCGGCACGTACGCGGCACTGCCAGCGGCGCAGGTGGGGATTGACACGCCCAGTGCGTTCCACTCCATGGCACATAAATCATTGCGCTCTATACAGACAACAACGGCGCCCGGTGATCCGGGCGCCGTTGAGCTGCCTCTGCACTCACTAGCGCGCATCTGCCTCGCGCGGACTCAGGTCAGGTTACTGCCCCTGGCCCGAAGCGCTGGCGTCGACGCCAGCACCGACCGAACCGCTGGCATTGCCCTGCCCATTCCCGGCCTGCATCGCACCAGACCCGGATGCACTGGCCCCACCCGACGCCCGCGCCGACGACGGGCTCAGGGTGGCATTGGCAGTGTGCGATGCGCTGCCGCCCGCTGCGCCACTGCCGCTCAGCGCCGGAGTGCTTAGCGTGCCGGCACGGCTGGAGGCAGCGGCTCCTTGGACCATCTGCATGCCAGCCGAGCCGGTCGCACGGGCGGCAGTCTGTGCGTTGCCGACAGCACTGTTCGCGCCGCTACGCGCCATCTGCGCGGTGTTACGCGCCGTTGCTACGCTGCTGGCGGCTGTCGTCTCGGTCATGGTCTTCGCACCCATGGCGGCATCGCCGGCCGCATCCTTCGTCGCCGAGGCGGCGGCGGCACCGCGCGCGGCGGTGCGCTGCGCCGCGCCACGCACATGCCGCGACTGCACATCGACGGCACGCTGCCCGTGTTCGAGCGTAGACCCTGCGTCCAGGGTGCCAGCGCCGGCCACGTTACCGCCAAGCGTCGCACCGCCCACCCCACCGACTGTGCCACCCACCGTCCCGGTGAGTCCGCCGGCACCGCCGAGTGCCTGCGCACCAGCCAGGCCGGGGCCCAGCGCCAATACCGCAACCATCACCGCACTGGAGATCAAGGTCTTGTTCTTCATCGCTATCTCCTCCTCTGCCGCAGCCAATCTGCGGCCTCACCCAACCATACGCACCGAACGCGAGCGTTCATCCCGGCATGACCGTGCGCAGACAGGAAGCATTCACCGCCCCGGCTCCCGCTGCAGCGGGAGCTCTTCGCCCAACACGCCATAGCCGTACACCGGGTCAACGCCGCTCGCCCCAAGATCGTGTGCGCGGCGTTGCAACTGTGCAAGCAGCGCAGCAGCGGCCTGCGGATCGGGCTGCGTCAGGGATTGCGCCGCGATGCGCGCCACCAACGGCGCAGCGAAAGAGGTTCCACGCTGCCGTTTCCACTGCCCTTGCGGCGCGGCGGCAATGAGGTCGCCGATCGCGGCAAAGGCGACCTGGGAACCGCGCCCGGCCTCCGGCAGGACACGCAGCCGCGCATCGACCGCGCTCACGCCGATCACACCGGGATAGGAGGCCGGATACAGCGGCGGAGCCGCCGGTCCATCATTGCCGACAGCCGCCACCAGCAAATGCCCGCGTGCCACCAAGGCGGCCACCGCGCGCGCCAGCAGCTTGTTCGGTTCACCGACCAGGCTGATATTGATCACCGCAACGTCTTGCTGCGCCATCCAGGCCAATGCAGCGACCAGTTCGACCGCTGCACCGTCGCCGGGTGCACCGCAATACAGATCGGCCGCATACACGGTGCGCGCGATGGGCCCATGCATGACCGCGCGTCCAGCCAACAGCGATGCCACCGCAGTGCCGTGGAGCTGAGCGGGCGCGCCTCCACCGCAGCCCCAGCGCTGGACCTGCACACCGGCCAGCGCAGGATGCGCCGGGTCGACACCGCTATCGATCAGTCCCACCCGAAACGCAGCCGCTGCATCGGCCTGAGCCGGAACCGGAGGCGCCTGGGCAGCAGATGCCTCGCCGGCCTGGGACTCGCTATAAAGGTGGTTATAGACATACTCGCCCTGCGGGTCGAGCTGGCGCAGCCGCTGCATCGCCTGTTGCGTTGCCAGACCTGGCGGCGCGCGCAACACCACCACGCGCAGGCCCAGCGCATCGAAGCGGCGTTGTTCTGCGACGACGAACCCGGCGCTCTGTGCTGCCTGCAAGGCCGCTGGACGCGGCGCCAATGCCACGATCTGACCACGCATCACGATCGCGCCATCGGCATCGCGATCCAGATCGCGCGGCCGCGCACGCACAAGCGCATCCAGGCGCATCCAGGCGCAGCCTGCGCAACTGCCGTAGATCGCCCTGCGCTTGCTGCAACACGCGATCCGGCGCAGCCGACAGCGGCGGTACGGTTTGCGTCACGTCGTTCGCCAGTCCCCCGACAGAGGGCAGCGCACGTTGCGCCGACACCGGCTGGCCGACGGCCAGCATTGCAAGCCAGCACCAGCGCATGCCGCGCATTTTCGCCATCGTCCACCCCACCATGGTTGCTTGTTGCACGCCATGCCACACTAATCACGCCTCGCAGACGCACCGTGAACGCTTTGCAGCGCGCGCGGAAGAAAACCACCTTGCCAGACGTATAGCTGATGAACGATCTTGATCCTGTGGTAACCGTCAGCGACGGCATCTGCGCACTGCTCCCGCGACTTAGGCGCTTCGCACGCGCGATTGCCGGCCATCCGGCCGATGCCGACGATCTGCTGCAGGTGGCGATCGAACGGGCGTTGCGTCATTGCGCGCAGTGGCGGCCGGAAACGCCGCTGCAATACTGGCTGTTTGGCATCATCCGTCATGCATGGCTCGATGAAGTGCGCGCGCAGCGGCGCAGACGCCAGCTGTTCGTCAGCGCCGCAGAAGGAGAACAGGTCGGCGACAGCCCGATGGAGCGCCAGCAGGAGTGGATGGCGGTACAGGCGGCAATGGCGCAGTTGCCCGACGAGCAACGGTGGCCGATCGCCTTGGTATTGATCGAAGGGTTGTCGTATCGGGACGCTGCAGCGGTCCTGGAAATCCCGATCGGCACCCTGACCAGTCGCCTGGCACGCGGCCGCGAAGCGCTACAGGCGTTATTAGAGGAAAAATCGTGAAGGACATCGACGAATCCACGCTGCTGGCCTACGCAGACGGCGCGTTGACACCCGACCAGGCCGGACGCGTCGAGGCCGTGCTCGCGGCAGATCCGCAGCGGGCCGCCGACGTGCGTCAGTTGCAGCAGGTCAAAGCGCGACTGCGTAACGGCTATGCATCGGTGCTCGAAGAACCCATCCCGGCGCACTTGCTGGATGCGGCGCGACAGCGCCCGCCGGCCTTACCACAGACGTCTGTCGTCACCGCCACTGCTCCCATCCAAGCGCCGGCGACGCGGCAGCACGCAACGCGGCGTTGGGCCGTGCCCACTTCCATCGCGGCCGCGCTGCTGATCGGCTTCTGGCTCTGGCAACGCCAGCCGGCGCAGCCCGCGCCGTCTGCCCTGCTGGCCGAGCAAGGACATGACGCCAGCGGTACACTTGCGCTGGCGCTGGACCGTCAGCTTTCCGGCGAGCAGCAGGGCAAGATTCGTATGGGCCTGAGTTTTCGCGCGCACGATGGACGCTATTGCCGAAGCTTTTCGCTGCAATCCAGCCACGCTGGATTGGCCTGTCGTCAGGGTGAGCGTTGGCGCATCGAAGCAGTTTCGCCACTGCAGCCGCAACGCAACGACAGCGAGTTGCGCATGGCCTCCAGCACACTGCCGGCCGCCTTGTTGGATGCCATCGATGCCCGCATCGACGGTCAGGCCCTAGACGCCGAAGGCGAGCGTAGTGCGCGCGCGCGCCACTGGCGTTGATCCGCGCGCCGAATGCACTCAGGCGCTGGCGCTTAGAGCACCGGCACTCGACCACGAACCGCACGACGGTGTTCGCACGGTACGGCAGTGCTCATTCGGAGATCGCGTCCACACCATCAAGCAGCTTCTTCAACAGCTTCTCCAAACGCACTTGCTCTGCCTCGCTCATGCTGGCCGTTTCTGCATTCACCAACGTGCGGACATCAGGCAACAGGCTTTCGATCAAGGCCAACCCCGCAGGCAGCAACGTCAATACGATTTTGCGTCGATCGTCCGGGCTACTCGAACGCGTAATCAGCCCCTTTTCGCACAGCTGATCGGTGAGCCTGGTAATGTTGGCCGGTTTTTCGCTGGCGGCTTCGGCTACCTCGGTCGGCGTAATCGCTTGCGCTGGTGTGCCATAAAGCATCATCAGAATCTCGTATTCCGGCGGGCTGATGCCATACGGCTTGAGCAGCGTGCAGCCATGCGTATGCAGTCGCTTGTAGATATGCTTGATCAGTCTCACCAGCACTGCCGGCTCCCGCGGGAACGCCGGATAACGGATGCAGGTGTGGTCCACGCGACTTGCGGTTGGATCGAAACTACTCATATCACCCGTTTGAATACATTACTGAATGGCCGGCCTATTCAATCACATCACGCGTGGCGCAACACCTCAGCGAGCGAAGAGATGTACATGTTCCGGTGCGACCCATGGTAATAATGTGGACGCAGCAACCTCTGCCGTTTGCATGTCATCCGAGTATGGGCCCACCTGATACGGCGGAAACACAAATCGCACGGCAGCGATCTGCCCGCTCGCATTCAACACCGGCACGAATTGTGCAAAATTATCCACTTTTGCTGCAGTACCCTCCGCAATCATGCGATCGCTCAATGCAACCTGTTCGGCCTGCTCTTCCACGGGCACGCGATCGGCTTGAACGCGCTGGGTCGCCGCAGCATGCAATTGCGCCGCCACCTCGCCACCGATCTTCTCCCAGCCTGCCGGGTCTGGAATCAGCGCCTGCGCGGTCAATTGCTTGCGCTCCTTGACCAACCACACAAAGCGCGCCATCAGCGGCTCGCCATGCGCGGCGCCGGTGTAACGGCTGCCGTTGGCAGAAATCACGATCAGGTCGGGGGTCTGCAAAACGGTCTCGAACGCCAGTGACAGCTCATACGGCGCGGCTGGCTTGTCGTTGCCCAGGCCGGACACGGCCTGCATCAGTTCGGCGCGCGCATCCTGCGCATAGCCGCGAAGGAGCGCCGTGAGTTCCGGATACGCATCCAGCCCGTGCGGATAGCTGATGCCAATCATGTAGGCGGGCGCATGTTCGATCACATCTTGCAGCGGACCGCTCTCTACGACGATCGGCTCTGCAGGCGGCGCTGTGGCGGCTGCAGGCTCGCTTGGCTCTGCAGTTGTCGGTTCGCGCTGCGTACACCCTGCCAACACGGCCAGCACCAACAAGCCCCGCACTGCCTTCACTCCAAGCAACCGCCCCATTATCGCCCGCTCCCCTGATCAATAGTATTACGAAAAGACGCTTCTGCTGGTCAAGCCAGCAGATCCTGAAATTGCGGATGTTGCCGCACGTAGGCATCGGCATAGCTGCAGGCCGGCACCACTTTCAGACCGCTTTGGCGTGCATAGTCCAGAGCAGCCGCCACCAGGACTGCCGCGATACCGCGTCCGCCGATGGCGTCGGGCACCTGCGTGTGGGTGATGGTCATGATCTCACCCTCGCGGCGATACGCCAGCTCGGCGCGATGTCCATCGGTGCCTATATTGAAACGCTGCCCGGCCAGATCGTGCTCTGCGTGCACTGTCGACATCTCTCTCATTGCCTGCGCCAAGCAGGAAGCGATCATCAGTGTGACCAGCGCGATACCGCGCCTGCGTGAAAGTGAATCGATGCTGTGATCGGTGGCGAAGCGTGTAGAAAACACGCTCAAGTTCGCTCGGAGGGCGCCGATAGCTGGCCTGAAGGCAATGGCTGCAACCGGTCTGCGAAAGCCGCCAACGTCTTCGCCTATCTAACAAGGAGCCACCGCATGAACCACGATTCGGCCGAACACAGCGCAGACAGCGATAGCTCGTTGCTGGAAAACTTGCTGCAGTTCGCCCTCAAAGGCGATACCCACAATCCGGATTTCACACAGCTCAACGATACCGTGTACGAGCGCCTGCAGCAGGCCTATGGCGTGGCGTCCAGCGCGGACCAGAAACGCAACGCGGCCTGAGCTGGCGTCGCTGCGCAGTGGCGGTCTCGTCCGCTGCGCAGTCGTCGATCATGGAGTAAACCGCCGCCGGCTGCGTACCGACGGCCTGCCTGTAGCAGGATCAAGTGAGAGATGTCAGCCAGTTTAGGCATCGCTGCACCTGACCCGTGACTGCGCCCCCCCTCTTACAGGTCGCCGTCATTTGCCAAGCCCATGCCACCATCGCGCATCAGCGCCGGCTCGGTCTTGGCAAGCACGCTCCCTATCCGTTTCCCGCAACGACCAAGTCCATTCGACGCTGCTGCCGTCGAGCGGCACGCTGCGCTTGCTGCAATCACCGTTGGCACTTCGCGACGCCTGAGAAAGGCTCGCTATGAACAGACGACTGCAGTAGGCCAGCGACCTCACGCCAGCGCGACCATCTTGCCAGCCCCGCTCAGCCGAAGCGCGGATTGGACAGCTGTTCCAGAAACACCTGCCACACGCGCGGCTCCATGATCAGCATGAACATCACACCGAACGCGGCACCGGCCAGATGCGCGCTGTGGTTGATGCGATCGCCGCCACAGCGGTCCATCCACAGGCTGTAGCCGACGTAGAACACCGCATAGATGATCGCCGGTGCCGGAATGAACAGCACCAGGATGATCGTCCATGGCTGCAGCAGGATGAAGGCGAACAACACCGCCGAGACCGCGCCGGATGCGCCCAGGCTGAGGTAATTCGGATTCTTCTGATTCTTCAGGTAGCTCGGCAGGATCGAGACCGCCAGTGCAGCCAGATAGAACAACGGATAGGTCAGCACGCTGCCGGTGAGCTGAGCCATCACGCTCTCGATCACCCGGCCGAAGAAAAACAGCGTCACCATGTTGAAGACCAGGTGCCCCAGGTCGGCATGGATGAAGCCGTAGGTCACCAGCCGGTCGTATTGCTTGTGCTTGTCCACCGCCGGCGGCCACAGGATCAGCCGGTCGCTCAACTTCCGGTTGTTGAACGCCATCCAAGAGACGATGCCGGTGATGGCGATCAGGATCAGGGTAATCATGCAGACCTCAGGCAGTACGGTAATTGTCGACCAGGCGACACCGGCGCGCGTACAGGCCGAAGGCCAGGGCCGCCAGGAACGCAAAAGCCGCGAAGAAGAACATCAAGAATGCCGCGTCGCTGAGCCCAGTATCGGCGATATGCGCGGTCACCGTCGCGTTGCGCACCGCAACGTTCGATAGCAGCACCCACAGCATGCGGGTCCTTCGGCGGCAGCGGCACCAGCACATAGCGCTTGCGCCCCGGCCAGAACACCAGCGTGGCCACCAACATCAGGATGCCGGGAATGCCGAATGCCCAGGCCGGGCCAAGACTCTTCAGCGCCGGCGCAATCAACAGCGAAGCGAACAACGCGCCGAAATTGATGATCCAATAAAAGGCGTCGAACACCAGCTTGGCCAGATGTTTGTTGGACTGGTCGAACTGGTCGCCCACGAACGAAGCCACCAGCGGTTTGATGCCGCCCGCGCCGAGCGCGATCAGGCCCAGGCCAAGGAAGAACCCGTCGCGGCTGCCTTCGAACAGCGCAAGGCAGGCATGCGCGGCGCAAGAAACCAAACTGAACCACAAAATGGTGTTGTAGTTGCCCAAAAAGCGGTCGGCCAGCCAGCCGCCCGGCAGCGGGAAGAAATGCACCCCGATCATGAAACTGTGCAGGATGTGCTTGGCCTCGGCTTCGCGCCCGGGGCCGCTGATCTCCTGCAGCAACAGCCAGGTGATCAGGAACTGCACCAGGATGTTGCGCATGCCGTAGAAGCTGAAACGCTCGCAGGCATCGTTGCCGATGATGAAAGGAATCTGGCGCGGCAGCCGCGCGCCGGCACAAGCGCCTGGCGAGATGGAGGTGGTCAAAGGCAGTCCGGTCGTGCTGAAGACAGGCCCTAATCGTACCGGCGGGCGCACGCATGCCGCCATTGCCCGCCCGAACTGCCACGCACGGGCGCTGAGCGGATGCGGCTGGCAGACGTTATTCCCAAGGGCGACGAGGTCGCGCAGGTTGGCTGGGGCCGACGTTGCGCGGGCTGCGCGTTGTTTGCTCCCGCCTCGCATGCTGATTACGTGGTCGGCAAAAACCCAGTGCCGTGTTCGGTTTGAACCCGCACGTGGCAGGGATTGCGACAAGGCCATGATGCAGTGCAGATTGGCCTTGCACGCTGGCTCGGCTACGTTGCAGATATTTTCCTGGAACACTGGACAGCTGGATGCCCCGTTTCACCCGCCTGGCCCTGCGCCTGTTGCTGCTGACGTCCACCTCTGCCGCCCTGGCTGCCACGCCCCTGAGTACGCAGGCAGAGCGCAGCGGCTTCGTGCAGACCGGGCGCTACGATGAAGTCATTGCGCTGTGCGATGCGTTTGCGCAGCGCTCCCCCCAGGCGGTGCGTTGCATCCAGTTCGGCACCACGCCGGAAGGCCGGCCGATGAAGGCCTTGGTCGCCTCCACCAGTGGCGCGCTCGACGCCCAATCGGCCGCGCAGCAAAAACTGCCGGTGGTGTTGATCCAGGGCGGCCTCCATGCCGGCGAGATCAATGGCAAGGACGCGGGCTTTCTGGCACTGCGCGAGCTGCTCGACGGCAAGGCCGGCAAAGGCGTGCTCGACAAGCTGGTGTGGGTGTTCGTGCCGGTGTTCACCGTCGATGGGCATGAGCGCTGCGGTGCGTGGAACCGCCCCACTCAACGCGGCACCGAGCAGATGGGCTGGCGCACCACCGCACAGAACTTCAATCTCAATCGCGACGACGTCAAGGCCGACGCGCCGGAAATGCAGGCGATGTTGCAACTGGTGCAGCAGTGGGACCCGCTGATGTACGTGGACCTGCACGTCACCGATGGTGCCAAGTTCGAGCACGACGTGCCGGTGCAGGTGGAACCAGCGCATGCCGGCGATGCGACCTTGCAGCGCGATGGCACCCGCTGGCGCGACGCGGTGCTTGCCGATCTGAAAAAACAGGGCTCGCTGCCGCTGCCGTATTACCCGTCGTTCGTGCACGAAGACGACCCTGGCTCCGGCTTTGCACACGATGTGTCGCCGCCGCGTTTTTCGCACGGCTATTTCCTGCTGCGCAACCGCTTCGGCATGTTGGTGGAAACGCATTCGTGGAAGGATTACCCCACGCGCGTGCGAGTCACCCGCAATGCCATCGTCTCGGTGCTGCAGCAGGCTGCACGCAACGACGCGCAGTGGCGCACCGACGCAGTGGTTGCCGATCAACGCGCCACGCACCTGGCTGGCACGTCCGAGCCGTTGAGTTTTGCGGCCGGCCCGCAAGCGCGCACGGTCGCGTTTCGTGGCTACGCGTATACGCGCACGCCGTCGCCGATTTCCGGCGCGCTGATGACGCGCTACGACGAGAGCAAACCGCAAATCTGGAAGGTACCCCTGCGCGACCAGATCAAGCCCGATGTGGTGGTGGATGCCCCGCGCGGTGGCTATCTCGTGCCGGCGGCGCAAGCCGCCTTGGTAAGCGAAAAACTGCGCCTGCATGGCATCGCGTTTCAGACGATCGGCAATGCAGCGGAGCGCCCGGTGCAGACCGTCCGCGCCGATACCGTCACGTTCGCGGCACGCTCCAACGAAAGCCATCAGACCGTCGAACTTAGCGGCCAGAGGCGCGATGAAACCCGCACCGTGCCGGCTGGCTCGTTGTTCGTACCGATCGCGCAACCCAAGGCACGTCTGGTAATGGCGATGCTGGAACCGCAGGCACCGGATTCGCTGCTGCAGTGGGGCTTTTTCACTACCGCGTTCGAGCGTAAGGAATACATGGAAGCCTATGTCGCCGAAGAAGTGGCGCGCGACATGCTTGCCAAAGATGACGCATTGAAGGCGCAGTTCGAACAGCGCATCGCCAGCGATTCGGACTTTGCCAAAAATCCGCAGGCACGCCTGGAATTCTTCGCCAAGCGCCATGCATCGTGGGATGAGCGCTACCAGCTCTATCCGTTACTCCGCACCGCGCAGACCGACTTCGCGCCCAGTTGATCAGCCATTTCGGTGCCCCTCTGATTCGTTATGACCCAGCACTACAAGGACACGCCGTGCCGCAGCTTGATATGAAAACCTTTACACGCCGCCAACATCGCCCTCGTCCGTTGATTCTGGCGGTGGGCTTGGGTCTCGGCATCGCTTTGACTGCACCACTGGCAGCCGCGCAAAACGCGCCGTCCTCCCAGCCGTGGAGGGACACCGCATTGACTGCGGACCAGCGCGCCGACCGCTTGCTGGCGCAAATGACCGAAGACGAAGAATTCCAGATGCTGCGCAGCTATTTGGGCCTGGGCACCGACAAGATTCCCAAGCCTGCAGGCGCGCTGGGTTCGGCTGGCTACGTGCCCGGTATCGCAAGGCTGGGCATCCCCGCGCAGCAGCTGGCCGATGCCGGCGTGGGCGTGACCAACCCCGGCGGCATCCGCAAGGGCGACTACGCCACCGCAATGCCATCGGTTCTGTCGACCGCATCGAGCTGGAACCGGCAATTGGCGTATGCCGGTGGCAAGACCATGGGCCGCGAATCCTGGCAGCAGGGCTTCAACGTATTGCTCGCCGGCAGCGTCAATCTGCAGCGCGACCCGCGTAACGGACGCAATTTCGAATACGCGGGTGAAGATCCGTTGTTGGCCGGCACCATGGTCGGTGAATCGATTCGCGGCGTGCAAAGCGAACATGTGCTGTCGACAATGAAGCACTTCGCGCTCAACGACATGGAGACACGGCGCAACTTCCATAGCGCCCAGATCGGCGAGCAGGCGATGCACGAATCGGACCTGCTGGCCTTCGAGATCGCGCTGAAGATCGGCGACCCGGCCTCGGTGATGTGTTCGTACAACAAGATCAATGGCGTCTACGGCTGCGAGCACGATTACCTGCTCAACCAGGTGCTCAAACAGGAATGGAAATACCCCGGCTATGTAATGTCCGATTGGGGCGGCGTACACAGCGGCTCCAAGGCGGCGCTGGCGGGTCTGGATCAAGAATCGGCAGGCGAAGTGTTCGACGTGGCGGTGTTCTTCGATGCACCGTTGCGCATGGCGGTGTCTGCCGGCGTGGTGCCACGCGCGCGCTTCGACGATATGGTCAAACGCATCCTGCGCAGCCTGTTCGCGCATGGCGCGTTCGATTACCCGACCCAGCGCCAACCCATCGATGGCAAGGCCGGTCTGTTGGCTGCGCAGCATGTGGCCGAAGCAGGCAGCGTCTTGCTGCGCAACGAGCAGGCCATGTTGCCGGTGTCCCAGGACGTGCGCCGCATTGCCGTGATCGGCGGCTACGCCGACAAGGGCGTGATGTCCGGTGGCGGCTCCTCGCGCGTGGACGTCACCATCAACGGCGGCAACGCGGTGCCCGGCATCACCCCGACCACCTGGCCCGGCCCGGTGATCATCCACCCGTCCTCGCCGCTGCAGGCGCTGCGCGCGGCATTGCCGAACGCGCAGATCGATTACGTCGACGGCAAAGATCGCGCCGCTGCCGCACGCGCCGCCAAGGCGGCCGACGTGGCGATCGTGTTCGCCACCCAATGGGCCACCGAATCGGTGGACCTGCCGGATATGCGCTTGCCCGACAACCAGGACGCGCTGATCGAAGCGGTGGCCAAAGCCAACCCCAAAACCACCGTGGTACTGGAAACCAACGGGCCGGTGCGCATGCCGTGGGCCGAGCGCGTGCCGGCGGTGTTGCAAGCGTGGTATCCGGGCATCGGTGGCGGCGAGGCGATCGCCAATCTGCTGACCGGCACGGTGAATCCTTCCGGCCACTTGCCGGTGACCTGGCCGGTGGACGAATCGCAGCTGCCGCGCCCCTCGATTCCGGGCCTGGGCTTCAAACCGGCCAAGCCGGGCGAAGACACCATCGACTACGCCATCGAAGGCGCCAACGTCGGTTACAAGTGGTTCGCCGCGCACAAGCTGACCCCGCGTTATCCGTTCGGCCATGGCCTGTCGTACACGCAGTTCCGCATGGATGGACTGCGCGTGGAGGCGAACGGCAGCCAGCTCACCGCCAGCTTCGAAGTGGAAAATATCGGCCAGCGCGAAGGCGCCGCCGTGCCACAGCTCTACGTCACCCTGCCCGACGGCCACGCCACCCCGCTGCGGCTGATCGGCTGGCAGAAGCTCACGCTCAAGCCGGGCGAAAAGCGTAGCGTGCAGGTAGTAGCCGAGCCAAAGACGTTGGCCGACTTCGACGCCCAGGCACGTCGCTGGACGATTGCGGCGGGCACTTATCGCGTGCAACTGGCGCGCTCGGCGAGCGAACCCGTGCAGAGCGCAGCGGTCACGCTGCAAGCCGCGCAGTTGCCGTGAGCGTAGTGGGCGCATGCACTGAAGCGTGCGTGCGCCAGCTCGGGCTGGTTCGGTTGCCATGCGGCGCACGTCGCCAGGAAAAAATGTGGCGGATGCGTTGACAGTCTTGCGCGCAGCTTGCACAATTCGCCCACTGAGTCGCCCAGGTGGCGGAATTGGTAGACGCACTAGCTTCAGGTGCTAGCGGGGGCAACTTCGTGGAGGTTCGAGTCCTCTCCTGGGCACCACGACTCACGGTAGATCGTAAAAAACCTCGCTTCGGGGGGGGGTTTTTGCGTTTGGGCGGGTGCCTGATAGATCGCTTGCTGTCGCAAGCGCTGTCCGGAGGCAAATCGGCGAGCACATCCCCTGGTTTGACGACGACGCGCCCAAAGCCGGCGAGCAACACGCTGCTCCGCCTCTGAGCACGATGATCCGCAAGCAGCGCACACGTAACGGAGTGTTGGCTGCGGCTTGCAGGTAGCGCGTAGCCTCAGCGCGATCCAGTCACGTACCGTGCGATGCAGTGACCTTCGACACGCGTGGCCGGTCGCCACCAAGGGTGAGGATGACGCGTCGCCCATCAAGGCACTCCGCCCATGCGTCGCCCGTTGCAGCTGCCCGCGGCCATCGCGCACGCCACGTCGACGGCGCTTGCGGCGGCGTTTGCGTAGATGCATGAACAACTGACCACCGCGCTTCTGATCGGCGTCGATGTGCCGATAGATCCATGCGTGACTGGCCAAGCCGGTGCGACCGGCGATCTGTTCGGGACTGACGTCCTCCCTCAGCAGAACCTCGATCTGGCCGATACGCTCGGCGCGAATGCGTGGACGCCGGCTGGCCTGTGTGCGCCGATGGGCGCTGATGCGCTGCGCGTGATCGGGCTGGTACCGCGCAGCGTGCTGATTGCGGCGCAGCTCACGACTGATCGTGCTGGGCGCACGCGCCAATACATCGGCGATGGCGCGCATCGACATCCCGGTTTCATATAACGCATGTAGGCGGTATCGTTCTGACAGGTCCAGGCGGCTGGATGACATGGGCAACTCCATTTGGTAGTGAAGTCTCTCAGGTCAGGTCGCCTGGACCACGTCACAACCGTTGGTGTTGCGATCCAGAGTTGAAGCCGCCCCCTAATTTACTGACTTATGAGTAAGCAGATAACGATTGCTCGGGAAGGCAGCGTCGCGCTGTTGCGTTAGCCGGATGGCGCCATGGAGCGATTGCGGCGTACTTCTGGCGCAGCGCTCATCAGCACCAATCAGCCCAAGGCCTGCCCGGCCGAAACTGAACGGAGTCCATCACCGCCAATCAAGGGATTAGGCTTCAGGCCGATACGAGCATATGACTTCATTGCCCGCCTCCGTTGAATCTCTTCTTCCACCAGCGCTGGACGAGTCCACCCGGCTCGCAGTGCTGCGCGGCCTTTGCCTGCTGGATTCGCCGCCAGACCCGGTGTTCGACACCGTGGCCGCCATGGCAGCGCGCAGCATGGGGACGGAAATTGCGCTGGTATCGCTGGTGGACGAACACCGCCAGTGGTTCAAGACACGCATTGGCCTGGAAGAGCGGGAGACGCCACGCAGCCAGGCGTTCTGCACGCACGCGATCCGCTCGGACGAAGTGATGGTGGTACTGGATGCGCGGCTGGATCCGCGCTTGTGCGACAACCCGCTGGTGCTGGGGCCGCCATTCATTCGCTTCTATGTCGGCGCACCGCTGAAGCTACGCGATGGCCACAGTATCGGCACCTTGTGCGCCATCGGCACCAGCCCGCGCGAAGGACTGGATGCAGGGGCGATTACCCAGCTGGAAGGCCTGCGCGACCTGGCCGTGTTGCGCGTGGAAAACCTGCGCAGCAACACCTACCGCGACGGTCCGACCGGGCTACCCAACCGCTCGCGTTTCAGCGAAGACCTGGATACCTGGCTGTCGCAGCGCGATACCGCACCAGCCACCACGGCGGTGGCGATCGATGTGTGCGGCAGCGATTACTTGCGCGACATGGTCAAGGCGCTGGGCTGGGAATACGCAGATGGCTATGTCTCCACGGCACAGCGCCGGCTGACTGCCTATCTGCCCGGCGGCACCATCCTGTATCGGTTGGACCCCACCACCTTCGGCTTCCTGGCGCAGGCCGAAGGCCAGCGCCTGGCCACGCTGTGCACGAAGGTCTCCAAGGCGTTCACCGAGCCATTGGAACATCAAGGCATCCCGCATACCGCAGTGGCTTCGATCGGCGCGGTCTCGCTGCAGTCCAGCTACGGCGCCGCTGACACCATCCGCTCGCTGACCACCTCGGTGGATATCGCGCGCGAGCGCTGCATGCCGTGGAGCATGTATGAGCGCAAGCACGATGTTGCCCAGCGCAATACCTTCCGCCTGCTCGCTGCCCTGCCCGCCGCGCTGGACAGCAACAACCAGCTGCGTCTGCACTATCAACCGCGCGTGGATCTGCACGACCACCGCTGCGTGGGCGTGGAGGCATTGCTGCGCTGGCAGCACCCGCTGATCGGCCCGGTGGTGCCGTCGGATTTCATTCCGATGGCCGAGAAAACCGCGCTGATCAACCGCATCACCGCCTGGGTCATCGACAACGGCATCGCGCAGGCCGCGCGCTGGCAGCAGCAAGGCCTGGACTTCAATCTGGCCTTGAACGTGTCGGCTGCCGATCTGGATCGCCCCGGCTTTGCCGACCTGCTGCAGCGTGGCCTGGATCGCTACAAGCTGGACCCACGCCGGCTGGAAATCGAATTCACCGAAAGCGCAATGATCCGCCACCCCGAACACCTGGCCGAACAACTGGCCGCCATCGCAGCGCTGGGCGTACATATCGCCATCGACGACTTCGGCACTGGCTACAGCAATTTCAGCTATCTCAAGCAACTGCCGGCCAGCGCGTTGAAGATCGATCAATCCTTCATCCGCTCGTTGCCGGACAACCGCACCGACCGCACCCTGGTACCGGCGATGATCCAGCTTAGCCATAGCCTGGGCCAGCGCGTGGTCGCCGAAGGCATCGAATCGGCGGAGGCGTATGCGCACTTGCGCGCCTGGGGCTGCAACGAAGGCCAGGGGTATTGGATCGCCAAACCGATGCCGGCCGCCGCACTGGAAACCTGGTTGGAAACGCCGTGGCACGAGCAACATGCCGCACCGGTCAATCAGCTTGCCGCCAGCCTGGCGGC
Organism: Xanthomonas oryzae pv. oryzae; assembly: GCF_004136375.1. Classification (NCBI taxonomy): domain Bacteria; kingdom Pseudomonadati; phylum Pseudomonadota; class Gammaproteobacteria; order Lysobacterales; family Lysobacteraceae; genus Xanthomonas; species Xanthomonas oryzae. The sequence continues at coordinate 2,979,101 of NZ_CP031697.1, forward strand.
GGCACGCGTCTAAGCGCAGCCAGCAAAACGACTGCGCAATCGCCAGGCGTGCGCGCCCCGTGCTCGGAATCGGCATGTACCAGTGTGCACTCCGGTTCCTGCGCGCCGTCCACGCCCACCTGACGACTGCTCGCGACGTCTTGGTAACCGCACTAAGCAACACCAGAAACGCAGGCCCCAGACGCAACGCGGAGCTGCGCGGCACCCAAGTGTCGCGCAGTGTTGCGTCTGAAGACATCAACCTGCCGATGTAGCGCTTACCAGAACACCGTGTACAGCACGATCAGAATCGCGATGACGCCGGCCGCGCCGATCTTGAAGCTCAGCGTGGTGCCGTAGGCGACTTCGTTGGTGCGAATCAGATCGCGTGCCTGCGTTGCCGGCGTCAGCAGCGACACCAGCACAGCCAGCATCAGCGCAGCGACGAACACCACGCCAATGCGGTCCATGAACGGCAGTTCCGGCCACGCGAACTTGAGCACGAACGACAACACCACCGAGCCGATCGCCGCGGTCAGCGCGCCGGCTTCGTTGGCGCGCTTCCAGAACAGACCCAGCATGAAGATCACCACCACGCCGGGGGTAAAGAAGCCGGTGAATTCCTGGATGAACTGGAAGCCCTGATCGAAGTTGCCAAGCAACGGCCGTGCGGTAAGGATGCCGATCAGCACCGAGACGGCGGCAACGATACGGCCCACGCGCACAAGTTGCTTCTGTTCGGTCTGCGGGCGGAACTTGGCGTAGAAATCCAGGGTGAAGATGGTCGCCACCGAATTGATCTTGGACGCCAGCGAGGCCACGATCGCCGCCACCAACGCAGCGAACACCAGCCCCAGCATGCCGGTCGGCAATAGCTGCATCATGGTCGGGTACGCCTGATCGGGCTTGGCCAGATCCGGCGCCAGCACCACCGCGGCAATGCCCGGCACCACGATCACCAACGGCATCAGCAGCTTCAGGAATGCCGCAAACACCATGCCCTTCTGCGCCTCGCCGATGTTCTTGGCCGCCAGCGCACGCTGGATGATGTACTGGTTGAAACCCCAATAACTGATGTTCATCACCCACAGCCCGCCCAGCAGCACGCTCAGGCCCGGCAGATCCTTGTAGAACGGGTTGTCTTTGGTCAGGATCATGTGGAAGTGCTCGGGGTGCGCATTCCACAGGTGTTGGAAGCCTTCCAGCACGCCAGCGCCATCGCCGATGCGCGCCAGGGTCAGCGCGGCCACCAGCAGCCCGCCCAAGACCAACAGCGTGACCTGCACGATGTCGGTCAGCGCCACCGCCTTCAGCCCGCCGTATAGCTGGTAGACCAGCGCAAACACGCCGATCAACGCCAGCGCCAGGGTCTGGTCCATGCCGGTGACCTGGCTGACCGCGATCGACCCCAGCCACAGGATCGAGGTGAGGTTGACGAACACGTACAGCAGCAGCCAGAACACCGCCATCAGCGTACGGATCCACTTGCCGTAACGCTGCTCCAAAAACTGCGGCATGGTGTAGATGCCGTTGCGCAGGAAGATCGGCAGGAAGAATTTGCCGACGATCAGCAGCGTCAGCGCCGCCATCCATTCGTAGGACGCAATCGCCAGACCGATCGCATAGCCGGAACCGGCCATGCCGATGATCTGTTCGGCCGAGATGTTCGCGGCAATCAGCGATGCGCCGATCGCCCACCACGGCAACGACTTGCTGGCCAGGAAATAATCCTCGGCACTCTTGCTGTGGCCTGCCTTCTCGCGCGACACCCATTGCGCGAGCACGAAGATGCCGGTCAGGTAGACCAGCACAATCACGATATCCAACGTCGCCAAACCCACTGCACTCTCCTGTCTGGCTCTGGGGGTGCGCGTCGAGCGCTTGACGAACCTGCAGAATGCTGCCGCAACGCATCGCGTGCGCCACGGCAGCGCGGCGAACCGCAGCTGCAGGCCATCCCGGCCGATCGACGCGCGCGTCCCGCGGCGGCTGATGACACCACCGATCAGGGTGGCCGCTATACCGCGCCGCCAGCAGTGGCGACGCGCCTGTTTCATCCGATCTCCCGCAGGCGCGCACGCACGCCTGCGGGAATGCTGCTTATTTGACCGGGCAGTCGACGCCGACTTCGGCTTCGTTGAGCGCGCCCAGCGCCACCTTGGATATCGACAGAGTCAGCGCGGCAGCGCTTTCAATGCTGGCAACCTCGCTCAGCTTGGTCACGTCGGCGCCTGCCACAGCGAAGCACTTGAGCGGCACGCCGACCACTTTCCACTGGCCTTGCGGCAGCGCAGCCAGGGTCTTCTGCACATCGACGCGGCCACCACACTTCTCGCCGCAGCCCACGCCCAGCCACACCGGTGCGGTCACTGCGCTGTCGCGGCGCAGGGTCAGCTGCAACTGCACATCGCCGTTGCTCTCACGCGAAACGTCCACCGGCTTGCCAGACACCAGCAGCACGCTGGCAACCGAACTGTCGGACCACACCAGACGGCGCGCATCTTCCTGCACCTTGTGGTCGACTGCGGTTATCTTCAGGCTGTCGTCGGACAGGCCCACCGGCAGCGTGGTCGCCGGCACATGCTTCTGGGCAACACCGGACATCTGCATCGCAATCCCCAGTGCCGGCTTGCCGCGCACGAAGTACAGCCCGCTCACCGACTGCTCGCCTGACACGCCCGACGCTTCCGGCAGTGCCGCCAAGTCGCCCTTGTCGGCGTAAGTCAGGCCGAAGCCGAACTTGAACTGCGGGTCGTAGTCCTTCTGGCCGACGTTGTTGGCGAACTGCACCGCGGTCTTTGGCCAGGAAAAGCTCAGCTTGCCCTTGAAGTCGTGCTGCACCGTGCCATCGGCCTTGCGCAACAGCACATCGGCGATGCCCTCGCCTTCGGAACCCGGCAACCAGGCCGCCACGAATGCGTCGGAGGCATTGATGTACTGGTTCATCCACAGCGGACGCCCGCTCAGGAATACCGCCACCACCGGGATGCCTTCGGCCTTGAGCTTCTTGATCAAGGCCAGCTCGCTCTCGTCGCCTGGCTTGTACAGCAAGGTGGCGATGTCGCCCTGGAATTCGGCGTACGGGTTTTCGCCGAACACCACCACGGCCACGTCCGGCCTGGTCTTGTAGGCGCCATCCACAGCCAGCTCGGCGCTGCCGCCGGCCGCCGTGATCTGCTTGTCCAGGCCTTCCCAGATGGTGGTGCCGTTGGGGTAGTCGCTGCGCTTGGTGCCGGTGCCCTGCCAGTTCAGCGTCCAGCCGCCGGACTGCTTGCCCATGTCGTTGGCACCGTCGCCCAGCACCAGCACGCGCTTGGTCGGATCCAGCGGCAGGATGCCGGCCTGGTTCTTCAGCAGCACCAACGACTCACGCACTGCCTGGCGGGCGATCGCACGGTGTTCCGGTGCACCCAGCAATTCGTACTTGCCACCGAGCGGGCGCTTGGACGGCTTGCCGGCTTCGAACAGGCCCAGACGCAGCTTGACGCGCAGGATGCGGCGCACCGCATCGTCCAGGCGCTCGGCCGAGATCTGCCCGGACTTCACCGCCGCCAGTTCGGTTTCGTAGATGCCCTTCCAGCTGTCGGCGGCCATCGCCATGTCGACGCCGGCAATGAACGAGGCCGGGCAGTTCTGGTTGGTGCAGCCCTTGACCTGGCCGTGGCCGTTCCAGTCGCCGACCACGAAGCCGCCGAAGTTCATGCGGCCCTTGAGCACGTCGGTCAGCATGACCTTGTTGCCGTGCATCTTTTCGCCGTTGAAGCTGTTGAACGAGGCCATTACGCTCTGCGCGCCGGCAGCGATCGCCGACGGATAACCGGCCGCATGGATGTCGCGCATGGTGGCTTCGGACACCTTGGTGTCGCCCTGGTCCTTGCCATCGGTGGTGCCGCCGTCGCCGACGAAATGCTTCACCGAGGAAATCACGTGGCTGCCGTCCAGGAACTGCGGCGTGCCCGGTGTGCCCTGGACGCCTTCGACCATCTTGCCGGCGAAGCTGGCCACCACGTCCGGCGACTCGGAATAGCCTTCGTAGGTGCGGCCCCAGCGGTCGTCCTGCGGCACCGCCACGGTCGGCGCGAAGGTCCACTCCATGCCGGTGACGCGGGTTTCGGCAGCGGTGACTTCGCCAATCTTCTTGATCAGATCGGGATTGCGCGTGGCACCCAGGCCGATGTTGTGCGGAAACAGCGTGGCGCCGACGATGTTGCTCTGGCCGTGCACCGCATCGATGCCGAAGATGATCGGAATCGCGTTGCCGCCCTTGGAGGTGTCCATCGACGCCTCATAGAACGCGTCGGCCAGCTTCAACCAGTCGGCCGGGCTGGCGTTGTACTTGCCGCCCGGATCGGAGTTGCCGCCGGCCAGCACCGAGCCGATGCGATATTTGCGCACGTCGTCCGGGGTCATGCTGGCGATATCGCCCTGGATGGTCTGGGCGACCTTCTCTTCCACGCTCATCTTGGCCATCACATCGGTGATGCGCTGCTCCAGCGCTGCGTCCTGCGGGAACGGCCACTTCGGCGACGGCCATTGGTCCGGATGGATGGTGGTCGACGACGCGGCAGGTGCAGCAGCCGGGGCGGTCTTGTTCGCCTCGCCAGCGGTGTACTTGCCTTGGCAGGCGGCCAACATCAGCACCGCTGCAGCGGTTGCCAGGCAGAGGGCGCGACGCGCGACGGGCGCGGCGGCACGACGGAGCAGCTTGTCCAAGATCAGGTTCTCCAGGGTGGTTCTCCCACGGCGATGCGTTGCGCCGCAGGCCATCAGGCGGCGTACGCTTGCGTGATTCCCCTACCCTGTCAACAACCGCCGACCGTATGCCGAATCGCTGGCAACTTATTGGCCGCGGCTATAGCGTTGGAATACCGGCAGCACCTGTGAAACCAGGCAAAACGCCCCAATCCGCCATCGTGGCTGGTGTTGGAAGCAAGCGCACTTTGTTGCATCGCACCACCTGCCGATTCGGTCAGTGCGCAGCATCGGCACGCAATGGCGTCTGGCAACGCGCGCGTGCGCAGACGTGTTCGAACACCGGCCAACGGGTGAGCTCGCCGTCAAACAACTGTCATACCGGCGGCCTAGCGTAAACTGCCTGGCGATGCGCCACTGCCATTGTCGATCGTTGCTTTTGCCTGGAGTTTCGATGTCTGCCTCCCCCGACCCCTCCCGTCGTCGCCTGATGCAATTTCTGGCGGCCATCCCCCTGTTGCCGCTTGGCAACGCCAGCGCAGCTGCTCTGCAACAACTTGGCGGTGCCGCGTGGGCCGCGCGCCCGTTGCGACCATCGGACAATCCGACCCGCCTGGTGTCGGCCACCTTCCACGGCATGCCGGCGCCCAGCCTGGCCAACCCGGCGGCGATGGCCACCACCACGGTCGGCTCGGCACTCAGCGTAACGCGCAGCGACGGCAGCACGCAGCGCTATGCACTGGCCTACCACCCGTTCTTCGTCACCGGCGACCAGGTGCCCGACGGCAACGGCGGCACCCTGCTGGCGGGTGGGTACTACGACATCCAGCATCGCCCGATCATCGACCGCTCCAAACCCGGTGCCGAACGTGCGTTCTTTTCCGATTGCCCGGACGGCTCCTCGCTGCTGACCCTGCCCCATGCCAAGGTGCCGGGCGTCAAGGGCAACCACGTATTCGCGGTAGTGCAGTTCGAATACACCACCCGCGACCAGGCCGGCAACGACGTCAATCGCCACCTGCCCGCGCCGATCGCGGTGTTGACGCTGGATCAGGACCCGGCCACCGGCAAGCTCTCGCTGGTGAAGTACCACAACGTCGACACTGCGCCAGTGCATGGGCTGTGGACCACCTGCGGCGCCAGCCTGTCGCCGTGGAATACCCACCTGTCCAGCGAAGAGTACGAGCCCGACGCCACCGCGCTGGCTGGCAATACCCAGTTCCGCAGCTACAGCACGCATTTGTACGGCGACCCGGAAAAAGCCAACCCCTACCACTACGGGCATCTGCCGGAAATCACCGTGCACCCGGACGGCACCGGCAGCGTGCGCAAGCACTATTGCCTGGGCCGCATCTCGCACGAACTGGTGCAGGTGATGCCCGACCAACGCACCGTGTTGATGGGCGACGACGCCACCAATGGCGGACTTTTCATGTTCATCGCCGACCGTAAGGCGGACCTCTCTGCCGGCACATTGTATGTCGGCAAGTGGCACCAGACCTCCGGCATCGGCCCGGGTGCGGCCACGTTGAGCTGGATCAAGCTCGGCCACGCCACCAGTGCCGAGATCCAGGCCATGGCCGACCGCCTTACTGCCGCCGACATCCTCGATGTGCACCTGAGCGATCCGGGCGACGCCGCTTTTACCAAGATTCCGTTCAACGGCACCTTCAACTGGATCCGCATCAAACCCGGCATGGAAAAGGCCGCCACCTATCTGGAAACCCATCGCTATGCCGCGCTGGCCGGCGGCAGCCTGGGCTTCACCAAGCTCGAAGGCACCACCGTCAACGCGCACGACAAGGTCGCCTATATGGCGATGTCCTACATTGTCACCAGCATGCTCAACGGCTCGGGCGATGTAAAAGTACAGGGCCCGGAAGCCGGCGCGGTCTATGCCTTGAATCTGCGCGGCGGCCAACGCGACAGTCACGGCGCGCCAATCCACAGCGACTGGGTGCCGATCGATATGGCCGCCCCGGCGGCCCTCACCGGCCACAACCTGGCCAAGGCCGATGCGCTGGGCAATCTGGCCGACCCGGAACGGATCGCCAACCCGGACAACCTCAAGTTCTCCGAGTCGTTGCGCACCTTGTTCATCGGCGAAGACAGTAGCCTGCACGTCAACAATTTCCTGTGGGCCTACAACGTGGACAACGGCACGCTGACGCGCGTGCTGTCGGTGCCGGCAGGCGCCGAATCGACCGGTTTGCACGCGGTCGATGAAATCCACGGCTGGACCTATGTGATGAGCAACTGCCAGCATCCCGGCGACTGGGAAAGCCCGTTGCACGACACCGTCAAAGCCACGCTGGACCCGCTGGTCCGCGCCAACTACAAGGACCGCTTCGGTGGGGCCGTGGGTTATCTCACCGGCGATCCGGTGGCGGTGCAGTTGGGCAAGGCATAAGCGCTGACGTTTCCAGTTGCGGCGCTGCGTGACGCTGCAGCTGACACGTGCAGCGGGGCATTCCCGCTGCTGTCGCATACCGGTAGGAGCGCACCTGGGCCGGTAGCAGCGCACCCGGGCGCGAGGAGCGTTGCCGATATGGCCTGTCGCGCCTGGATACGCTCCTGCGGGTGAGGTCGATGCCTAGCCGCGTCGGTGAGACACGGATCAGAGCGCAGGTGCCTGAGCGCGCGGTCAAGACTGCCGTAAGTCCAGCGCCGCCATCACGATGGGCTTGGCCCAATCAGGCACCTGCGCCAATTCTTCCGGCGTTTGCGGGTAATGCAGACCGCTGTGGTCCAGTTCCAGTACCAGCACGGGTGCCACCTGGCCCGCCGCATCGGCCGGAGCGCTGTTGTCGTAGACATGCAGCACGGCCAGATATGGCAGCAACGCAATCAGGTTGGCCCGCGAGGCATCGTAACGCTCGCGGATCTTGTGCTCAGGGATGGCATGACCGCCGGCAGCAACCCGCGCGGCCACACGCTGGATGTGCAGATCCACTGTCGCCAACCCGCAGAACCAGACCGCCACCGTGTGCTGCGCGCACGCCTCGCGCAGCAGGCGCGGAATGGTGCTCGCACCCAGCGTGGTTTCGAATGCGAAATCGCTGCCGTTGGCCATGGCGTGGCGCAGCCGCCGTACACCTTCTTCCCAGGCCTGCGCGTTCGCTTCCGCAAGCGCCCAGCCCTGCTCCACCAGTTCCTTGGCGAACGCATCGGGGTTGAACCAGGTGGCGCCGTCCTCTTGCAGAAAACGGCCCAATAGCGAACTTTTGCCGGCGCCATTGACGCCGGCCAGCACCAGGAGATTGCCCATCGGTTACAGCGACGGACCCAGGGTGACCTTGCGGCCGCGGCGTGCCGGCGTGGCGATCGCCTTGGCCAGACCTGCACCCTGGGTCGCCGCCGCAAGCTGCGCGTCGAACTTCGCCTGCAATGCCTGCAGCGATTGCGCGCGCGACGGAGCCGCCGCCGCACTCGCCTGATTGACCAGGCGCCGATATTCCTCGGCGTCCACGACGACCGCTTCGGGATGATTGTGGTTGGTGATGACCACCGCCCCATGCGAGCGCACCTTGCGCATCAGGCTGGGCCAGCCCTTCACCTTGATGTCGGCGGCGGGGGATTTTTCGAGCTCGGGCAAATCCTGGAGGCGCGACATGGCGGCAGTCCGGCGCGGAGTGATGGCGATCAGCCTACTCTCAAATTCCCAATTTAGGAAATTTGTCTATTCTGGCCCCAGCGCAGTCGGTCATGTCGTCCAAAACAAAAAACGGGGCCCGCAGGCCCCGTTCTCTGTCTGCGCGATACGCAAAATGCTTAGCCGCGCAGTTTGCTCAGCAATTCGCGCGTCACCGGGTCGGCCACATCGGCCGATTCGCCCTTCAGCGCCGGCAACAACTGGCTGGCCAGCTGCTTGCCCAGCTCCACGCCGAACTGGTCGAACGCATTGATACCCCACATCACCGATTGCACGTACACGCTGTGCTCGTACATCGAGATCAGCGCGCCCAGCGCCTGCGGGGTGAGCGCATCGAGCAGGATCACCGTGCTCGGACGGCCGCCCGGGTAGCTGCGGTGCGGGTCGCTGCTGTCCTGGCCATTGGCCAGCGCCTCGGTCTGCGCCAGCACATTGGCCATCAGCGCGACATGGTTTTCCGCATACGGGTCGTCGTTGTGCACGGTGCCGATGAAATCCGCCGGCACCACGCTGGTGCCCTGATGCAGCGCCTGGAAGAAGCTGTGCTGCACATCGGTGCCCGCGCCGCCCCACCACACCGACACGGTGTCGCTGTCCACCGTCGAGCCGTCGAGCTTGACGCGCTTGCCCAAGCTCTCCATCACCAGCTGCTGCAGATACGCCGGTAGCAGTGCCAAGCGCTGGTCGTAAGTCATCACCGCGTGCGTGGCGCTACCGAGCAGGTTGCGGTTCCACACTGCGGTCAGGCCGTGCAACACCGCGACGTTTTCTTCCAGCGGCGTGTTGAGCGCATGCGCGTCGAACTGCGCGGCGCCTTCCAGCAGTTGTTCGAAACGTTCGAAACCAATGGCCAATGCAATCGGGAAGCCCACTGCCGACCACAGCGAGTAGCGCCCACCCACCCAATCCCACATCGGCAGTACGCGGCCGGGTGCGATATCGAAGGCCTTGGCGGCACGCTCGGGGTTGGCACTGACTGCGTACAGCCGCTCGCTGCCACCGAGCCAGGCATGCAGGATGCTGCCGTTGAGCAGGGTTTCCTGGGTGCCGAAGGTCTTGGAAATCAGGATGCCGGCGGTGCGCGCCGGGTCCAGCGTGGCCAGCGTGCGCTGCATTGCTGCGCCATCCACATTGGAGACGAAATGCACGCGCAAGCGGGCACCGGACACCGGACGCAACGCGTCGGCAACCAGACGCGGGCCCAGGTCCGAGCCACCGATGCCGACACTGACGATATCGGTGACGTCGGTGGCTTCGAGCTGCTGGATCAGCGCGCCCATCCGCTGCCGCACTTCTGCAGCAGTGGCGTAGGCCTCCGAGGCCACGGGCGCGTCGGTCAAGTCGCCACGTAACGCGGTGTGCAAGGCCGCGCGCTGTTCGGTGACATTGACCTGCTCGCCACGGAACAACCGCTGGAACGCGCCGGCCAGATCGCGCTCGCGGGCGATGGCGAACAAGGCATCGAGCGCGGCGCGGTCGTACTTCTGCCGCGCGAAGTTGAAATACAACGGACCGACTTGCCAGGCGTATTGCGTCGGCCGTTCCGGCTCTGCGGCAAGCAATGCGGGGATGGCAGCGCCGCGCAGGCGCTGGGCGTGGGCGTGAAGCGCGTCGAATCCGTTGGTCTGTGTCATGCGGCCTGCGTGGGGATGCTGTGGTTGGTGTGGGAGATCGCGTTGCGCGCGTTCACATATACCAGATTGGGCTTAAAGGTCTTGGCTTCGTCTTCGCTCATGCTGGCGAACGCCGCCACGATGATCAGATCGCCCACCTGCACGTGACGCGCTGCGCCGCCGTTGAGCGACATGATGCCGCTGCCGTCTTCGGCGCGGATGGCATAGGTGCTGAAACGCGCACCGTTGGTGACGTCCCAGATATGGACCTGTTCGAATTCGCGGATGCCGGTCGCTTCCAGCAGCAGGCCGTCGATGGCGATCGAGCCTTCGTAGTTGAGCTCGGCGTGGGTGACGGTGGCGCGGTGGATCTTGGCTTTCAGCAGGGACAGATGCATGGACGCGGGCAACGACAAAAGGAAAGCCGGCATTTTAGCGGAAAGCGCCCGCCCCCAACCGGTTTGCGCTGCGGTCGGTGGTGAGGGCTTCAGGCCTACGCCGCGGGAAGACCGGCCTGCATCGGTTGACTCGCGCTACTGGCGGAGGTCAGACGCCACGTACGCAGCGCCGGCCTGCTCAGAATTCCAGGTTGTCGATCAAGCGCGTGCTGCCCAGGCGGGCCGCGATCAAGGCCACGTGCGCACCGGTGTGGCCGTCGCCCGGCTCGCTGAGGTCGGGCAGCCGCACCACTGCGTAATCGACCCGGAAACCAGCCTGCTCCAGCGCGTGGCTGGCCGCGTCTTCCACCTGCGCGCGCGGCGTGCCGACGGCATAGCTGTCGCGCATCTGCAGCAGCACCTTGTGGATATTGGCCGAGATCGGGCGCTCTTCGGCCGACAGATACTGATTGCGCGAGCTCATCGCCAGGCCATCGGCCTCGCGCACGATGCTGCCGCCCAGGATCTCGATCGGAAACGCCAGGTCGGCCACCATCTGCCGGATCACAGCCAATTGCTGGTAATCCTTCTTGCCGAAGGCGGCCACGTCCGGCTGCACCTGATTGAACAACCGCGCCACCACGGTGCATACGCCATCGAAATGCCCCGGCCGGCATTCGCCCTCAAGCACATCGCTGACGCCGGGCGCGTGGATGGGCGTGGCCAGCGCGGTGCCGAGTGGGTACATCGTGTCCACGTCCGGCAGCCACAGCGCATCGCAGCCGGCATCTTCCAGGCCGCGCAGGTCGGCCTCGGGCGTACGCGGGTAGCACGCAAAATCTTCATTCGGGCCGAACTGGGTCGGGTTGACGAACACGCTGGACACCACACGGTCGGCGTACTGGCGCGCCAGCATCACCAGCGAGTAATGCCCGACGTGCAGGTTGCCCATGGTGGGCACCAGCGCCACGCGCAGGCCCTCGCGCTTCCAGCCGTTGACCAGAGCGCGCAGGGCGGAAAGATCGGTGAGTGTCTGGATCATGCGGCGTACGCGTGCTCTGCATCGGGAAAGCTGCCATCGCGCACGGCCTGCGCGTAGGCACGCACCGCACCAGCCACCGAGCCGCCTTCGGCCAGGAAATCCTTGACGAACTTGGGCCGACGATGACCGCTGTCCAGGCCCAGCATGTCGTGCATCACCAGCACCTGGCCGTCGCAACCGGGGCCGGCACCGATGCCGATGGTGGGCACGCTGAGTTCTGCGCTGATTTGCGTGGCGATCGGCGTCGGCACGCATTCCAGTACCACCAGGCTGGCACCGGCGTCGACCACCGCCTGCGCATCGCGGCGCAACTGCTCGCCGGCTTCGCCGCGGCCCTGCACCTTGTAGCCGCCGAAGCGCAGCACCGATTGCGGGGTCAGCCCCAGGTGCGAGCAGACCGGAATCTCGCGCTCGACCAGGTAACGGATGACCTCGAGCTTATGCCCGGCGCCCTCGATCTTGACCATCTCCGCACCGGCCTGCAGCAGTTGGGTGGCGGCATCCAATGCACGTTCGGGCGTGGCGTCGGCCTGGAACGACAGGTCGGCCACCAGCAATGCGCGATCGAGCGCGCGGGCCACCGCGGCGGTGTGGTAGACCATGTCGGCGGTGGTCACCGCCAAGGTGGAATCATGCCCCTGCATCACCATGCCGAGCGAGTCGCCAACCAGGATCAGGTCCACGCCATTGACGTCGAAGGTGCGCGCGAAGCTGGCGTCGTACGCGGTCAACATGACCAGTTTTCGACCCGCGCGCTTGGCCTGCGCCAAGGCGGGCACGGTCCAGGGATTGCTGTCGGCGTGGCTGCTCATGAAGTCATTACGTGGGGTGATAAGCCGGTCATTATCTACCCAATCGGCTCCAGCCCGCAGGTATCGATGGCTTGCAGGGCGTGCCGCACTGTTCCATGGCCCGGAATGATCGCCTGCGGCGCCAGCTCGGACAGCGGCAGCAGTGCGAAGGCACGCGCGTGCAGATGCGGATGCGGAACCTGCAACTGCGGCAGATCGATCACCTGTTCGGCGTACAACAGCAGGTCCAGATCCAGCGTGCGCGGGCCCCAGCGCTCGCCGGCGCGACGCTCGCGGCCGAACGCCTGTTCGATGCCGAGCAAGGCTTCCAGCAGCGGCAGCGGCGCGAGGCCGGTGCGCAGCTGCGCCACGGCATTGATGAAATCCGGCTGGTCTGCGCGGCCCCAGGCCGGCGTACGGTACAGACACGACGCTGCGATCAGCGTGGTCTGCGGCACAGCGCCCAGCGCGGCGATGGCCGCGCGCACGCTGGCCTCGGCCGGGCCCAGGTTGGCACCCAGGCCGACAAAGGCGGTCTGCATGCCCTAGTCGCCTGCGGGCGCGCCGGTGCGGCGCCGGCGGCGGCGACGCTTGCGCGGTGCGCCCTCCTCGCCTTCCTGGTCTGCCTGCGCCGATTCGATCGCCTCCACCAGCTCCTGGCCGGGCGACTTCTGCGCCTCACTCCAGAACTCCACATCGCCGGCGTGATCGGGCGAAGCGCACTGGCGCAGCACCAGGAAATCGAACGCCGCGCGGAAGCGCGGATGCGACAAGGTGCGCAACACCCGCTTGCGCTGACGCGACGAGAAGCGCGTCTGCATCAACCAAATTTCCTGCATCGGCAGCGAGAAGCGACGCGGTAACGCCACGCGCTCCAGCTGGTGCAAGGTGACGCGATCGGCTGCGCGGCGCTGCGCATCTTCCGGTTGCACGCCTTGCGCCTGCAGCCCCATCAAGGTGCGGCAGAACGCCGGCCACAGCAGCAACGCAAACAGGAATGCCGGCGACACCGGCTCGTCGTTGGCCACGCGGGCATCGGTGTTGCGCAGGCCTTCCAGCACCATGGCGCGCAACGCGCCGCTGCGGTTGGATTTCAATGCTGCCGCGCTTTCGGGAAACAGCGCGCCGAACAGGCCATAACGCTCCAAGCCTTCGAAGCTGGCCACGCCATGTCCGGACAGGAACAGTTTGAGGATTTCTTCAAACAGACGCGCAGGTGCGGCCTCGGATAACAGCCCGGCCAGGCGCGGGATCGGTTCGGCGGTGCCGGCTTCGATCTCGAAGTTCAACTTGGACGCCAGGCGCACCGCGCGCAGCATGCGCACCGGGTCTTCCTGGTAACGCAGCTCCGGGTCGCCAATCAACTTCATCAGGCGCGCCTGCACATCTTCGAAGCCGCCGCAGTAATCGCGCACCGAGAAATCTTCGATGGCGTAGTAAAGGGCGTTGCAGGTGAAGTCGCGGCGGATCGCGTCTTCTTCGATGGTGCCGTAAACGTTGTCGCGCACCAGCCGGCCGTTATCGAGTTCGCGGTCGCCGCTGCCATCGTCGCTATTGGCGCGGAAGGTGGCCACTTCGATGATTTCGCGACCGAACACCACGTGCGCCAGACGAAAACGTCGGCCAATCAGGCGGCAGTTGCGGAATAGCGCCTTGACCTCTTCCGGCGTGGCGCTGGTGGCGACATCGAAATCCTTGGGGTGGTGACCGACCAGCAGATCGCGGACCGCACCACCGACCAGGTAGGCACCAAAGCCCGATTCGCGCAGGCGATAAAGCACGCGCAGCGCGTTGGGGCTGATGTCCTTGCGCGAGATGGTGTGCTGGTCGCGTGGAATGACGCGCAGCGTGAACGCAGATGTCACTGAGGCTTCGATGATGGCGCTTCCGTCTTGTGTTGCAGGATTGCCCAACGGCTATTACCTCACTATAATAACGCTGCGCACAACACGTGACAAAAGCTCCCTTCGTCTAATGGTTAGGACGTGGCCCTCTCAAGGCTAAAACAGGGGTTCGAGCCCCCTAGGGAGCACCACCTCGCGTCTCGCTGCAGAAACGCCAGAGCCCCGCATCGCGGGGCTTTTGCGTTGTAGCGCGGGCACTTCGCACGTGTGCTGGGCTGCACTGCGGTGCGACGTGCCGCAACGGTCTCCGCGGCCTGGCCTGGCCAGGACCGCCTGGACTGACGAAGTGGTCGAGGTTGGTTGCCGGCCTGCATCGATGGTCGGATTGCATCGGACGCGCGCCATGCGGCAGCCCTTGTCAGGATGCCATGCGGCAACCACCATCCACGCACCGCAGCCAACGCGCATGCATCGTCAGGCGCATCGCGCGGTGCGGACTGGACGACGTATCGATCACAATGACGCCGCTCAGATCAGTCAGATCAGCACAAAGAACACAGACTGGTACAACAGCAACGCGCCACGCCAGCCATACTTGCCATTCTTCGGTGCGACAGGCGACTTGCCTGGCTTGTGCGCCATTCGCACTGGACGCTTTGGCAATTTGCAGTACATGGCGTCTGCTCACAGAGCGGCTGGGAAGAATGTCTCGTCGTCGCTTCCGGTTTCGGCAACGGCGTCATGCGCATGCAGGCTTTCCAGATGGCGTACCGCCACATGAAACGTCGCATAGTGCTCAGCCAGCTGCTTGCGCAGGCGGCGCGCCGCGTCTTCGACATACATCAGGTTTGCGCCGTTCAAGCGCGCAAATGCCTGTTCGTCGGGCCGTCGCACCGCGGCCTGCACCGGCGTTGCCAACGCCTGCTCGCACAGACCGATCAGTTCCTGGATTGCGAAGCCCTGCGTATCCGCGGGCAGATCGACGCACACCTGCGCCACGCTACGCTGGCTATGCGGGGTGGCGTAGGAACCGTGATCCTGCAGCCACTGCGCAACGTCTTGCAGCGGCAGCGCATCGCACCAGGCGTGCTGCTGCACGAACGCATCGCTCAGCAACTGCCGCGACAACGCCGCCGAACAGGGGCAGGTGGACGCGTACAACACCTCGACCTGTAGCTGGATTGTGGTGCGCCCTGCCCTGCACTGCGCGGCAATGCGCACCGGGTAGGCACGCCAGCCGCTCAGCCCTTCGCTGCGTAGTGCCGGCATGCGCAGCATCAGTGCGAAGCTGAGCGTCAGCCGTGCAGCGCGGCTTGCGCAATCTGCATGGCTTTCGATCAGCGCCTGCAGCAGCTGCGGGAGCATGGCCGGCGACAATGGCCGCTGCAGGTGCAGGTCCAGCAGACGATACAGCCGCGACATGTGGATGCCTTTGAGCTCGGCCCGCGGCAGATCGACCTGCACGCTGGCACGGGCTGCAAGGCCACTGCCACTGGCGGCGTCCAGATGCACGGGAATCGCGATGTCCTGCATGCCGACCCACCGCAAGGGCGCGCTCAGCGTGAATGCTTCGGTCACAGCAACATCGGGAAGCGTGGCGGACATCGGGTACTCGTCGGAGGGTAAGGGTGACGATCGCGGCTCAAACGCGACCAGGAAACGCAGCGAAGTAGTCGTCGATTCCCGCATGCAGCGTCTGTGCAAGTTCGTCCTGATGCGTATCGCCACACAAACGCTGGCAATCGTCGCGATTGCTCATAAAGCCGGTCTCCACCAGCAACGATGGGATATCCGGCGACTTCAGTACCGCAAAACCTGCCTGCCCCACCTGGTTTTGATGCAGGTGCGTCACCTGCTGCAGGCGCTCCAGCATCAACGTACCGAAGGCCAGGCTGCTGGCGATGGTGCCGCTCAGCGATAGGTCCGCCAATACCTGCGACAGCACCGGGTTGCTCGGCACCCGCAGCCGGCGTGCGGTGTCGCCCATGTCGTCGGCAGCGTTTTCGCTATCGGCGATCCAGCGGGCAAGTGCGGAGCTGGCGCCAGTCTGCGACAGCGCAAACACCGAGGCGCCGCGCGCTTCGCGCGTTGGTGCGGCATCGGCGTGGATGGAAACGAACAGATCCGCGCTGTGGCGATGCGCGATCAACACGCGCTCGTGCAGCGGCACGAAGCGGTCATCGCTGCGGATCATGGTGGGCCGGTAACGCGCATCGGCCGCCAAGCGCTGATGTAGCCGCCCGGCCACCGCCATGACCACATGTTTTTCGTAACGCGCATCGGCACTGACCGCACCCGGATCCTTACCGCCATGGCCGGCGTCGATGGCGACCACATAGGGCTGCAGGCGCGAGCGGGGCGGCTCTGCTGGGGCTGGAGCTGGGGCTGTCGCTGGCGTTGGAGCAGCATCGCTCGCGGCCAGCGCCACGCCGCCGGAGAGGGGGGCAAGCTCCAGCACCAGCGCACTGTCCTCCCAGCGCAGGTTGACCGAACAGGGCTGCTGCAGATCGAACACGACCCGCAGCCCATCGAGATGCGCAGCGCTGCGTATGCGGGTCACCGCAGCGCCTGCGGGGATCGGGTCGATGCGCGGCGCCTGCGACGACACGCCAGAGAGATCGATGACCAACCGCTCAGGATCGGCCAGCCTGAAACTGCGATAGGCAACCTGCGCACCAAGCAGCTCCAACCGAAGACGCAGCAACCCGCCCTGCTGCTGCACGCTGCATTCCCGCAAGACTGGAAGCCCTTGCGCGGCAGCCAAGGCCGGCGACAGCATCAGCGCAGCGGCTCCGCCTTGTAATAGGTCCCGGCGCTTCATCGCGCCCTCCCCTCGCAATCCCAGTCATCGACCCACCACAGCAAACGGCAGCACAGGCTGCGGTGCGATTCCAGACAGCACACAAGAGAACAGGGATGGCGGGACACGGTAGACAAGCCGCGAGGCGAATTATTGTTATAAAGTAACATAAATTCAGCGGAAGCAAGCCTATCCCTTTCATTCTGCGCCTCCGCATTCATCTCCTCATATAGAAGTCACCCAGGTCCCAGCATCTCCCGGAGAGCGATGCAACCTGGCGTCACTGCACCGAGATCGGCTGTGCCCCAACGTCCCCCCGATTTTGAGTAGTCGCCCCTGCAAAATTCACCAAACACACCAAGCCAACCGATGTGGGCGTGTGTTCCTCGCTCGCAATGACATTGCGAGCACTGTGGCCAGCATGATGAGTCTCGCAACCATAGGCGCAAAAAGACCCTTCAGTCCCAGACGCACCATGGCCCGCAGCAACCAGCGGATGTTGTCCCCCGCCGCGCACAGCACTGCGTGCAGCGCATCGCCGTTCGCTCCTTGCAACCAGCACCGATCCATGCCGTTGTCGTGCTTCAAGTGTCCGATGGCCGGCTCCACCGCCTGGCGTCGCTTCAGCCAGCGGCGCTGCTCATCTGTCAGGCGTTTGAACGTGCCCCGGTGGATGATCTCAACGCCGGGATTGGCCGCATCCACACCGCGAAAGCCCAGGTCCACCACCACCTGTTTAGGTGCGCCTGCTGTGTCCTCGCTCAGGATCCGGGCCTGCTCCAGTTGCTCGTGCAACGTGTGGCCGTCATAGGGGGTGCCGGTGAAGCTGCGCGCGCCGACCATCAGGCCCTGTTTGTGCGTGATGGCCACGCTGACCTTCACCCCGAACTCGTAGGGCTTGCGCGCCTTGCCCTTGCCGATGCACTCCACTTCGGGCGCGTGCAGGGCATCGAGTTTGTTCTTGCCATTGGGTTGCTGAGCATGGATGCGCTCGGCGCGCTGCATCAGCGTGTGCAGATTCTCCAGCGCCGGCGCCGTGGCCTGGCTGGCTTGCCCGATCTTGCGCTGCACCTCGCGCAGTACGATGCCCAGGAGCGTGCGCTGGCGTTTGAGGACCTTGCGCAGGCGCTTGAACTGCCTGGCATGGGCGTAGCCGCCGGCTTTGCGCCGCAGCGTCTTGGTTTCTTTGGCGAAGGTCTGCTTGAGCGCGATGCCCGCGCGCTTGGCCGCCGCCACCAGCTTGTGCCGCGCGTTCTCCATCAGGCGCCAATCCACCGGATGAGCAATGGCCTTCTCCTGCACGGTGGTGTCCACGATCAGCCGTTCGAACTCGGCGGGCACGATGGCCTTGGAGGACACCGCGGTGTCGATGGTGGCCTTGAGCAGTTCCTCGACCCCGGCCTCACCGATGGCCGCGCGAAAACGCCCGACCTGCGTGGCATCGCAGGGCAGGCGCGGCTCATAGAACGCCATGCCGCTGACGTGCTGCCAGACCACGTTCTGGGCCCAGCGCTCCACCAGTTCCTCGTCGCTGAGCTTGTAAGCGTGCTTCAGGTACAACAGGCTGGCCATCAAGCGAATGGGAAGGCGTGGGCGGCCGGCAGCGGCAATACCCGCACCGGCCACTTGCACCGAGGGGCCGAACAGATCGTGTTGCGCCACCGCGCCACCGCGCGACCTGCGCGCACCTTGCGAGCGAAATGCGGCGCCAACACCGCCTCGATCTGCGCCCAGGGCAGCCGACGGGCCAGCACCGCCAGCGGGTGGCGCGGATCGATCATCTCGGCCAAGGGCTGGCGGAAGAAGTCGGCGTTCTGGGTGTGGGCCATCGGTAAAACTCCCAGGAATCAGATGCTGATAGACCAATTGTGAGGGATCGGCGCCCCTGCTGTAACGCCGCAAACCCTGTGTTCATGCGGGGTCGCGGGGTTTTGCAGGGGCGACTGAGTAGCACCCCAGTTTGGAGTCCAATTCCCTACCCCGAGGAGATTGGACGTGAAGAAGCGTTCTTCCGAAGAGCAGATCATCGGCTTCCTGCGCGAAGCCGAGGTCGGCATGCCGATCAAGGACCTGTGCCGACGGCATGGCTTCAGTGAGGCGTCCTACTACCTGTGGCGCAGCAAGTTCGGCGGCATGAGCGTGCCCGATGCCAAGCGGCTCAAGGACCTGGAGGCCGAGAACACGCGACTGAAGAAGTTGCTGGCCGAGCAGGTGTTCCAGAACGACCTGATCAAGGATGCGCTGCAAAAACAATGGTGAGCGCACCGGCGCGTCGTGCGCTGGTGCGCGAGTGGATCGAAGGTGACGCCAGCGAGCGCTGCGCCCTGGCGGCGATCGGCATGAGCGCCAGTGCGCTGCGCTATCGCCCGCGCGAGGACCGCAACGTTGAGTTGCGCGAGCGCATCCTTGCGTTGGCGCATCGCCATCGCCGCTATGGCGTGGGGATGATCTCTCTCAAGCTGCGGCAGGAAGGGCGTCTCGTGAACTATAAGCGGGTGGAGCGGCTGTATTGCGAGCAGCAGCTACAAGTCCGGCGCCGCAAGCGTAAATAGTCGCCCCTGAAAAACCCCCTCTCAAACCTCCAGTGCCATGTTTGCCGGCCACATGATGCTTGAGCACGTTGAGGGGCGCGCCCGCACCACCTGCAACCAGGCACGCAAAAAGGCGATCCAGCGCAGCAGCCACCGCAGGTTGTCGCCAGCGGCGCAGCCGAGCACGTGCAGTGGATCGCCTTGGGCGCCTTCGAGATGGCAGCGATTCAAGCGGCAGTCCTGTTTCAGATGTCCGATCACCGGCTCTACCGCTTGCCGTCGTTTGATCCAGCGCCATTGCCGTCGTGTCAGCGTCTTGGCTTTGCCCCGATGCAGGATCTGCACACCCTCCACGTCGCGCCCGCGATACCCCAGGTCCACGATCGCCACCTGCGGGATCACATTCACATCCTGCAGCAGCCCGCGCGCCTGTTCCAGTTGCTCAGCCAGCGTGTCGCCGTCGTACGGGTTACCCGGGAAACTCCGCGCGCCCACGATCAAGCCCTTGCGCGCACTCACCGCAATGCCGACCTTGACGCCAAATTCGTACGGGCTGCTTGCCTTGCCCTTGCTGATGCATTCCACTTCCGGCGCGTGCAAGGCGTAGAGTTTCTGTTTGTCCTTGGGACGCTGTGCCAACAACCGTTGTGCGCGCTCCAACCAGACACCGATGCGCTCACGCACCGACGGTTCCCGCTGGGCCAGCTTGCGTTGCAGATCGCGTAACACCCGTCCCAGGATCGTGCGTTGGCGTCGCAGCACCTTGCGCATGCGCTTGAACTGGCGCGCATGCGCATAGCGTCCGGCCTTGCGGCGCAACGCCGGACCTTGCCGCGCATCGCTCTGTCGCAGTGCGATGCCGTGTCGCTTGGCCAGCAGCACCAGCTTCTTGCGCGCCACCTCCAGCAAACGGCTGTCGGTGGGATGGGCGATCGCTTTTTCCTGCACGGTGGTATCCACGATCACCCGCGACAACTCGCGTGCATCCACCGCCTTCATCGCGTGAGCGGTGTTGATCGTATGCGCCAACAGCGCTTCCATACCGGCTTCGCCCAGACGCTGTCGCCAACGGGTCAGGGAGCTGGGATCGCACGGCACGCAGGTCTGGAACACCACCTCGCCGGTGAAGAACTGCCAGTACGGATTTTCCAGCCAGCGCTCGCAGACCGCCTCGTCGGACAGGTCGTAGGCGTGCTTGAGGTAAAGCAACCCGGCGATCAAGCGCACCGGCAATGCGGGCCGACCGCATGTGCCGGTGGTGGCCGGCAACCGCGGCGACAGCGCCTGCTCCAACGCACTCCACGGCAGCCGATGGCTCAGCTGGACCAGTGGATGGCGCAAGTCGATCTGGTTCTCCAGACGCGAACGAAACAGCTCATCGGCATGCAATTGCTCGGCAGCAGGACGGCGTGTCCGCATGGGCGAAAACTGCCAGAAACCAGAACGTGGAGTAACGAACACTGGCAATTCCAGCACACCGAAAACGCAGATGAAGCCTTGCAATGGATGCGGTCTGGGGGTTTTCAGGGGCGACTATTTAAAATCTCCAATCACCCGGCATAGTCAAACCGTCGGATCTGGTGAATTTGGCCTAGCTGACGCCCTGGATTACGCACAATGGATGCCCTCGCTTGAATACATCCAGTATATTTCTGCAAGTATAATATTATATTGATCCGATGTAGTCTGTGCAAATTAGTATAATTTAAATTAAACGAACGGAGATGGAGCAGGAAACGCTAGAGTCCGTTAGATCCGCTAGCTTGCGCTTGAATTCGCTACATGAGGTCGGGAATCCACCTACATCTGTGATATTTTTCCCTTATTTCGCAATACTTTTGTCGCGTGTAGGATTGCCGCCCTCCGAGATTTGTGACGCATTATTGTCGCGTTCGCTCCGACAATATTCTGCGGTAGGGCCTGTTAATATGCTTTTAAGTCGTTATTGACGATGGATTAAATCGGCCGAAGCCATTTCCACAGACTTTCTCTGAATAGCAACTGTCCGTTCAGATTTTAGAGTTTTTGGATAGCGCCGTTAAACAATCTCGCAAGCACACGGCGAATGCATGAATGGGTTCTGCCGGATGTTCAGTCAGCGCATCTCCGAGGGGACGGAAATGCGGCAGTTAAAGTGAATAATTGTTAAATCAATGCCCACGCTGGTGATCGCCAGCGGTGGGAACCTCTGCGCCAAATTTTAAATATCTGCTGTAGCGGCGCGCCCAATTATCGGAACCGACAAGTCTTATGAATCGCTCGCTACTCGCAACCACCATCGCCTCCTGCCTCGTCCTGACCGCCTGTGGCGGCGGTGGCGGTGGCGGCAACGTCCGTAGCAACGCGCCGCAAGACACCATCATCGCCCCGGCGCCGACACCCCCGCCGCCCGCCGCCGACCCGCCTCCCAAGACCGCGCCGGCTCCGACGCCAGCTCCGCAACGCTATCAAGGTGTGGGCAGCAATCTGCTGGTGCCAACCAATGCGGATCTGGCGCAGCAGGCCGGTGCCAAGGGCAAGGGCGTGAAGCTGGCAGTGCTGGACGATAACCTGGTGCAGAGCTACACGCCGATCAGCGGCAAGGTCGACAGCTTCAACGATTACACCGCCAGCCCGGGCACGCCCGAATCGTCGGCCAATGCCTTGCGCGGTCATGGCACGATTGTTTCTGCGCTGGTGCTAGGTTCCGCGCAGGACGGCTTCGCCGGTGGCGTCGCGCCGGATGCGGACCTGTTCTATGCGCGCATCTGCGCCGAAAATTCCTGCGGCACGCAGGCGACCCGCCGCGCTGCAGTGGATCTGGCCGCTGCTGGTGTGCGCATCGCCAACCTCTCCATCGGCACGTCCTATCCGGATGCCGCCGCGAGCGCCAATGCTGCGCTGGCCTGGAAGTACGCACTGACACCGTTGGTGCAGGCCGATGCGTTGATCGTGGCCTCCACCGGCAATGAAGGCGCGGCCGAAGCCTCCTACCCGGCCGCAACGCCGGTACAGGAAGCCAGCGTGCGCAACAACTGGCTGGCCGTCGGCGCGATCAATATCGACAGCGCCGGCAATGCCGCCGGCCTGACCAGCTATTCCAACCATTGCGGCGCCGCTGCACAGTGGTGCCTGGTCGCGCCGGGCAGCTACACCGTCCCGGCGCTGGCCGGCAGCGAATTGGGCGGCCAGATTGCTGGCACCTCGTTCTCCACTGCAGCGGTCAGCGGTGTCGCCGCGCAGGTGCTGGGCGTGTATCCGTGGATGACCGCCTCACAACTGCAACAGACCCTGCTGACCACCGCCACCGACCTGGGCGACCCGGGCGTGGATGCGCTGTACGGCTGGGGTCTGGTGAATGCGGCCAAGGCGATCAAGGGTCCGGGCCAGTTCGCAAGCGACTGGGCGATCAATGTGACGTCCGGATACGACAGCACCTTCAGCAATGACATCTCCGGTGTGGGCAGCCTGACCAAGAGCGGCGCCGGCAAGCTCACCCTGAGCGGCACCAACACCTATACCGGCGGCACCACCATTCTCGATGGCGTGTTGTCGCTCACCGGCAGCCTGCGTTCGGATCTTCTGGTGGCTAACTCGGCCACCTTCGAAGCGCACGGCGGTGTCATTAACGGCAACTACAGCCTGGTCAACTCGACCGGCACCACCGCCATCGAGCTGGGCAAGGCTCTTACCGTCACTGGCCAGGCCAGCTTGAAAGGCAATCTGCTGTTGCTGCCGGAAGCGGCCGGCTACCCCGTCGGCAGCACCGAAAAGATCGTCAACGCCGGCGTCCTGCACGGCACGTTCGACCGCGTGCAGTACGCCAATCATTTCTTCTGGAACGCGGCGCTGTCCTACAACCCGACCACCGTCACCGCCACCCTGACACGTAATTCCTCCGCGGCCAGTGCACAGGCCGCCGGTGCGCCGCAGTCGGTGGTCAATGGTGGGAACCAGGTCGACTCGCTGGTCAAGGTGCTGGATACGCGGGTCGCTTCGGGCGACACCGACAACCTGGGCGGCCTGATCAGCGCCACCGGTGCGTTGATTGCCGCATCCGATGCGCAGGTTGCCGCATCGCTGCCGACCCTGGCCGGCCAGGTGCATGGCATCGAGCGCACGCTGGGCTTCCAGTCCGCGCTCAACGATGGACGTGTGGCTGCCGACCGCCTGCCCTATCTGGCCGATACCACCACGCTGACCACCTGGATGCAGGGCAGCTACCTGGACGGCGATCTGAGCCGCAGCGGTTTCGATTCGGCCGACTACACCCAGCAGGCAACCACCTTCGGCGTGGATCTGCCGATGGGCAACGCCGGCACCATCGTCGGTGCGGCTGTGACCTCCGGTCAGGACCGTGCGCACATTGCGGCCTCTTCGAGCCGTCTGCGCTCGGATCGGTATGCGATGACCGCCTACCTGTACCAACCGATGGGCCAGGCGTATCTGTCGGCAATCGGTTCGTACGGCATGAGCAACGTCGAAACCGAACGCAATGTGCAGGCCGGCAGCATCGGCGAGCGCCTGCAGGACCGTCGCCACGACACCAACTGGTCGGCGCGCGCGGAAATCGGCTTGATGCCGCATGCCGGGTTGTCGCCGTTCGTGGCCGCCGGTGTAGTGAGCCAGACCCAGGATGCCTTCAGCGAAGCATCGATGACCGGCCTGGGGTTGAGCGCGAATCGCGACACCCTGCGCGCAGGGTATGGCGAGGTGGGCGTACGCGGCCATCTGGCGCACGGCAAGTGGGGCTTCGATGGTCTGGTGGCGTATCGCTCGCTGTTGGGCAATCCGAATTCCGACTTCTCCGCCTGGTTCACCGGCTTGCCGGAAGCGCGCTTCAATGTCGCCGGCGAGCCGGTGTCCAAGCAGTCGCTGCGCGCCTCGGCTGGCGTGCGTTACCAGCTCAACGACGCGTTCTCCATCTACGGCAACCTGGGCACCGAGCGCAGTCGTTCGGACGCCAACAGCATCAATGCCAACGTCGGTCTGCGCTGGCAGTTCTGATCGCCGCCGATGCAGCGGTGCTGCAGGCGATGCAAGCGATGCAAGCGATGCAAGCGATGATGTCACGCACGCTGTTGTGTGACAGAGGAAAGAAAGGCCCCGGCATGTCCGGCGCCTTTTCGTTGACGGCATCATGCGAATGCCGAACTGCGCAAGCGCCTTGGCTAATAAGGCGTCTCGCGGACCGGCCGCGCGCAGACGATACGAAGGTATATCGATGCGATGTCCATGGACTGCCGAAAACGCCTGGAAACCCCTGGTTTGGCGCGCTAACGGCTGGCACCATGCACGCCATCGACGCGGCTGCAGCACGCGCCGTCACTGCGCCGGCCCCGATGGCAGGCGCGCAGCTCCATCCCTGTGGCGATATGCCATGGGTGCCAGACGATGCCGTCGTGCGCCGCTGCCGGCAGCGAGCGTGTCTGCATCGCCAATGCAAGCGCTGCCCGCTTTCGTGGGTCGCGGACTGCATGTGCAACGCCTTCCCCTCCCCGCTCGAGTCACAGCATGTCGTCCCTCTTCCTGCGTTCTACGCTGGCAGCTGCCTGCGTTGGCAGCCTGCTTGCTGGCTGCGGTGCCACCCCGCCACCGCCGGCTCCCTCGCCGCTGCTCATCCACACCAGCAACCAGGTGAGCGTGCCGGCGCACTCGCCGTTGCGTGCCAGCCTGCGCGTGCAGGCAGTGCGCAGCCAGCCCATCGCCCCCATGGTGCAGATGCCGGCGGTGATCGATGTGTTGCCCGAGCGGCTGGTGCGTGTCGTGCCGCCGTTGGCCGGGCGCGTGGTCGCATTGCCCAAGACCCTGGGCGACACCGTGCTTGCAGGCGATGTGCTGTGCGTGCTCGATTCCGCCGAACTTGCCACCGCCTACAGCGATGCCGGCAAGGCGCGCGCCACGCTGCAACAAGCGCGCCTGGAACTGGCTCGGCAGAAGGTGCTAGCGGCAGACAGCATTGCAGCAGCACGCGATCTGCAGGCGGCGCAGCAGGCTTTCGACAGCGCGCAGAACGATGCGCGTGCGGCCAGCGATCGTCTGGCCCAGCTGGGTGTGGCCGCACAAGCAACATCGCATCGACGCTATGTCTTGCGTGCGCCCATTGCCGGCCGCGTGGTGGACCTGAGCGCTGCGCTGGGCGGCTTCTGGAACGACACGTCAGCGCCACTGATGACGGTGGCCGATATCTCGCAGGTCTGGCTGACCGCCAGCGTGCCGGAACGCGAGATCGGCCAGGTCTTCGAAGGGCAGCAGGTCACCGCCAGCCTGGATGCCTACCCGGGCCAACACTTCACCGGCCAGGTACAACACCTGGACGATCTGCTCGACCCCACCACCCGCACGTTGAAGGTCAGGGTGGCATTGAACAACCACGATGGCCTGCTCAAGCCGGGCATGTTCGCGCGCGCCCAGTTCCAAGCTCGCCCACAGCAGGCGTTGCTGATTCCCGACAGCGCGCTGTTGCAGATGGGGCTGTATACGCGGGTATTTGTCGAAACCGCCCCGTTCGTTTATCGCTCGCGCATTGTCGCCACCGGCCGCGCTGTGGATGGGTCTACCGAAATCCTGTCCGGCTTGAAGGCAGGCGAGCGTGTGGTGATCAAGGACGGAGCCTTGCTCAATGATTGAGTCGATCATCACCACCTGCTTCCAGCGTCGCGGCATCGTCTGGCTGGTCTTCGTACTCATTGCGTTATACGGCACATGGAGCTGGACGCAGCTGCCGGTGGAAGCCTATCCGGATATCGCCGACGTCACTTCGCAGGTGGTCACCCAGGTGCCAGGCCTGGGTGCGGAGGAAGTAGAGCAGCAGATCACCGTGCCGCTGGAACGTGCGTTGATGGGCACGCCAGGCCTGCATGTGTTGCGCTCGCGCAGCCTGTTCGCGCTGTCGTTAATCACCTTGGTTTTCGATGACGGGACAGAAGGCTACTTCGCGCGCCAGCGCGTGCTGGAACGCATACAGGCGGTCACCCTGCCCTATGGCGCGATTCCCGGCCTGGATCCGTATACCTCGCCCACCGGCGAGATTTATCGCTACACGCTGGAATCGAAAACACGCAGCCTGCGCGAGCTGTCCGACCTGCAATTCTGGACGGTGATTCCGCGCTTGCAGAAGGTGCAAGGCGTGGCCGATGTCACCAACTTCGGCGGCCTTACCACCCAGTTTTCATTGGCACTGGAACCGGACCGCTTGACGCGGTACGGGGTGTCTTTGCAACAGGTCAAGAGCGCCATCACCAGCAATAACGCCGATGGCGGCGGTAGCGTGATGGATCGCGGCGAACAGAGTTACGTGATCCGCGGCATCGGCCTGCTGCGCTCGTTGCAGGACATCGGCGATGTGGTGGTCAGCAACAGCAATGGCGTGCCGGTGCTGGTCAAGGATCTGGGCGAGGTGCGCTACGACAATGTGGAACGGCGCGGCATTCTGGGCAAGGACAACAACCCGGACACGATCGAAGGCATCGCGTTGCTGCTCAAGGACAGCAATCCGTCGGTGGCCTTGCAAGGCATCCACAGCGCCGTGGAGGAGCTCAACAACAGCTTGTTGCCCAAGGACGTCAAGGTGGTGCCGTATCTGGATCGCACCGCGTTGATCGATGCAACGCTGCACACGGTGAGCGCCACGCTCACCGAAGGCATGCTGCTGGTATGCGTGGTGCTGTTGATCTTTCTGGGCAGCCCGCGCGCAGCGGCAATCGTGTCGCTGACCATCCCGCTGTCGTTGTTGATCGCCTTCATCTTCATGCACCACCTCAAGATTCCGGCCAATCTGCTGTCCTTGGGCGCGATCGACTTCGGCATCCTGGTCGATGGCGCGGTCGTGCTGGTTGAAAACGTCCTGCGCCTGCGCGAAGAAAACAGCGAGCGTGCGTTGACCGCGGGCGATGCGATCGACGCCACCTTGCACGTGGCGCGGCCGATCTTCTTCGGCATGGCCGTCATTGGGTGTGCGTATCTGCCGTTGCTTGCGTTCGAGCGCATCGAATACAAACTGTTTTCACCCATGGCTTACGCGGTGGGCGCGGCCTTGATCGGTGCGCTGCTGGTGGCATTGATGTTGATTCCCGCCCTGGCGTGGCTGGCGTTCCGCAAGCCGCGCAAGATGATGCACAACCGCGTATTGGAAGCACTGGGGCAGCGCTACCGCGCATTGCTGGAACGTAGCGTTGGCCGACGCGGTTGGTTGCTGGCCTGCGCTGCGCTGGCCCTGTGCGTGCTGGCCGTGCTGGGTGGCAGCATCGGCCGCGACTTCTTGCCGTATATCGATGAAGGCTCGCTGTGGCTACAGGTGCAGATGCCGCCAGGCATCACCCTGGACAAGGCAGCACGCATGGCCAACGCCTTGCGCACGGCCACGCTGGAATTTCCCGAGGTGTCGTACGTGGTGACCCAGACCGGGCGCAACGACGATGGCACCGACTACTGGACGCCCTCGCATATCGAAGCGAGCATTGGCTTGCGTCCGTACAAAGACTGGCCATCGGGCATGGACAAGCAGGGACTGATCGCTGCGCTTGGCGCGCGTTATGCACAGATGCCCGGCTATACGGTCAGCATGATGCAGCCGATGATCGACGGCGTGCAGGACAAGCTCTCCGGTGCACACAGCGACCTGACCGTCAAGGTGTTCGGCGACGACCTGCAACAGGTCCGTGGCGTTGCCGAACAGGTGGCTACAGCCTTGCACGCAGTGCCAGGCGCTGCGGATATCGCCGTGGACGTGGAGCCGCCCCTGCCCAACCTGCAGGTGCGCTTCGACCGGGATGCGGCAGCGCGCTACGGCATCAATGCCGCCGATGTGTCGGATCTGATTGCCACCGGCATCGGCGGCAGCCCGATCGGGCAGATGTATATCGGCGAGAAGAGCTACGACCTCACCGTGCGTTTTCCGCAGCGGTATCGCAACGATCCGCGGGCCATTGGCGCGTTACGTTTGCGCACCGCTGCCGGTGCGGAGATACCGCTATCGGCGGTCGCCAGCATCACGACCACCAGCGGCCAGAGCGTGATCGTGCGCGAGATGGGACGGCGCAACATCATCGTGCGGCTCAATGTGCGCGGCCGCGATCTGTCCAGTTTTCTCAGCGATGCGCAGGCCACGCTCGTGCGACACGTGCGGATCGATCCACAGCACATGCAGTTGGTGTGGGGTGGCCAGTTCGAAAACCTGCAGCGTGCCCAGGCCCGCTTGCTGGTGGTGCTGCCGACCACGTTGTGCATCATGTTCGTGCTGCTGTTCGGCGCGTTCGGCAACCTGCGTCAGCCGACATTGGTGCTGGCCGCAGTGCCGCTGGCGATGATCGGCGGGCTGGCTGCACTGCACCTGCGCGGGATGACGCTCAATGTCTCCAGCGCGGTGGGCTTTATCGCCTTGTTCGGCGTGGCAGTCTTGAACGCGGTGCTGATGCTGGCGCAGATCAACCGATTGCGCCAGGACCCCGGCATGTCCTTGCGCGAAGCGGTGGTGGCCGGTGCGGTGAGCCGCATGCGTCCGGTCCTGATGACCGCCACGGTGGCAGCACTCGGCCTGACACCGGCGATGCTCGCCACTGGCCTGGGCAGCGATGTGCAACGCCCCTTGGCCACGGTGGTGGTTGGCGGCTTGGTCACCGCGACGGCGCTGACGCTGCTGTTGTTGCCATCGCTGTACTACCTGATGGAAGCCTTTGTCGCAGCGCGTCAGGGCCGCCAGGAGACGACCGCATGACACACCTTCGCAGCACGTTGCTCTCAAGTGCCGTGGCGGTGTCGCTCGCCGCCTGCGCAGTCGGGCCGGACTTTCAGCGCCCGGCTCCCCCGGCTACCCAGCGCTACACCGCCAATACGTTACCTGCAGCGACCACAGCCGCCGACGCTGCGCATGGCGGTGCGCAACAGTTCGAGCCGGGGCAGGAAGTACCGGCCGCCTGGTGGCACGCATTCGACTCGCCACAACTCAATGCTGTGGTGGAGCGCGCATTGCGTGCCAACCCCGATCTGCAGGCTGCCGATGCCGCGCTCCGGCAGGCGCAACAGACACTCGCCGCGCAACGCGGTGCCTGGCTGCCGCAAGCGGATCTGCATGTGGATGCCAGCCGCCAACGCAACTCGGTGGTGCCCACGCCAGATGCGGGCATAGACACGCCATACGCGCTACGCACCGCACAGCTCAGCGTGAGCTATACGCTGGACGTATTTGGTGGCACGCGGCGGCAAGTGGAAGCGGCGGGTGCGCAGGCACAGGCGCAGCGTGATCAGCGCGATGCGGCATACCTGAGTCTCACCGCCAACGTGGTGAACGCGGCCATTGGCGAAGCGGCCGTGCGCGCGCAACTGCAGGCTGCACGCGCGCAGGTCGCCATCGCCGAACAGCTGTGCACGCTCACCGAACGCCAGCAGACGCTTGGCGCCGTCGGGACAGCGCAGGTACTGGCCCAACGCACTGCGCTGGCACAGGCGCAGGCCACAGTCCCGCCGCTGGAAAAACAGTTGGAACAACAACGTACCCTGCTCGCGATTCTGGGCGGGCAAGTGCCGAGCGAGGCTGCGGATGAGGCGTTTACGCTGGAGACGCTGCAGCTTCCGGCACAACTGCCCTTATCGCTGCCCTCGCAGTTGGTCGAGGGCCGGCCGGATATCCGCGCCGCCGAAGCGCAAGCGCATGCGGCCAGCGCGCTGATCGGTGTGGCCACAGCTGCGCGCTTGCCGTCGATTACCCTCAGTGCGGCCAGCGGCGGTTCTGCGGCGATTTTCGGGCGCATGTTCGCGGCCGGTAATACGCAATGGTCGCTGGCCGGTAGCCTGTTGCAGCCGCTGTTCCATGGCGGTGCGCTTGCGCATCAGCAACGGGCGGCCGAAGCCGGCTACGCGCAGGCCATGGCGCAATACCGCAGCGTGGTGTTGAACGCGTTCGGCGAGGTCTCCAACGCGCTCACGGCGCTGCAGAGCGATGCACAGAGTCTGCGTGCCTGTGCCGATGCGCAAGCGCTAGCGGGGCGCACGCTGGCGGTGGTGCAGGGTCAACAGGCGGCGGGCGCGGTAGGCATGGCCGATCTGTTGCAGGCGCAGCAGGCCTACCAAAGCACGCAGGCGGCCACGGTCCAGGCACAAGCCGCGCGCTACACCGACACCGTTGCGCTATACCAGGCCCTGGGTGGCGGTCCATGGTGGTCGCCACCGGCACAGACACGCGAACCCGCGGCTCCATGAATCAAGCACTGCCTCCAGCGCCGGTTGTGTAACGGCGGCGCCGCCAGCTGAGACAATCGTCGCCATGCGCCTGACCTCTCTATTCCGCTCCCCGCCCACCCGTACCGACCTGCTTGGCATGGTCGGCCTGGTGGCTGGCATGGCGGCGATCTTCGTTGCCGACACGTTCACCGATTACGCGGTGGCGGCGGCCTTGTTCTATACGCTGGTGGTGCTGCTGTCGGTGCGCCTGCTCACGCGTGCGGGCGTGGTGTCCCTGGCGGCCACCTGTCTGGCGCTGATCGTGCTCAGCTTCCATCTCACCCCGGCCGGCAGTTACCGCGTGGGCGTGATCAATTCCTGCATCAGCGCGGTGGTGGTGGCGGTGACCACGTACCTGGCGGTACAGATGGAAGCGGCCAAGGCCAGCGCACATGGCGCACAGGCACGGCTGTTGCGGCTGACCCGCAGCGGCAGCATGGGTGGGCTAGCCGCATCGATCGCGCACGAAGTCAATCAACCGTTGGCCGCCATCGTGACCAGCGGCAACGCCTGCCAGCGCTGGTTGGCGCAGCAACCGCCGAACCTGGCCAAGGCCGATGCCGCACTGGAGCGCATGCTCGCCGACGCCGGCCGCGCCAGCGCCATCATCGCGCGCATGCGTGCGCTGGCGCGTGGCGAAGCGAGTCAGCGCCAGCCGCTGGATTTGAACCGTACGGTGCTCGACATGATTGCGCTCACCCGAGGCGAAACCGAGCGTCATGGCATCGCATTGTCGCTGGAGCTGGATCCTGCCCTGCCTGCAGTGCTGGCCGATGGCGTGCAGATTCAGCAGGTGATCGGCAATCTGTTGCTCAACGCGGTGGAGGCGCTGGCAACGGAACCGGATGAGACGCGCAGCATCCACGTGCGCTCGCATGTCGATGGTGCGTGGGCATGCCTGTGCATCGACGATACCGGCCCAGGTTTATCCGAGGATGCACTGGCGCATATCTTCGAAGCATTCTGGAGCACGAAGGACGATGGCATGGGTATTGGCTTGAGCATCAGCCGCACCATCATGGAAGCCAACGGCGGGCAGATCTGGGCCGAGCCGGCCAACGTGCGCGGTGCGCGCTTCGGCCTGCGTTTGCCCTTGGTCGCGGCGGAGCGCAGGCAATGAGCGAGATGGCACCGGTGGTGTATCTCATCGACGACGATGCTTCGATGCGCGCCGCACTGGAAGATCTGTTCGCCTCGGTCGGGCTACAGGTCTGCGCATTCGGTTCCACCGATCAATTCCTTGCGCATCGGTTGCAGGACGCGCCCGCCTGCCTGGTGCTGGACATCCGCATGCCGGGCCAGAGCGGGATGGAATTCCATCGACGCATGGTCGAATCCGGCTTCGCCCTGCCAACCATCTTCATCACCGGTCACGGCGATATCGCGATGGGCGTGGAAGCGATGAAGAACGGCGCGATCGAGTTCCTGACCAAACCGTTCCGCGACCAGGCCCTGCTGGACGCGATTCAGGACGGCATCCGTCGCGACCGCACGCGTCGCCAGAGCGATGCGGTTGCTGCCGAGCTGCGTGCGCGTTGGGAGTCGCTGAGCAGCGGCGAGCAGGATGTGACGCGGCTGGTGGTGCAAGGCCTGTTGAACAAACAGGTGGCCGCGCGCTTGCACCTCAGCGAGATCACCGTAAAAGTGCGGCGTGGGCAGGCCATGCGCAAGATGCAGGCCGGCTCGCTGGCCGAGCTGGTGCGTTTGGCCGAACGCATCGGGCTGTAATGCGCGCTGTGTTACGGATATGGGTAATGTGTGCTGTATTGCATGCCCACGCGTGCGCCATTGGCCGATGGCAGCCGCAGCGATGGTGTGAGCGGCTTGCAACTGAAACGTTGCAATGCGGCTGCACGCAGGCAGCGCGTCAATGACCTGATCGCCGCAATGCACATGAACGCTCACGTGCACGCCTTACTCGCGCGATGCACAGAGAAGAACGCGCAAAAAACGCCCAGGCATGCCGGGGCGTTTCTCAGTTTCAAGCATGCGGCAAGCCAAGACTCAGAAGCTCACTGCCCAGGTCACCTGACCACCGTACGCAGTCTGCCCGTCGCCGTCGAGTCCCTGCAGCGACAATGCCAACCGGCTGCCCGGCGAGGTGATCAGACTGACGCCCAACTCGCCGACGACGGCGTTCTTGGCCAGTGTGACGCTTTGCACCGAGAACTCCGAAGCGGTGCCGACGAAGCCGGCCGAGCGCTGTACGGAGCGGTCGCCGAACGCGTGCCGCCAGCCTGCCGACGCATACAACCCCGCCTTCTGGCCGAGGTCCCAATGCCCACGCACGCCCAGCGTGGCGGTGCTGAAGGTATCGCTGGCACGATCCACCGACAGCGCGGAAATACCGCCGCGCTCAGTGAAACCGTCGGTCTTCAGACGGGTGTAATCGGCCGCAACGAACGGGCTGTACACCGCGCCCTTGGTGCGCAGATTCCAGGCCGCTTCCAGCGACACCGTCACCGCGGTGGCATCGTAGCTGCTGCTCAGGCGTTCTGCGAGCACGCCGGGCAACATCAGCCGGCGCGTGCTGTCGATGTTGTAGCTGGCGTAATCCACCACGCCTTGCAGCGAGAACGCAGACCAGTCGGTGCGGCCATACACGCCCGCATGGGTGCCATCCACATCGGCGCGGTCGCCCCATTCGCGCGACCAGCTCTTGATGTCCTGGTTGCCCACTGCGATGCCCACCACGCTGCTTTCGCCGAAGCGGCGTTCCGCACCGGCCATCACGCCGTTGTTCTCGCGGCGTACCGACACCGCATCGGCATTGCCATCGACACGGTTGGGCAGGCTACGCCCGGTGATCCACACCATGGTGTCCCCGACCAGCGTGTCCTGGCTATCGCCGCGCAGATGGTTGCCGATGCCGCTGTTGAGGAAGCGGCTATCCAGCAGGGCGGTCGCAGTGCTGGCATGGCTTTCGCCCGAGAGCGAGGCAAACGCGGTGCGAACCGCTTCCGGGTCGTCGGGCAAACGTAGCACCGCCTGATAGATCGGGCTGGTGTTCGGCAAGCCATCCACGGCCGCCGCAGTGGACTGCTGGTTCGGCGTGGTCACCATGCCCACCATGCCCACGGTGTTGCGCCCGAACGTCACCGACAACGCGGTAGCGGTGAGGCTCACATTCGGATCGATAAACGCGTAATCGGAAATGATGTTGGTGAACTGCCCGGTGAGACCGCCGCTGGCGCTGATCACCGGAATCTCGGTGAACAGCGGCAGGTCGGTCGCACGTACCAACTCCAGCGTGGTGCCGGTTGCCACGGTGGCTGCGCCGCCCACCGTCACAGGCGTCACCACACCGCCCGCGCCGGGCGCCACCTGCAACGTCGAGCCTGGTGCAAACGTGGCATTACCGCCGACGCTGATGGTGCCACTGGTGCCACCGATGACGACCGTGCCCGAGGACACCAGGCTGCCAATGCTGCCGCTGCCGGTGAGCGTGCCGCCCGGGCCCACCGTGACCGGTCCGCCCAGCGCCGCGCCGGGGTTGGCCTGGTTGCCCACACTCAGCGTGCCGGCATTGACTTCGGTCGGGCCGGTGAAGCTGCCGCTGTTTGCAGTGAGCACTAGCGTGCCGTTCCCCAGCTTGATGAACCGCCCGAACCCGAACAGCCTGCCCGAATAGGTCCCCGCACTGTTCTGCAGGAACGTCAGCGTGCTGTTGTTGGTGATGTCACCCTGCAGACTGGCGGTATTGCCGATCAGCGTACCCGCGTTGATGGTGGTGCCGCCCAGGTAGCTGTTGCCACCTTGCAGCGTCAGCGCACCGGCGCCCTGCTTGATCAACGCACCGCTGCCGCTCACGTTGCCGGCGTAGGTCCCGTCGCCCGCCTGGTCGAACACCAGCACCGCATTGTTGACGATGTCTCCCTGTAGGCTGGCGGTGGTGCCGATCAGGCTGCCACTGGCGACGGTGGTGCCGCCGCTGTAGGTGTTCGGTGCCACCAAGGTCAACGCGCCCGTGCCCTGCTTGATCACGCTGCCGGTACCGCTGACCGTGCCGGCAAAGGTATCGTCGGTGGCCTGATCGAAGATCAACGTGGCGTTGTCGACCACGTCGCCCTGCAGGCTGGCGGTATTGCCGACCAAGCTGCCGGCACTGATCACGGTACCGCCGGTATATGTATTGGGGCCAAGCAACTGCAGCGCGCCAGCGCCCGCCTTTTCCAGCGAGCCAGTGCCGCTCACCGTACCGGCATACACGCCGTCGGTGGTCTGGTTGAAGACCAACGCCGCGTCGTTGGCGATATCGCCCTGTAGACTGGCGGTGTCGCCGATCAGGGTGCCGGCCACAATGCTGGTGCCGCCCGTGTAGCCATTGGCACCGTTGAGCAACAACGCGCCGACACCATCCTTGACCACGGTGCCGGTGCCGGTGATCGAGCCGTTGAACACACCATCGGCTACTTGGTTGAACGCCAATGTCGCGTTATCCACGATGGCGCCTTGCAGACTTGCGCTGTCGCCCACCAGCGTACCCGCAGTGAGCGTTGTCCCACCGCTGTAGGTATTGCTGCCGCCCAGCGTGAGGGTGCCGGTGTTTGTCTTGATCAACGCACCGCTGCCGCTGATGTTGCCGGCAAGCGTGAGGTCGGCCGGGTTATCGACGGTGAGCGCCGCGCCCAGCGTGACCGCATTACCCAATGCGGCGGCAACCGGATTGCTCAGCACCGAATCGCCGTTGACCGACAAGGTGCCGCTCCCCAAAGCGGTGTCGCCAGCCACCGCCAGCGTGCCATCGTTAAGTACCGTGCCGCCGGCATAGCTGTTGTTGCCGCTCAGCGTGAGCGTGGAGGTGCCGTTCTTGATCAAGCTGCCTGCACCGCTGATCGCGCCGGTCAATGCCAGGTCGTTGCTGCCTGGCAGCGTCAACGCCCCATCGAGCACCACTGTATTGCCAACAGTCAATGCTTGATTGGTATCGAGCGTGGTGCCCGCTGCGGTGGTCAGCGTGCCGGTGCCCAGTGCTTGCGCATTACCCAACACCAGGCTGCCGCCGCCAAGCGCGGTACCGCCGGTGTAGGTATTGGAACCACTCAACACCAGCGTGCCGGTGTCGAGCTTTTGCAGCGCGCCGGTACCGCCGATGGCGACATCAATGGTGCCGGTAACGCCAGGATCGACGCGGATGATGGTGTTCGCTGCGTTGGCGCTCAATGCGCCTGCACCTGCATCGCTCAGCACATAGCCATCGGTGATGAACTGCATGCCGACGATGCCTTGCGTGCCCTGCACGCCCACGTTGCCGGCGGTGCCGCCGAAGACCGCAAAGCTGTTCTGCCAGTCGCTATTGGTCAGCCCATCGCCGGAGGTCCAGTTGGTGGCGCCAGCAGTCCACACGCCGGTACCGCCATCGGCGATGCCGTTGGCGACGGTTTGCGCGCCATCCCAAAACTGCGCAGTGTTGCCGGACTCCAGCAGCACCACGTTGACTTGCTGCGCCAACGAGGTCTGCAGTGTCAGCTGGGTGGAGTCGACTGTGCCCGGCAATGTGCCGAAGCCCATGCCATTGTTGGTCAACACACCGGTGTAATCGATCAAGCGATACACACCAGTGCCGAAACCGCCGATATCGGTGATGTTGAGCGTGCCGTCCAACGTCAGGTCGCCGTTGACCGCCAGCACACCGGTTTGGCTGGGTATCCCCAGAAACGCATCGAGCGTGGCATTGGGTGCGAAGCTCAGGCTGCCGGTGGTCAGCAGCGATCCGCTGGTCACCACCAGACGGCCGCCATCGTTCACCGTCACGGCCGCATCGACCACGCCGCTGCCGCTCAGCGTGCCGCCGGTGCCCACGGTGAGGCCACCGGTGCTGCCCAGCGTGCCATCCACATCCAGCGTGCCCGCAGTGATCTGCGTGGTGCCGCCGATCGCGCTGGTGCCGGTCAGTTGCAGCGTGCCGGTGCCGACTTTTTCAAGATTGCCGGCATCGCTCAACGAACCGGCGAAGGTGCTGCTTGCGTTGTTGACGCCCAACTGCAGCGTATTGCTACCCACGATCGCCACATTCCCCAAGCCGGCCAGGCTGTTCAATGCGGTATTGCTGCCGAGCGAGAGCCCCGCCCCTGCCGCGACATCCACGCTGGCGGTCGTCCCCAGCGTGCCGGTGGAGGACGTAGCAAGCACGCCGCTCTGCACCGACACCGGGCCGCTGAACAGATTGCTGCCAGACAAGGTCAACGTGCCCAGGCCGGTCTTGGTCAAAGCACCCGCACCACTGAGCACGCCGGTCAGCGCCAGATTGTCCGCACTGGCGATGGTCAGGTTGGCGCCCAGGTTGACGTTGTTGCCCAGCGCCAAGGCAATCGCGTTGCTCAAGGTGGAGGTGCCAAGCACCGACAGAGCGCCTGCGCCGAGTGCGGTGTTGCTGCCCACCGCCAGCGTGCCGGCATTCAATACACTGCCGCCGAGGTAGCTGTTGCTGCCATCCAATGCGAGGGTGGAGGTGCCGTTCTTGATCAAGCTGCCGGGGCCGCTGATCGCGCCGGTCAGCGCAAGATCGTTGCTGCCGGGCACGGTCAACGCCCCATTGAGCACCACCGCGTTGCCAACCGCCCATGCTTGATTGGTATCGAGCGTGGTGCCCGCTGCGGCGGTCAGCGTGCCGGTGCCCAATGCTTGCGCATTGCCCAACACCAGGCTGCCGCCGCTAAGCGCAGTACCGCCGGTATAGGTGTTGGGGCCACTCAACACCAGCGTGCCGGTGTCGAGTTTCTCCACTCCGCCGATGCCGGTGATGGCCACACCAATGCTGGCGGTGGCACCTGGGTCGACGCGGATGGCAGTCAATGGATTCGTCACCGCCAGTGCACCCGCGCCGACATCGGTCAACTGATATCCATCGGTCACGAACTGCAAGCCACCGATGTTCTGTGTGCCCTGCACGCCCACCGTGCCCGCAGCACCGGAAAACACCGCGAAATCGCCTTGCCAGGCGCTGTTGGCGCTGCCGTCCTGGCCGGTCCAGTTGGTGGCCGCCCCCCAGGTGCCATTACCGCCATCAATGGTGCCATTGGCCGTGGTCTGCACACCGTCCCAGAACTGCACGATGCTGCCCGGCGCGGTCACCACCAGATTGAGTTGCTGGCCGATGGCGGTCTGCAACGCAAGCTGGCTGATGTCTACGCTGCCGGGAAACAGGCCGATCAGCATGCCGTTGTTTGTGAGCGCGCCGGTGTAGTCGATCAAGCGATACACGCCGGTGCCGAAGCCACCGATGTCGGTGATGTTGAGCGTGCCATCCAGGGTGAGATTGCCATTGACCTCAAGCAGTCGCGTTGTGCTCGGCGCACCCAACGCCACATCGACAAACGCGCCCGGCGCCAGCGTCAGTGCGCCCACACTCAGCGAAGAACCGCTGGTCAGTGCGAGCCGGCCGCCATCGCTGATATTCACGGCAGCGCCCACGTTACCGGCGGTGCCGGTGCCGGTCAGCGTGCCGCCCAAGGCCACGTTCAACGCGCTGGTGCCGAGGCTGCCGACCACATCGAGCGTGCCCCCGCTGACCTGCGTGCTGCCGCCGATGGCGCTGGTGCCGAGCAAACGCACGGTGCCGGTGCCCACCTTGTCCAGATTCCCGCCACCGCCCACGCTACCGGCGAAATCGCCGCCGCCTAGTTGCAGCGTTGCGCCGGTATCGGTGTCTACATCGCCCGCACCAGTGAGCGTGTTGATCAAGCCACCGTTGGTCAGATTCAACAGCGCACCTGCTGCGACATCGACATTGCTGGCGTTGCCCAATGAGGCAGCGGTGCTGGCCACCACGGTACCAGCCTGGATCGCCAAGGGGCCGGTGTAACTATTGTTGCCGCTCAAGGTCAGCGTGCCGAGACCGGTCTTGATCAGATCACCGCTTCCGCTGATGGCACCGCTTGCCAGCATGTCTGCGGCGTTATCCACGGTGAGCGCGGCGCCCAACGCAATGTCGTTGGCCAGCGCAACGGCGACCGCGTTGCTCAAGACCGAGTTGCCCAATACCGCCAGCGTACCGGTGCCGAGTGCATTGTCGGCTCCCACTGCAATCGTGCCTGCGGTCAGGCTCGTGCCGCCGCTGTAGCTGTTGGTTGCAGTGAGCGACAGCGTGGTGGTGCCGTTCTTGATCAGACTGCCGGCACCACTGATGGCCCCGGTGAGCGTGAGCGCCTGTGTGCTGGGCAAGTTCAGCGCCGCAGCAAGGCTGATGTCATTGGCCACCGTCAACGGCGCGGTCGTGCTGAGATTGGATGCTCCGGTGACATTCAACGCACCCGTGCCCAGCGCGGAGGCGGTACCCAGTTGCAGTGTGCCCGATGCCAGGTTGGTGCCACCGCTGTAGGTATTGAGTCCGCCGAGCGTCAGCGTGCCCGCGCCGGTTTTGTTGACGCCACCAACGCCTGCAAGCGTGCCACTCAAGGTCAGCGCGTTGCCGCTGGCGCCCAAGCCCAGCGTATTGGTCAGTGCGAAGTTGTTGGTCAGCGACAGTGGCGCAGTGGTATCCAGCGAACCGCCTGCTGCAGTGACCGTGCCAGTGCCGAGCGCACCGGAGGTTTCGAGCAGCACGCTTCCCGCACCCAAGGTAGTGCCACCGCTGTAGGTATTGTTGCCGCCCAAGGTCAGCGTGCCGGTGCCAACCTTATTGAGCAACCCGGTGCCACTGATCGTGCCCGCAATCCGTAGCGGGTTTTCCCCGCCGATGCCGACGGTATTGCTCAGCGAAAATGCATCCTGATTAGCCCCATCCCTCAGCCGCTAGTTGCAGGATCTGCGACGCTGCGGTTGGACAATGCCCCCAGCTCAAGGCAACGGAGGTGGGAGATGGGCATCAATCTCGTGCAGTTTCAGCCAGGCTTGTCGCTGAGCGAGTTCATGGATCGCTACGGAACCGAAGCCAAGTGTTACCGGGCGTTGTATCGGTGGCGCTGGCCGAAGGGATTTCGCTGCCCGCAGTGCGACGGTCGCGCGCGCTCGCGCTTTCGACGCGATGATCAGGTGTACTACCAATGCCGGGCGTGCCGGCATCAAACCACCTTGCGTGCCGGCACGCTGTTGCAATCGAGCAAGCTGTCTTTGCGCCTGTGGATGCAGGCGATGTACCTGTTGACCTCCAGCAAGACCAACCTGGCAGCACTGGAGTTGAAGCGGCATCTTGGGGTGACCTACAAGGCGGCCTGGCGCATGAAGCACAAGATCATGCAGGCGATGACCGAGCGCGAAGAACCGCGAAAACTCAAGGGATTCGTGCAGATCGATGACGCGTATCTGGGCGGTGAGCGCAGCGGCGGCAAGCGCGGACGAGGTTCGGAGAACAAACAGCCGTTCGTGATCGCGGTGCAAGTGGACCACACCCACGAACACCCCGTCTTTGCGGTGATCGAGCCGGTGAAGGCCTTTGACAACGCCTCGCTGGAGGACTGGATCGCGCGCCGTCTGGAGCCGGAGTGTGAGGTCTATAGCGACGGCCTGGCATGCTTTCGCCGTCTGGAGGAGGCCGGGCATGCCCACACCACGCTCGATACCGGTGGCGGTCGTGCTGCAACCGACGTCCAGGGAGCACGTTGGTTGAATGTGGTGCTGGGCAATGTCAAACGCGCCATCAGCGGGACCTACCATGCGGTGGGCCAGGCCAAGTATGCAAGGCGCTACCTGGCCGAGGCGGCCTATCGCTTCAACCGCCGATTCGACCTGAAACAGATGCTGCCGCGGCTGGCGACGGCACTGCTGCGCTGCACACCTTGCCCAGAGCGCGTTTTGCGTATGGCAAGCAACTTCCATGGCTGAAGGATGGGGCTAATCAGGAAATGCATTGGCCAAGTTCACCGAAGCACCAGCCAATACACTGCCGCCAGATGCGGTGACGGTGCCCGTGCCCAGCGCACTATTGGTGCCGACCGTCAACGCGCCATCGATCAAATTGACGCCACCGGTGAACGTGCCGGCACCATTGAGCGTCAACTCACCGGTGCCGGTTTTGGTCAGCGCACCGGTGCCGGTGATTGCGCTGCCGATAATCAAGTTATTGGTGCCCTGTAGGCTCAGGCCGCCCGCACCCAACGCAATGCCATTGGTCGGTGCCAGCGTCAGGCCTGCAGCCGTGGCTTCAAGCGTGCCGCCGTTGGCAGTGATGGTGTTGCCCAGCTGCGCGGGATTGGCGAACTGCAACACGCCGCCATTGAGCGCGCTGTTACCGAAGTTATTCGCGCCGCCCACCGACCACGTGCCGCTATTGACGCGCAAGTTGCCGAAGTTGATGTACTGCGCGGTGCTTAACGTGCCTGCGCCGGTGCTGCCGCTGCCGGTACCCACTGCAGAATTCTGCAGGATCAGCGTGTTGTTGCCGCCCAGGCCGCCGTCAACCACGCCGGTCTGCGCGAAGCTCAGCAAACCACCCGGGCCGAGCAGTTCGAGTGCAAGTCCACCGGCGCTGTTGACGGTGCCAGTGGTGACCGCGGTGAAGCTGTTGGTGCTACCCGCACCCATCGAAACACTGCCGTTGATGGCGCCTGCGTTGACGAACGTGTTGCCGGTGGCGGAACTCTGAAAGCCCACCCGCCCGTTGATGGTGCCGGTATTGACGGCATTGACGGTGCCGCCGCCCGTCACCGCAATGACGGGGGTGTCCGAACTCAGAATCGACAGCCCAGCCAACGGGCGGCTATCGATCACGCCGGCGTTGTTGATTTGCACCGTGCCGCCGCTGGCCGAGGTCAGCCCGAGCGCCATGCCGTCGAGATTGAGCAGATTGGCGCCAAGCACACCACCGGTGCCGTAGATCGTGCCGCCGGCAAGATTGTTGACGGACACTGCAGTGGAGCTGGCATTGCCCATGGTCACGCCGCTGCTCAGCACCGAGAGCAGCCCGAGCACGGAAGGGTCAATGGTGCCGGCGTTATTAAGCGTGGAATTGGTTCCGCTCAAGGCAATGGCTGTACCGCCCAACAGGCCCGCAGTCATCTGGCTGCCGGACGCAATATTGACGGTCAGGTTATTGGCACCACTGGCGAAGATGTTGCTTGTGATTGGCAATCCGGAGCAGGTCACTGTTGCGCCGGCTGCCGGGATGGCCGGCGTGCACGCACCCCAGGCCAGCATCGGAGCGGCGGCCCCCACCGTCAGTACCACCAGGGCCGGCAATTGACGACGGGGAGCGCCGGGCTTCCGGCGCCGCCGCACCAACTCATGGGTCACCACCCAATTGCCGATGGCCGCGTTCCAGACAAGCGCAAATGCACGATTCATTTGAATTCCCCCTGATTGCCGAGCAGAAACAGACGCGCCCCATGCGCGCGCCTCCAAAGACGGCATTGGAATAACGGTAGAGCCGGCTTAAGCGACGACACTATTTCAGCGGGGATCGATCCAGAGCCAGACACAATCCCGACACGAACAGATCCATTTAATACCAATTACAAACTACCAGTTGAGAGATAAATAGGCGAATTGAAAAAAATGAAAATTCGATGAATATCACAAAACCCAAACTCATACATGACACAAGCGAAATCTGTCGACCAGTTTGCTCGTGCTCGCTAAATGGATTCGCCGGCTCGCCCGTAATTTCGCACACTACTTGTTCCAGCTGATGCACGCTTGGTTGCAGGTGGCGCGGGCGCGTTCCTCAACGCCCTCAAGCACCATGTAGCCCGCAAACATGGTACTGGAGGTTTGAGAAGGGTTTTTCAGGGGTGACTGATAATTTGTATTACCTAATTCAAACTTGGGTTTTAATTTCAGTGATTTCGCGCACGGTTTGTTCGTAATTGTTGGTGCCTAATTCCGCTGCGGCTGCCGTTCGAGCGGTTCTCGCATAAAAAATAATCATTTCTTAAATCGGGGTTTTATGAAAATTCCAGAGAAGTCTCACGTTAAATTTAGCGTGGG
The DNA here is from genome assembly GCF_004136375.1 of Xanthomonas oryzae pv. oryzae. Classification (NCBI taxonomy): domain Bacteria; kingdom Pseudomonadati; phylum Pseudomonadota; class Gammaproteobacteria; order Lysobacterales; family Lysobacteraceae; genus Xanthomonas; species Xanthomonas oryzae. Next base: position 3,021,480 of record NZ_CP031697.1, read on the forward strand.
AAGATGGGCTGCGGGGCTTGTTTTGATTGCTTCGATTGCAGGGGCTGGCTTTGCTTCTGCTGCTGAGCGAAACCTTGGGACTAGACCTGCAGATGTCCCCGCGGACTACGTGATAACTCCGTTCGGCTATTTTTCGCCTGCGTGCGTTCAGCAGATTCATAGTGGAGACCAGATCACGCTAGATGGCGGAATTCAGCGCATCACAGGTTCGTTAGAGCAGCGTAAGATCTGTAGCCAGGACAACTTCACGCGCGATGGTGTTCGCGTTAAGCCTGATGGAAGAACTTTGGAAGGTAAGCTAGCTCGAACAATGGACGGGAATTCGGGAGAGCAAACCAAAGCAGTCCACCTCCAAAAAATTGCACATGATTATCTTGCCTACGGAGGCTATATCACGTCTCAACCGATGGGTAGAATTGTCGCTAGTTGGAATGTCCCGCCAAATCCAAGAGTTCGATCCAATCAGATAATCTATTTCTTCCCGGGAATGCAGGCTGACACAATTATGCAGCCAGTATTACGCTATCTTGGAAAATCCAACACCTGGGATCTTAGTAGCTGGAATTGCTGCAAAGACGGAACTGTGTTTACTAGTGATTATATACCTGCAAAGTCTGGCGATCATATTGTTGGTGATACGTACTCTACTTGCAAGTCTGGCGTGGCCTGTAATCGCTGGAATATTGATACGAAAAACATCACCTCGGGACGCAGTGTACGACTAAAAGCTGCTCTTTATGCGAAAATGAAATGGATTTGCGGTGGGGCGCTCGAAGTATACAATGTTGCCCGTTGCGATGAATTTCCGGACGGTGGAATCCTTACGTTTAGCGACATTTCCGTCTATGATCGAAATATGATTCGCGTTTCGTCCCCGCCATGGGATAGCAAGGGGCCTGATGCTGCGGGGCTAACTCCGCAATGCAATTATGGCGCCAAGACAACCGATACTTCAGTTACTGTTTTTTATTGAGTATTAGTAGCAAATATCATCCTGATTAGCCCCGACCTTCAGCCAGCAGTCGCAGGATCTGCGCCAGGCGGGGTTGATGGTGCCGTCACCTGAAGTCAACGAGGTGGCGAGATGAGCATCAACACTTTGCAGTTCCAGGCTGGGTTGTCGATGCCTGAGTTCTTTGCGTCCTACGGCACCGAGGCCAAGTGCTACCGCGCTCTGTACAGATGGCGGTGGCGACGTCCCCCCAAGTTTGAGTAGCACCTCAGTTTGGACTCCAATTCCCTACCCCGAGGAGATTGGACGTGAAGAAGCGCTTTTCCGAAGAGCAGATCATCGGCTTCCTGCGCGAAGCCGAGGCCGGCATGCCGATCAAAGACCTGTGCCGACGGCATGGCTTCAGTGAGGCTTCCTACTACCTGTGGCGCAGCAAGTTCGGCGGCATGAGCGTGCCCGATGCCAAGCGGCTCAAGGACCTGGAGGCCGAGAACACGCGACTGAAGAAGTTGCTGGCCGAGCAGGTGTTCCAGAACGACCTGATCAAGGATGCGCTGCAAAAACAATGGTGAGCGCACCAGCGCGTCGTGCGCTGGTGCGCGAGTGGATCGCAGGTGGCGCCAGCGAGCGCTGCGCCCTGGCAGCGAAGCGCGCACAACGGTTGTTGACACAGCGTCCCAAGGACAAACAAAAACTCTACGCCTTGCACGCACCGGAAGTGGAATGCATGAGCAAGGGCAAGGCCCGCCAACCGTACGAATGTGGCGTCAAGGTCGGCATTGCGGTGAGTGCGCGCAAGGGCTTGATCGTGGGCGCGCGCAGTTTTCCCGGCAATCCCTACGACGGCGATACGTTGGCCGAGCACCTGGAACAGGCGCGCGGGCTGCTGCAGGATGTGGATGTGATCCCGCAGGTGGCGATTGTGGATCTGGGGTATCGCGGGCGCGACGTGGAGGGTGTGCAGATCCTGCATCGGGGCAAAGCCAAGACGCTGACACGACGGCAATGGCGCTGGATCAAACGACGGCAAGCAGTTGAGCCGGTGATCGGACATCTGAAACAGGACTGCCGCTTGAATCGCTGCCATCTCAAAGGCGCCCAAGGCGATGCACTGCACGTGCTCGGCTGCGCCGCTGGCGACAACCTGCGGTGGCTGCTGCGCTGGATCGCCTTTTTGCGTGCCTGGTTGCAGGTGGTGCGGGCGCGTTCCTCAACGCGCTCAAGCATCATGTGGCCGGCAAACATGGCATTTGGTGTTTGAGAGGGTTTTTCAGGGGCGACTTATTAGCCGCTCTCAGCCGCTTCCAGCCCAAATCCCGCGCCTTGCGCCAGGGTGTCGAAGCCCGGAAACGACGTCGCCACGTTGGCCACATCGTTGACCCGCACGCTGCCGCTAGACAGTTGGCCGGCAATAGCGAATGCCATCGCAATGCGGTGGTCGCCATGGCTTTCGATCACGCCGCTGCCGATGCTGCCGCCGTGGATGGTGGCACCATCCGGCGTTTCGTCGACCTGCACGCCAAGCGTGCGCAGGCCGGTAGCCATGGCTGCCAGGCGATCAGATTCCTTGACCCGCAATTCGGCAGCGCCGGTGACCACGGTCTGCCCGCTCGCCGCGGTCGCAGCCACGAACAAGGCAGGAAACTCATCGATCATGTCCGGCACCAGCGCTTCGGGAATCTGCGCGCCGCGCAACGGCGCGTAACGCACGCGTAGATCGGCGACCGGCTCGCCGCCATGTTCGGCATGATTCTCTTCGCTGATATCCGCCCCCATCAGGCGCAACGCGGCCAGCAGCCCGGTGCGACGCGGGTTCAAGCCAACCGCCCGCAGCACGACCTCCGAGTCGGGAACGATGCTGGCGGCCACGATAAAGAACGCTGCCGACGAAAAATCCGCAGGGACCGCGATATCGGTCGCGCGCAGACGCTGCCCGCCGCGCAAACGTGCGCTACCCGGCGAAAAATCGATGTCCACGCCGAACGCCGACAACATGCGTTCGCTGTAATCGCGGGTGGGATGCGGCTCGGTTACCGATGTCTCACCTTGCGCATAGAGACCCGCCAGCAGCACCGCAGACTTGACCTGCGCACTGGCAACCGGCGAGACGAAGTCGATGCCATGCAACGCCTGCCCACCGTGCACGCGCAATGGCGGGGTACCGTCGTCCTGCGTGTCGATCCGTGCGCCCATCTGCGCCAGCGGACCGGTCACGCGCCGCATTGGCCGCTTGGACAACGACTCGTCGCCCACCAGCACGCTGTCGAAGCGCTGCGCGGCCAGCAAGCCGGCCAACAGGCGCATGCCGGTGCCGGCATTCCCGCAATCCAGCGCTCCGGTCGGCGGCTGCAGTCCATCCACTCCCACGCCGTGCACGATGCGCTGCGACGCCGACGGCGTCTCGATGCGCACACCGAGCTTGGCGAAGATGGCCGCAGTGGAGCGCGTGTCTTCGCCTTCGAGAAAGCCGTCGATCTGCGAAACGCCGTCGGCAAGCGCGGCGAACATCACCGCGCGGTGCGAGACCGATTTGTCGCCCGGAATGGCCAGGCTGCCCTGCAATGCGGTGCCGCGTCGGGCGATCCAATGGTGCGTGTTGCTACTCATGCATGTGATCCGATGGCGGCGACATCGCCAACGCTGGCGATGCGCTTTGAAGAAGGTTGCGGCGCTGCCATCATCAAGATGGCGGCGCGCCAGCGGTGACTGTCGTATCGAGCGTCGATGCCTAGGGAATGGCCACCGGATACGACCCTAGCACCTTGATCTGTGCCGCATGCGCTTTCAGTTCGGCCAGCGCCTGCTTCATCGCATCGTCTTCGACATGGCCGACCAGATCGATGAAGAAGCCGTACTCCCACTTGTCCTGATGCGAGGGCCGCGACTCGATGCGGTTCATGCTGATGCCGTGGCGCGCGAACGGGCTGAGCACGTCGAACAACGCGCCCGGCTTGTCGTGAATAAATACCAGCACCGAGGTGCGGTCGTGCCCGGAGGAGGGGAAGATCTGCCGCCCGATCACCAAAAAGCGCGTGGTGTTGTCGTCGTCGTCCTCAATCGACTTCATGATGACTTTCTTCAAGCCATACACATGCGCGGCGCTTTCGCCGCCGATGGCTGCCGCATCTTCTGCATTGCGTGCGCGGCGTGCGCCTTCGGCATTGCTGGAAACGGCGATCTTCTCCACATTGGGCAGGTGCGAACGCAGCCAGCCGGCGGTCTGTGCGAACGATTGCGAATGCGCGTAGATGCGTTCGATGTCTTCCAGCCGGCCGTTGCGCGAGAGCAGATACTGATGCACGCGCAGCTCGACTTCGCCGCAGATTTTCAGGTTGGAGGTCAGGAACATGTCCAGGGTGACCTGGATGGTGCCCTGCCCGGAATTTTCCACAGGCACCACGCCGAAGTCGGCATTCCCGGCTTCCACTTCCTGAAACACTTCTTCGATGGTGGCCATCGGCAACCCCACCGCCGAGCGGCCGAAATGCTTGAGCACCGCCTGCTGGCTGAAGGTGCCTTCCGGGCCGAGGTAACCGATCTTCAGCGGCTCCTGCTGGGCTAGGCACGCGGACATGATTTCGCGGTAGACGTGCACCAGCACTTCGTCGCTGAGTGGGCCTTCATTGCGGTCCACTACCATGCGCAGCACCTGCGCCTCGCGCTCGGGGCGGTAGTAATCCACCGCCGCCGCAAGCTTGCCCTTGGCCTTGCCGACCTGATGCGCAAAGTTGGCGCGCTCGGCGATCAGCGCCTGGATGTTGCGGTCGATCTCGTCGATCTTGGCACGCACATCGGCCAGCACCGGCGCCGCTGTCTTGATCGCAGAGGTGTCGGCAGACGTCTTTGCCTGCTTACTGACTGAAGCGCCCGCGGATTTTCTCGCTGGCTTGCTTTTGCCGCCAGTGGCGGACGTGGGCCTGTTGGACTTGGGAGCCATCGCTGGGCATTCCTAAAATGGCGGCAGACGCCGCAGGTCAATGAAGATTCAGCCGTGGCGCTGCTGGAAGTCGTGCATGAAGTTCGCAAGCGCTTGCGCGCCAGCCAGCGGCATCGCGTTGTACAGCGAGGCGCGAATGCCGCCGACGGCCTTGTGGCCCTTCAACGCGAGCAGCCCGGCCGCCTTGGATTCGCTGACGAACAACGCATCCAGCTGCTCGTCCGGCAGAAAGAAAGGAATGTTCATGCGCGAACGCACCGCCGGCGTGATCAGGTTGCGATAGAAGCCGCCGGCGCCATCGATGGCGCCATACACCAGCGCGGCCTTCTCGGCATTGCGGCGCGCGAATTCCTGCACTCCGCCCTGCTCCAGCATCCACTTCACGGTGAGCCCGAGCAGATACCAGTTCCAGGTCGGCGGGGTGTTGAGCATCGAATCGCGCGCGACGTGCGAGGCGTAATTGAAGATGTCCGCGCGCGGTTGCCCGGCACGTTCCAGCAGATCGCGCCGCACGATCACCACCGAAATGCCGACCGGACCAAGATTCTTTTGTGCACCGGCGTAGATCAGGCCATAGCGCGAGATATCCAGCGGCTCGGAGGCGATCGACGAACTGAAGTCGGCAAACAACGGCAACGTGCCCACCTCTGGCGTATCGCGGAACTCAACGCCATGAATGGTTTCGTTGGCGGTGATGTGCACATAGGCCGAGTGCGGCGACAAGGTCCAGCTGGCCGCCGGCGGGATGTCGATAAAGCCGCCGGTCTCGGCGTCGGCGGCGATACGCGCATCCACATAGGGGGACGCCTGCTTGATCGCGGTCTTGCCCCAATGCCCGGTGATGACGTAGTCGGCCGCCTGGCCGGGCGCCGCGAAGTTCAGCGGCAGCAGCGCCTGGATGGTGGTGGCGCCACCGGCGGTGAACATCACTGCGTAGTCGTCGGGAATCGACAACAAACTGCGCAGATCGGCTTCGGCGGCCGCCGCCACCGCCATGAAATCGGCGCTGCGGTGGCTGATTTCCACGATCGAGGCGCCAACGCCGTTCCACTCGACCATCTCCGCCTGCGCCTGCCGCAGGACCGATTCCGGCAATGTCGCAGGGCCGGCACTGAAATTGAACGCGCGTGTCATGGCACACCTTGTCGAGCTAGCCTCCTAGTATGCCGCAGCGCATCGGGCTTGGCAGCGGGCAAAGAAGTTGCAGCTGCATCCTTCTGACTGAGCCTGACGTAACGTAGGCGTGCATCAAAGCGAACTTTTTTCCGGTTCGTTACTCTCACGTTGCAGCCACCGCCGGAGCCTGCCATGTCGTTTCGCGATGCTTTCAAATTGCCGTCCAGCCAGATCACAGATGAGGCCGTTTATCGCGACCGTCGCCGGCTGCTGCAGGTAGTGGCGTTGACCCCGGCGCTGGGCGTGGCGGGGTGTGCCGAGGCCGATCCGCCGCCTCCGCCCAAGACCGTGGTGACGCCGGCGCAGGCGCGCAGTGGGTTTCGCACGGCTGAGGAGTTGACCCGGCTGGAAGACGTCACCAGCTACAACAACTTCTACGAGTTCGGTACCGACAAGACCGATCCGTCCAAGGCCGCCAAGACATTGAAGCTCTCGCCGTGGACGGTGAAGGTGAGCGGCGAGTGCGAGAAACCGGGCAGCCTGTCGCTGGACGAACTGCTCAAGGACATCACGCCGGAGGAACGCATTTATCGGCTGCGCTGCGTGGAAGGCTGGTCGATGGTGATCCCGTGGACGGGCGTGCCGTTGGCCGAGGTGCTCAAGCGCTTCGCGCCGACCTCCAAGGCCAAGTACGTCGCGTTCACCACGCTGGCCGACCCACAACAGATGCCCGGCGTGCGCTACCGCTCGATCAACTGGCCGTACCGTGAAGGCCTGCGCATCGACGAGGCGATGCACCCACTGACCCTGCTGGCCACCGGCCTGTACGGCAAGCCGCTACCGCAGCAGAACGGCGCGCCGTTGCGGCTGGTCGTGCCGTGGAAATATGGCTTCAAGAGCATCAAGTCGATCGTGGAAATCCGCTTCGTCGAAAAAATGCCCGAAACCGCCTGGCACGATCTGCAACCGTCCGAATACGGCTTCTTTTCCAACGTCAATCCGGCGGTGGACCACCCGCGCTGGAGTCAGAAGACCGAGCGCCGCATCGCCGGCACGGCCAGCAAACTGTTCGCCGAGCGTATCGCGACCAAACCCTTCAACGGGTACGCCGATCAGGTCGCTTCGTTGTACGCGGGCATGGATCTGAAAAAGTGGTTCTAGGCGATGGCTCGATCCATGCGAGCTTGCATCACTGCAAGAGCGCGCTGGCGCGCGACCGGGCGTTCTACGTAGCGCCTCATCGCGCGCCAGCGGGCTCCTACCAAGCATGATGTGTAATGGCAGCGCCAGCGTTCTGGGTTAGCGAGTTGCAGAGCCTGATCGCGCAGGACATGCCTGTCCGCAACGCATTGCCGGGTATCCACCGAGCCAGGCACCTGTATCACCGCTGCGAGGCTGATGTGCGTTACACGCAGCCACGCAACCATCTTCCGCAAAACCGCTTTCATTGACGAGATCGCATGGCCAAGACATCCACTTCCGTGATCGTTGCCAAGACGCTGGTGCATGCTGCCGCGCTGGCGCCGATCGCCCTGCTCGGCTGGCAGTTCTGGCAGGTATGGCAGAGCGGTAGCGACGCCCTGGGCGCCGACCCGGTGGCCGAGATCGAGCATCGCACCGGGCTGTGGGCGCTGCGTTTCCTGCTGATCACGCTGGCAATCACCCCATTGCGCCAACTGACCGGACAGGCCGTATTGATCCGCTTCCGCCGGATGCTGGGCCTGTACGCGTTCTTCTATGCCACCGTGCACCTGGCGGCTTATCTCACGTTGGACCTGCGCGGCTTCTGGACGCAGATTTTCGAAGAGATCCTTAAACGCCCCTACATCACGGTGGGATTTGCGGCATGGCTGCTGCTGATGCCGCTGGCGATTACCTCCACCCAGGGCTGGATGCGTCGGCTCAAGCGCAACTGGGGCCGCGTGCACATGCTGATCTACCCGATCGGCCTGCTGGCGGTGCTGCATTTCTGGTGGTTGGTGAAGTCCGACATCCGCGAGCCGGCGCTGTATGCCGGCATACTTGCGGTGTTACTGGGCTGGCGCGCCTGGAAAAAACTCAGCGCGCGCCGAACCAAAGCAAGGCGCTCAGCGCCGCCGCAAGCAACACCGCGCTGAGCAGCAGCCAGGGCCAACTGGCGACCTTCACCGGCACGCGCGTCAGCTCGGCAACGGCACGCGGCGGTGGCATCGGCTCTGTGTCGGGCAGATCCCAGGTGGTGCTGTGGTGGGTACGCGGTACTTCCACCACGAACCGGTGGCGCGCGTCGAACACGACCTGATCGCCGGCCTGCAGCCAGCCATCGCGCACCTGCACGCCATTGATCCAGCTGCCTTCTTCCGAACCCAGATCGCGGATCAGCACACGGTCGCCATGACGCTCCAACCGCGCGTGCTGCGCAGCAAACGCGGGGTCGTCGATAACGATATCGGCGGCGGCATCGCTGCCGACCAGACGCGAGCGATCCAGGGTGAAGCTACGCCCGTGATGACGACCGCCCACACCGCGCAGCAGCAGGCAGACTTCGCTCAAGCCGGCCGTGTCTTCCTGGATATCGTCGGACGGCGCAGTGGAGGGCGCACTGCGCAGCAGCATTTCCACCCCATCGGCATAGATCGCATCGCCCGGGCGTAGCAGCGCCATGCGACGTATCGGTCGGCCATTGACGTGGATGCCGCGGATGCCGTTGGCCACCTGCAGCCACAGGCCACGTTGGTCCAGGCAGAACTGCGCCAACAGCAACGCGCCCTGCGCATCGGCGACCACCCGCACGCTGCCGGAGGCATGACGGACGATCCGGTGGACGCCGGGCTTGAGGGGATGATCCGGCTGCTGCCGGTGGGTGAAATGAACTTGCAGGTCGCGCACCGGCTGCAGCCTAGCAGGTTTGTTCCCGCGCGCGGCCATCTCGGGTGATCGGGGCGTGCCGGGGCGCAGCCAAGCGCACGTCAGGAACGCGATGCAGCCTGGCCGAGCGCACGCAGCGCCGGCGCGCGGCATAAACCCGCATTCCTGACATCGTCAGCAACGTGGTCCACGGTCGCACTTGGAGCCCGGCCCGCGCATGCGCACAATGCGCCCTCACTTTTCGCACGACCCATCGCCCCCATGTCCAGCATCGATATCCGCCACGACCATTCCTTGACGCCGGCCCAGGCCCGCGCGGCTATCGATGCGGCGGCGCGCAAGCTGACCGATCGCTACGGCATCGCCTCGCACTGGGAAGGCGACACCTTGCGCATCGCGGGGTCCGGCGTGGACGGGGCGATCGCGCTGCTGCCGCAGCAAGTGCACGTCACCGCCGAGCTGGGCTTCTTGCTGTCGGCCATGCAGCCGATGGTGGAATCGGAAATTCGCCGCTTGCTGGCCGAAAAATTGGCCTGAACCACGCTTGGCGCTGCGCTGCTTCAGCGCCAAGTCACCTGCCCTGGCACTGGCGGGTAGATGCTGGCAACACGCCTGATCGGGCACCGCTTCACCTGCCCGATGCAGGGCCGGTACTAGGGTGAAGGTAACGTCACTTTGGCAACCTACAGGAGCATCGCATGACGACCGGATACGATCACAACGGTAACCGCGAAAACGCGGCCCAGGGCTTCCAGGCGCAGGCGGAACAGATCTCGCGACGGCTCGGCGAATCGGCTCAGACCGTGTGGCTGGCCGGACTGGGCGCGCTTGGCCGCGTGCAGAGCGAAGGCGGCAAGCTGTTCGACTCACTGGTGCGCGAAGGCGCCGCCTACGAACGCACCGGGCAGCGCAAGGCGGCCGAAAGCGTTGACGAATTGCGCGGAGAAGTCGAAACCCAGTTCGAACAAGCACGCGACACCGCCATGCGCGGCTGGGACAAGCTGGGCAAGGCCTTCGACGAGCGCGTCAAAGGCGTACTGCGCACGCTCAACATCCCTGAGCAGGAAGAGCTGGAAAACCTGCGACGCGAGGTCGAATCGCTCAAGGCCCAGGTGCGTGCCAACACAGCCGCCACCAAGCGTGCCAACCGCACCGCCAACCAGGCGGCGCAAGCAGCCGGCAGCGAGACGCCGGGTGCCAGCGGTGCAGGTGCGGGGGCGGCGACCTCGTCCGGCAACCCCGGTGCGTTCGACCCTGAATAAGCGACGGTAAAAGCAACCGCGCCACCGTCTGGTGGGGCGGTTCTACCGAGCCGGTGAAGGCAGGATGTCCGACGCGCGGGAGGTATTTCGAGCCGGGCACGGGCGCTGAGCGCGGGCTCGCTTGGAAAAACTACCCTGCCTGCACAGCGCCTTGTGGGCAGCCGGCGACCCTGGATAACGAAAGTCTTTAACGTCGTTGGCCCGAATCGTTGCGCCACGCGGCCATCGAGGCACCAGTGGGCGCAGTGGCGCTGGATCAGCGCGATGTGTGGCACTGTCCATATGCCAGTCGAATCCTCATACAGGCTTTTGGAATCAGTGCCTTAGCTCTCCAACGCCACGCCGCCGCCCAATATTGCAAAGCAACATGTTTTTTCAGAAAATCGGGAACGACCCGCCAGTCCTGCATTCCGAAGTCCGTTTGCTCCCCTCCCCTCACGGCTTCGGACTGGCGGGTCTTTCGCTATCTGGATCACGGCTCGCGATATCGCCGCCAGTGATCCATTGACGAATCTTTCGCGAAGGATTCTTCTAGACCAACGACGCGTTATACGCGCCATTGCTTGATGCTTATGCCTTCCTGGATTTTGGCGCCTTTGGCTGCACTGCTGCTCTGGCTGGCGGTGTGTGCTTATCTCTGGTTGGTGCGACGACGCGCAAGTGAAGTGCACGAAGGCGTACGTGCGTTGTCCACCATGCATTGGCGCGATTTTTCCGCCGTGGTATTGCGCGTTCTGCAGGATCAACGCGGATGGCAGCCGACCCAGTTGCCGCAGGACGGCCTGCCCAGCGCCGATTTCATGATGCAAACCGAGCATGGCACCCGCCTGGTGGCCTGCAAGCACAGGCGCGGTTATCGCATCGGCGTGGCGGCGGTGAACGAGCTGGGCGCGATGGCGCGGCTGGCTGGCGCCAACGGCGGCGTGATGGTCACCGAAAGCCGCATGGAGCGCGAAGGTCTCGCCGCCTCGGAAAAACAATCGATCGAGGTGCTGGACGGTGCGCGCCTATGGCCGCTGCTCAAACCGTATCTGCCCGGCGATGTGGAAGCCGGCGTGGTCGGTGCGGCCCGCCGCCGCGCGATCCAACAGAGCGTGATCGCCGGTGCCGCGCTGGCCACGCTGGCAGTCATGGCGGTACTCGAACTGCGCCCGCCAGCGCCGGCACCGGCCGCACCGCGCACTGCGGTGTCCTCGCCGGTTCCTGCAGCGGTGGCTTCAAATACGCCTTCCGCGACGACAGCGCAGCCGACACCGCCGCCTGCTGCCGTACCGACGCCGCTCGCGCCAGTCACACCGACCGCCGGCGCAGAACCGGATGCCGCCACCATGCAGGGCTATCAGCGCGAGGTGTCCAAAGCGTTGGCGCAGACGCCTGGCCTGATGCGCGGCATCTGGCTGACCAAGGAGACGCTGGTAGTGGATCGCACGGTGGAAGACAGCGCGGCATGGCCGCTGATCTGCCGAGAACTGGAACGCTATCCCTACCTGCGCACGGTGCGCGTGCAACTCAACCCACGCCCGGGAGTCGCGGAGCCGGTGCGCTGGCGTCAGTGCACTACGATTTGATCCTGGCGCGTTGCTTGCTGTCTTGGTGTCATGGCGCGCAGGCATGCGCAGCAATCGCAAGGGATGCATTGGCATGCAGCGATTCCCACCTCGCCGCTAATGGTTGGTAGCGACATGTGCGCTGCGACGACGCACCCGGCGCCTGCCGAGATCATCTCAGCGCATTCCCGGCGCAAACCGCGCCACCAGATCGTACGAGCCGCCGAGAAACATCTGGCGCACGTAGGTGACCGGCTGGTCGCCACGCCAGGTGTGACGGTCGATGACCAGGCAGGCCGCGCCATCGTCCGCCTGCAGCTGCCTGGCCTGCGCCGCGTCGGCGCTGATCGCGCTGATGCGGTGCTCGGCGCGCGTCCATGGCACGTTGCGCAACAGCCAGCTGCCCGGCGCCATCTCGGTGAACGGCTGCGCCAATGCCTCTGGAACCGTGGTGATATCGATCACCCGCTGTTCTAGCGCAAACGGTCGGCCGTCGGCCAGATGCACGCTCTGCAAAGCCAGCAGTTTGCCGGTGCTGCCCAACGCACGTTCCTGCGGCACGCGCTGACGGACGTTGCGCAGCTGCCGCGACAACAACGCGAAACGATAGACGTGGCCGCGCGTGGTCATTTCCACTTCGATATCCGGAATCGAAAGCGCCACCTGTTCCAGATACGGATGCTGACGCGCCACGAACGAGCCGGTGCGCCGACGGCGTTCGATCATGCCGGCATCGGCCAGCAAGCCGAGCACCTTGTTGACGGTCATGCGCGAACAGCCGTATTGCGCCATCAACTCGTGCTCGGGGGGCACGCGGTGCCCGGGCGGCCAGTCGCCGCTATGGATGCGTTGCTCCAGATCCTGGCGGATGCGCTGATGCAAGGTGCCAGGCGCGATGGGGGGGGGGCGGTCAAAGCTCGGGTCTCCGGGAAGAGCGGCTATCCAATCGGAAGGCCGCATCGTCGGGCGGGTGCGCGGTGTGCACGTTGCGGCATGCACCATGCACACCCTGCATTGATGAGGGCACTGCATGCAGCTGCCCGACGACGCTGCAGCGTTTTTAGCGGCTCCAGCGGGAGCATCGTGCGCGCATCCGCTGATAGCAGCTGAGAACACCAACGCGCGGGCCTGCCCGGTGCGGCGGCGGCTCGGAATCGGCAGTTACAAGGCCCATACCTCGATCCTTCTGCGCTATCGGTATCAATCTGACGTTGCTCGCTACATTTTGCTAGCCGATGTCATGTGTCCAGCAGGCTGCGCAGCACCGCAGCAAACCGCGTGGCAATACGCGCGCGATCGGCATGCCGCCCATCGCGCACCACCCAGCGCCCGCCGCGCCAGACATTGCGTACCGCCGAGCCACGCGCGGCGAACAGCCAGCTGTCTACCAAGGCGTCGTCGTTGCGCGCCAGCAGGGCCGGATGCGCTGCGTCCAACTCGACCAGATCAGCCGCGGCACCGGGACGGATGCCGGTGTGCGCAACGCCCAACGCCTGCGCGGCGCCAATGCCGGCCTGATCGTAGAGCCAGCGTCCACTGGATACTCCACCCTGCGCCACTACATTGCGCGCCTGCAGCGTCAGGCGCTGGCCGTATTCGAGCAGGCGCAGTTCTTCGGCTGCATCGATCAGCACATTCGAATCCGAGCCCACGCCGAAGCGTCCGCCCGCCGCGGCAAATGCCCGCATCGGGAACACGCCGTCGCCCAGATTCGCCTCGGTGATCGGGCACAGACCGACGACCGCGCCGCTGGCGACGATCGCCTGCAGTTCGTGCGCATCCACGTGCGTGGCGTGCACCAGACACCAGCGCGCATCCACCGGCGCGTTGGCCAGCAGCCACTGCACCGGACGCTGCCCGGACCAGGCCAGGCAGGCATCCACTTCACGTTGCTGTTCGGCGATATGGATGTGGATGGGGCCATCGGTGAGCGGCACCAACGCCGCCAATTGCGGCGGGGTGACCGCACGCAGGCTGTGCGGCGCCAGCCCAAGCACCGCATCCGGCAGCGCTTTCAGGCTGTGTCTGCAGTCGTCCAGCAGGCGTGCGAAACCATCGATGCCGTGAATCAGGCGGCGTTGCGCCGGGCTGGGAGCGGCACCGCCGAAATCCGAATGCGCATAGAACACCGGCAACAAGCTGAGACCGATGCCGGTGTTGGCGGCCGCGGCGGCGATGCGCTCGGACATTTCGCCGGCATGCGCGTACGGCGCACCGCTCACGGCGTGGTGCAGATAGTGGAATTCGCCGACGCGGGTGAAGCCGCTTTCGAGCATTTCCACATACGCTTGTTCGGCGATCGCCTGCAGGCTGTCCGGATCGAGCCGGTCGACGAAGCGGTACATCAGCTCGCGCCAGCTCCAGAAGCTGTCGCCGCTGCGTCCGCCGACTTCGGTCAACCCCGCCATGCCGCGCTGGAAGGCATGGCTGTGCAGATTGCCCAAGCCCGGCAACAGCACGTCGCAGCGCGTGTCGGTCAGGGCAGCAGTGGCACCGGCCTGCACCGAGGCGATGCGGCCCTGCTCTGCCGCGACCCGCACCCCGCTCGCCCAGCCGTCGGGCAACAACGCCCGGGCGGCCCAGAACACCTGCATCTGTTGGTCAGCCACTGGACACCCTCGATTGCCGAACTTATTGTATATACATATCAGACACCACGAGCCTGCGCCATGCATTGCGACGTTCTCTGGCACAACGCGCAACTGATGACCCTGGATGCCGCCGACGGCGGCCTGGGCATCGTGGACGACGGCACCGTCGCCTGCCAGCAGGGCCGCATCGTCTACGCCGGCCCGGCCGCACAGGCACCAGCACTGCAGCCACACGCCACGCACGACTGCCAGCGTCGCTGGATCAGCCCGGGTCTGATCGATTGCCATACCCATCTGGTGTACGCCGGCAATCGCGCCAACGAATTCGAGCAACGCCTGCGCGGTGCCAGCTACGCCGACATCGCCGCAGCTGGCGGTGGCATCGTGGCGACGGTGCGCGCCACCCGCGCCGCCGACGACGCGGCACTGCTGGCCGCCAGCCTGCCGCGCCTGGACGCGATGCTTGGCGAAGGTGTGACCACGCTGGAAATCAAATCCGGCTACGGGCTCACGCTGGACGATGAAATCAAGCAACTGCGCGTGGCGCGCCAACTCGCCGCGCTGCGCAAGGTGGAAGTGGTGCCGACCTTCCTCGGCGCACATGCAGTGCCGCCTGGCGGCGATGCGCAGCGCTACACCGACCAGGTCTGCACGCAGATGATTCCGGCGATCGCCGCGCAAGGGCTGGCCGAGGCCGTGGACGTATTCTGCGAGCATCTGGCGTTCTCGCACGCGCAGGCCGAACAGGTCTTCATCGCGGCGCAAGCGCATGGCTTGCACATCAAGATCCACGCCGAACAGCTGAGCAATCAGCACGGTGCCGAACTGGCTGCACGCTACGGCGCGTTGTCGGCCGATCACATCGAATACCTGGACCAGGCCGGCATCGCAGCGATGGCTGGCGCCGGCACGGTGGCAGTGCTGTTGCCGGGCGCGTTTTATTTCACTCGCGACACCCAGGTGCCGCCGATTGCCGCATTGCGCGCGGCCGGCGTGCCACTGGCGCTGGCCACCGACTGCAACCCAGGCACTTCGCCGCTGACCAGCCCGCTGCTGGCGATGAACATGGCGGCGACGCTGTTCCGCATGACCGTGGACGAATGCATCGCCGGCTTCACCCGCGAGGCTGCGCGCGCGCTCGGGCGCAGCGAGCGCCTGGGCCGGTTGCGCGCCGGCATGGACTGCGATCTGGCGATCTGGGACATCGATGCGCCGGCCGATCTGGTCTACCGCATGGGCTTCAACCCTCTTCATGCCCGCGTGTTGCGCGGGCATCTTTGCTGAATCCGGAGTCGTCATGCCTGTTTCTGTTGTCTTGCAGCCCGGCCAGGTCACACTGACGCAATGGCGTGCGCTGTATCGCGGTGCCGAGGTCGCAGTGGACGATGCATGCGCCGCTGCCGTGCTGCACAGCGCGCAAACGGTGGAGGCCATCGTTGCGCGTGGCGAGCCGGTGTATGGGGTCAATACCGGCTTCGGCAAGCTGGCCAGCGTACGCATCGAGCGGGAGGATCTGCAGACCCTGCAGCGTAATATCGTGCTCTCGCATGCAGCCGGTGTCGGCGAGCCCACCCCGGTGCCGGTGGTGCGGCTGATGATGGCGCTCAAGCTCACCAGCCTGGCCCAGGGCGCTTCCGGCGTGCAGCCGGACACGCTGGCACTGCTGGAAGCGATGCTGCGCCATGGCATCACCCCGGTGGTGCCATGCCAGGGATCGGTGGGTGCCTCCGGCGATCTGGCGCCGCTGTCGCATCTGGCCGCGGTGATGATCGGCTTTGGCGAAGCCTTCGTCGGCAACCAGCGCCTATCTGCTGCTGACGCACTGGCACAGGCGCAATTGCAGCCCCGCGTGCTGGGCGCGAAAGAAGGCTTGGCGCTGCTCAATGGCACCCAGTTTTCCACCGCCTGCGCCCTGGCCGGTGTGTTTGAGATCGAAACCGTGTTGCAGGCCGCGCTGGTCGCCGGCGCGTTGTCGGTAGAAGCGGCCAAGGGCTCGGATACGCCCTTCGATGCGCGCATCCACGCATTGCGCGGGCAGCCGGGACAGATCGCCACCGCGGCGGCGTTGCGCGCCTTGATGACGGATTCGGCCATTCGCGAATCGCATCGGCTTGGCGATGGGCGCGTGCAGGACCCGTACTGCCTGCGCTGCCAGCCACAGGTGATGGGAGCGGCGTTGGACATCATGCGCCAGGCCGCGCGCACGCTGGAGATCGAAGCCAATGGCGTGTCCGATAACCCGCTGGTCTTCAGCGATACCGGCGAAGCCTTGTCTGGTGGCAATTTCCACGCCGAGCCGGTGGCCTTCGCCGCCGACATGCTGGCGATGGCGGTGTGCGAAATCGGCTCGATCAGCGAACGCCGCACCGCCATGCTGGTGGACCCTGCCCTGTCCGGCCTGCCCGCCTTCCTCACCCCGCGCCCGGGCTTGAACTCCGGCTTCATGATTCCGCAGGTCACCGCCGCGGCGCTGGTGTCGGAAAACAAACAGCGCGCGTATCCGGCCAGCGTCGATTCGATTCCGACCTCGGCCAATCAGGAAGATCACGTGTCGATGGCCGCCCACGGTGCGCGCCGTCTGCTGGCGATGGCAGAGAACGCCGCGCATGTGATCGGCATCGAACTGCTGGCCGCCGCACAAGGCTGCGATTTCCATGCGCCGCTGCGCTCCAGCGCCGCACTGGAAGCCGCGCGTGCCCTGTTGCGCGCGCATGTACCAACACTGCAGGACGATCGCTATTTCCATCCCGACATGTTGGCTGCCAGCGCCTTGGTACGCTCGGGCGCGCTGGCGCAGGCGGTGGCGATTGCGTTGCCGGGCGTGGAGCACGACGTATGAGTTGGCAGCTCTCATGCAGCGGGTCGATACCTACATCTTCGCAATCGCAACGGCAATCTTTCGCGATATCTCCAAGCACATGCGATGACGCGGCACGGCGCACGCGACGCATCCACAACGCGCAACTGCTGCGCACCGCATGCCGCACGCTCGCAGCACTTATACATGGAGCGCAGCAATGAACGCCCTGCCCGACTGGTTAGAACTCCACCGCGGCGAGGCGCCGTTGATCATCAGTTTTCCGCACACCGGCGCCGAGTTACCGGAGGACGTGGCCGACCAGTTCGTTTCGCCGTGGCTGGCGCGCCGCGATACCGATTGGTGGGTGCATCAGCTCTACGATTTCGCACAGTCGCTGGGCGCCACCACGCTGCGCACCGCGATCTCGCGCTCGGTCATCGACGTCAATCGCGACCCCAGCGGGGCATCGCTGTATCCGGGCCAGAACACCACCGGTCTGTGCCCGCTCACCACCTTCGACAATCAGCAGTTGTATGTCGATGGCGCTGCGCCGGATGAGGCGCAAATCGCGTTGCGTCGCACGCGCTGGTTCGACCCGTACCACGCAGCGCTTGCCGACGAGATTGCACGGCTGCGCACGCAGCACGCGAAGATCGTGGTCTACGATGCGCATTCGATCCGCTCGTTCATCCCGCATCTGTTCGATGGCGAATTGCCGCAGTTCAATATCGGCAGCAACGACGACCGCAGCTGCGACCCACGCCTGGTCGATGCGGTAGAGAGCCTGTGCCGCAGCAGCGGCTCCAGCACGGTACGCAACGGGCGCTTCAAGGGCGGCTGGATCACCCGCCACTACGCGCACCCCGAACATGGCGTGCACACATTGCAGATGGAACTGGCCTGCCGCGGCTACATGCGCGAGCCGGACATCCTCACTCCCGAGAACTGGCCGATGCCGTGGCAGCCGGTGCACGCCGTCGTATTGCGCGCGGTGCTACGCCATGTACTGCTGGCCTGCCTGCAGTTCGCCAACACCCCCTCTTCCGACGCCGCGCCGCCTGCGGCCACCCGCTGATTGCAAGGAACCCGGCATGACCCGTCACGATGCAACCCGCGTCATCCGCGCCGCCACCGGCACCACGCTCACCGCCAAGAGCTGGCTCACCGAAGCGCCGCTGCGCATGTTGATGAACAACCTGGACCTGGACGTGGCCGAGCGCCCGCAGGAACTGGTGGTGTACGGCGGCATTGGCCGTGCCGCGCGCGATTGGGAATCCTTCGATGCCATCATCGCTGCGCTCACCCGTCTTGACGACGACCAGACCCTGCTGGTGCAGTCCGGCAAACCGGTGGGCGTGTTCCGCACCCACGCCGATGCACCGCGCGTGCTGATCGCCAATTCCAACCTGGTGCCGCGCTGGGCCACCTGGGACCACTTCAATGAACTCGATCAAAAGGGCTTGGCCATGTACGGCCAGATGACCGCCGGCAGCTGGATCTACATCGGCGCGCAAGGCATCGTGCAGGGCACCTACGAAACCTTCGTGGAAATGGGCCGCCAGCACTACGCCGGCAACCTGGCCGGCAAGTGGTTGTTCACCGGCGGGCTTGGCGGCATGGGCGGCGCGCAACCGCTGGCCGCGGTGATGGCCGGCGCCTCATGCCTGGCGGTGGAGTGCCGCAAGAGCAGCATCGACATGCGCCTGCGCACCGGCTATCTCGATACCTGGACCGATTCGCTGGATGAAGCGCTGCGCTTGATCGAAGACTCGTGCACCGCGAAAAAACCGCTGTCGGTCGGCCTGCTCGGCAATGTCGCCGACATGCTGGACGAACTGCTGCTGCGCGGGATCAAGCCGGATCTGTTGACCGACCAGACCTCGGCGCACGATCCGGTCAACGGCTACCTGCCGCAGGGCTGGAGCGTGGACGAATGGGACGACAAGCGCGTCAGCGCACCGAAGGAAGTGGAAGCCGCCGCGCGCGATTCGATGGCCAACCACATCCGCGCCATGCTCACTTTCCATGCGCTGGGCGTGCCCACCGTGGACTACGGCAACAACCTGCGCCAGATGGCGCTGGAAGCCGGCATCGATAACGCATTCGATTTCCCCGGCTTCGTACCCGCCTACATCCGCCCGCTGTTTTGTCGCGGTATTGGCCCGTTCCGCTGGGTCGCGCTCAGTGGCGACCCGGACGATATCGCCAAGACCGACGCCAAGGTCAAGGAACTCATTCCCGACGATGCGCACCTGCATCGCTGGCTCGACATGGCGACCGAAAAGATCGCCTTCCAGGGCCTGCCCGCGCGCATCTGCTGGGTGGGCCTGGGCGACCGCCACCGGCTGGGCCTGGCCTTCAATGCCATGGTCCGCAGCGGCGAACTGAAGGCGCCGGTGGTGATCGGCCGCGACCATCTGGATTCCGGCAGCGTGGCCTCGCCCAATCGCGAAACCGAAGCGATGGCCGACGGCTCGGACGCGGTTTCCGACTGGCCGCTGCTCAACGCCCTGCTCAACACCGCCAGCGGCGCCACCTGGGTATCGCTGCACCACGGCGGCGGCGTCGGCATGGGGTTCTCGCAACACGCCGGCATGGTCATCGTCTGCGATGGCAGCGAGGCCGCCGACAAGCGCCTGGAACGCGTGCTCTGGAACGACCCGGCCACCGGCGTGATGCGCCACGCCGATGCCGGTTACGCCATTGCAACCGATTGCGCCAAGGAAAAAGGGCTGGATTTGCCTGGAATTTTGGGCTGATACCTCAACCTGGCCCATGACACGCATGCATCCACTGGGCCTTACACACCAATTCGGGATACACACATGCGCTGCCGGTTAGCTCCCGAGTTCGGCGTAGAGTGATATTGATCAATCTTCTTGCCGACTGCGCGCGATACCATAGGCTTGAAGTTGCAAGCCAAGTAAGTTTTCAGCGAGTCGGGCGAAGCAGGGTAAACGCCTGCCCGCCCTGAGGCGGCAACGCACGCAAACACCTGACGTCCTGAGGCGTCAGCGCACGCAAACACCTGACGTCCTGAGGCGTCAGCGCACGCAAGCGACATCGCGCCTCCGGCAGGCGCGGGTTTTCGTATGTCTCCCACTGAGAGCCCCCACTCATGCAGCAGGAACAGCGCATCGATTCGTTGACCGGTATTCGCGGCCTTGCTGCATTACTTGTCGTTTATGCTCATCTGACGGAAGAAAAATTCTTCACCGATACCCATCTGTTTCCAGGCGAGATGGGCGTGATGGTGTTCTTTACCCTGAGCGGTTTTCTGATGGCATTTCTCTACGGAGAAAAGGATGCCAGCTACCCCTCAGTGGCGCGCTACGCAATTTCCAGGTCCTCCCGTATTGCGCCGGCCTATCTGACCGTCGTGCTGGCGTCCTATCTGATCTACAACCTGATCGACCCACATTTCGTCTACGCGATCAGCAACGACAACCTGCTGCGTCACCTTTTGTTCTCCGGTAACGTGTCTGCGCTCTGGAGCATTCCACCCGAAGTCCAGTTCTACGTGATCTTCGTCGGCATCTGGTTTGCGTTGCATGCGTCCCGCACCAAGAGCAATGTCACCCTGATGGTGGCGGTGCTCGGCAGCATCCTGATGCTTATCGCTTACAGGGCCCATTTGCCGGGCACCTTCGTCGGCTCAAAGATCCATTACTTCCTGGCCGGCGTGGTATTGGGCTTGGTGCGGACCCGGGTCGTGGCCGGCGTCAACATGACCACGCTGGCCTTGCTGCAGGCTGGCGTCATCGCGCTGGTGCTGGCCGTCATCGCGGGTGTTGTCGATGTCGATCTCGGTTCAAAGCGCGAGCTCTATCTGACCTTGGAGACGGCTGGCTTTGCCGGAATCTTCGTGTTCCTGTTCTCGTTCGATACCGCTCTCAGCAAGCGCCTGCTCGGCAACCGGCTGACGATGCTTATCGGTGAATGCAGTTTCTCGGTGTATTTGCTCAATATTCCGATCATCTATGCTGCGCTGGTGGTCATGGACGGCATGCAACCAAGACCGGCCCTGGCCTTGCCTATCGGCGCCATCACCATCGCGGCGGCCTGGTCGATGTATCGGCTGGTTGAAATGCCGGGAAATACGGCACTGCGCCGGCTGGGCACGCGTCTGTTGCTGCCCCCGCGCACCGCGCCCGTACCGTCGTCGGCGGTCACCTCTGTACCAACGGATGTGCAGCCAGGGCGAACTCCCTGACGCCCACGTCGTGGCCGATGGCGGGACGGCAGCATTCCTGTTGGTGACCTTTGTCGCCGCACAAACCGAGATCCCTCAAGAACGTCATTGTCAGGCCGACAAGATATGCAACGTTTCGAGGAATCTCCCATGGGCATCTTGATCTACCTGGTGCCTGCGTCCGCACTGTGGGCGCTGATCGCCACCGCACTGGCATTCGTGCGCGGTCGCCAGTTGCGTGCCGAATCGAGCGAGCTTGCCAGCACGCAGGACCGCCTCGGTAGCTATCAGGCGGCGCTGTCGCAACAGAAGGCGCGTGCGGCGGCCACCACGCTGGAACTGGAATCGTTGCAGCGCAGCTATGCCGTGCTCAAGCAATCGCTGGAGCAGCAGGAGCAGAACGCCTCGGAGCAGCAGGAGCAGAACGCCTCGGAGCAGCAGGCGGCCACTGCCGGCCAGGTGATTCCGATGGTGCTGGTGCAGCGGTTGGATATCGCCAGCGAGATCGGCACGCTCTTCGGGCATGTCGCACGCGTGGCGCGCATCCTGCGTCGCTACAGCGCCTACAGCCGCGGCCACAATGCACCCGAGCCGGCGACCGCGCGCTACGACCTGCACTGGCTTGCCGACTGTTTGCACAGCTTCGATCAGCTGGGTCACGCACTGGTGCACGGCAATGTTGCTGCACTGATCACGGCTTGCCAGGATCTGCTGTCGATGTATGAGCATTACTTGAAGGATGGCTCCGGCTACAACAGCCGCGATACCTTCCAGCGATTGAGTCACGATGTGCCGCTGTCCGAGGCCACCGATGCGATCCGCTCGATCATCGTCAAGGCGACGCTGGCGCAGGATGTGCAAGATGCGGTGCAGAACGACGAGGTGACCGCGAACGTTGGGTGAGTTGTCCAAGCGCTTCATCGCGCAGCGCCCAACCCGGCTTGTCGGCCTCGACGCCCGACATCATCGCGACCACCGCCTTGCTGTCCTTGCGACGTCCCCCCATCCTGAGTAGCAGTCGGGTTTAGAGTCCGGGGTTGATGATATCGCTATTGGCCAACTGCTGGGCATACGTTGCCGGCGTCATTGCGCCGATTGCTTTCTTTGGGCGGTGTTGGTTGTAGTCGTCCACGATCACCAGGCACTTGATCACTCGGCCTTCGGCGGTGCGGTCGAACACGACGTCCATCGACCACACCTGGTTGGCCTGCGCTGGCCGCAGCAGCGGCTGACGCTCGCCAACCGGTACCTTCTTGCGCTTGCGGTGCCGGACTTGTAGCTGCTGCTGGCGATACAGCCGCTCCACCCGCTTATAGTTCACGAGACGACCTTCCTGCCGCAGCTTGAGAGAGATCATCCCCACGCCATAGCGGCGATGGCGATGCGCCAACGCAAGGATGCGCTCGCGCAACTCAACGTTGCGGTCCTCGCGCGGGCGATAGCGCAGCGCACTGGCGCTCATGCCGATCGCCGCCAGGGCGCAGCGCTCGCTGGCGCCACCTTCGATCCACTCGCGCACCAGCGCACGACGCGCCGGTGCGCTCACCATTGTTTTTGCAGCGCATCCTTGATCAGGTCGTTCTGGAACACCTGCTCAGCCAGCAACTTCTTCAGTCGCGTGTTCTCGGCCTCCAGGTCCTTGAGCCACTTGGCATCTGGCACGCTCATGCTGCCGAACTTGCCGCGCCACAGGTAGTAGGACGCCTCACTGAAGCCATGCCGCCGGCACAGGTCCTTGATCGCCACACCGGCCTCGGCTTCGCGCAGGAAGCCGATGATCTGCTCTTCGGAAAAACGCTTCTTCACGTCCAATCTCCTCGGGGTAGGGAATTGGACTCCAAACTGAGGTGCTACTCAAAATCAGGCGGACGTCGCCCATAAACAACGCCGGTAGTACGCCGGCGTTTGCTTTGATCTCTCTGCGACTGGCTGTGGCCGTCAGGCGTCTGCAGGCGGCGTATCGCTGGCAACAGCCGCCTCGCCTGCTACATCTTCCACCTCGTCCAGCGATGCATCCAGGCGTTCCACTGCCTGCAACTTTTCGCCCTTGGACAAGCGGATCAGCGTGACGCCCTGCGTGTTACGGCCCACGCGCGAGATCTCCGAACCACGTGTACGCACCAGCGTGCCGCCATCGGAAATCAGCAGCACTTCGTCGGTGGCCCCCAGCAGCACTGCACGCACCAACTTGCCGTTGCGCTCGGTGGTCTGGATGCCGATCACGCCCTGCGTGCCGCGCCCCTTGCGCGGATATTCGGCCAGCGGAGTGCGCTTGCCGTAGCCGTTCTCGGTGGCGGTCAGGATGTAGGCCACGTTGCCGTCATCAGCAACCTCGATGACCGCAGTTTCAGCGCCATCGGTGGTTTCGACCACATCATCGACATCGTCGGCTTCGATCTCTTCATCGGCGCCGCCGGCACGCTCAGCCACGATCAGGCTCACCACCTCTTCGCCCTTGGTCAGACGGATACCGCGCACGCCGGTGGCGGTGCGGCCCATCGAACGCACGGTGGATTCGCCAAAGCGCACGGTCTTGCCGTTGGAGGCGAACAGCAACACGTCGCGGTCGCCGTCGGTCAATGCCACACCGATCAGTGCATCGCCTTCATCCAGATTGATCGCGATCTTGCCGCGCGCCAGACGGAAGGCGAATTCGCTCAGCGAGGTCTTCTTGACCGTACCGTTGCGGGTAGCGAAGAACACATAACGATTGTCAACATATTCGCGCACCGGCAGCACCGCCTGCACGCGCTCGCCGGCTTCCAGCGGAATCCAGTTGATGATCGGGCGGCCACGCGCATTGGAGCCGGCCTCCGGCAATTGATGCACCGGCAGCCAGAACACCTTGCCGCTGCTGGTGAAGGTCAGCAGCGTGTCGTGCGTGTTGACCAACCACAGCTGGTCGATGAAATCTTCTTCCTTGGTCGCCGCGGCAGAACGGCCACGGCCACCACGCCGCTGCGCGCGATACGCGCTTACCGGCTGCCGCTTGGCATAACCGGCGTGCGAGAGCGTCACCACCACGTCTTCCGGCGCAATCAGATCCAGGATATCCAGGTCTTCTTCGCTGTGACGGATCTCGGTGCGGCGTTCGTCGCCGTATTCCTCGCGGATATTGATCAGCTCGTCGCGGATCACCTGCAGCAGCACATCCGGATTTTCCAGGATGCGGATCAGGCCTTCGATGACCCCGAGCAGTTGCTTGTACTCGTCGGTCAGCTTTTCCTGTTCCAGGCCAGTCAGACGATGCAGACGCATTTCCAGAATCTGCGAGGCCTGCACTTCGCTGAGCTGATAGAAACCCTTGATCAGGCCAACGCCCGGCGGCAGATCTTCCGGCTTGGACGCTTCGGCACCGGCTGCGCCCAGCAGCGCACCGACCAGACCCGGTTGCCAGGTCTTGGCCAGCATGCGCTCGCGCGCTTCCTGCGGGTTGGCCGAGGTCTTGATCAACTCGATCATTTCATCGATGTTGGCCAACGCAACGGTCAGGCCTTCCAACACGTGCGCACGCGCACGCGCCTTGCGCAGTTCGAAAATGGTGCGGCGGGTGACCACCTCGCGGCGGTGGCGAATGAACGCCTCCAGCATCTGCTTGAGGTTCATCAACTGCGGGCGGCCGTCGATCAGCGCCACCATGTTGATGCCGAACACCGATTCCATCTGGGTCTGCTGATACAGGTTGTTGAGCACAACCTCGGCCGATTCGCCGCGCTTGATTTCGATGTAGATGCGCATGCCGTCCTTGTCGGACTCATCGCGCAGCTCGCTGATGCCTTCAAGCTTCTTTTCCTTGACCAGCTCGGCAATCTTTTCGATCAGCCGCGCCTTGTTGACCTGGTACGGGATCTCGGTGACGACGATCGCCTCGCGGCCGTTGTCGGCCACTTCCACATCGGCCTTGGCACGGATGCGCACGCGGCCACGGCCGGTGCGATAGCCGGCGGCAATGCCGGCGGTGCCGTTGATGATGCCGGCGGTGGGGAAATCCGGGCCCGGGATGTATTCCATCAGGCCTTCGACATCCAGCTCCGGGGTGTCGATCAGCGCGATGCAGGCGTTGATCGCCTCGGTCAGGTTATGCGGCGGGATATTGGTGGCCATGCCCACCGCGATACCGGCCGAGCCGTTGACCAGCAGGCTCGGGAACCGGGTCGGCATGACCGTCGGTTCCTGTTCCTTTTCGTCGTAATTAGGCTGGAAATCGACGGTTTCCTTGTCGATGTCGGCCATCAGCTCATGCGCCAGCCGCGACATGCGCGACTCGGTATAACGCATCGCCGCGGCGGAGTCGCCGTCGACCGAACCGAAGTTACCCTGGCCGTCCACCATCATGTAACGCAGCGAAAACGGCTGCGCCATGCGCACCAGCGTGTCGTATACCGACTGGTCGCCGTGCGGGTGGTATTTACCGATGACGTCGCCGACGATACGCGCCGACTTGAAGTAGGCCTTGTTGCTGTGTGCGCCCAGCTCGTGCATCGCGAATAACACGCGTCGGTGCACGGGCTTGAGGCCATCACGGGCATCGGGGAGTGCGCGGCCCACGATCACGCTCATCGCGTAATCGAGATAACTCTTGCGCATCTCGTCTTCCAGGTTGACCTGGATGATTTCCTTGGCGGTTTCTGCCATTCGGGTTCCGTAAGTGAGGTAGCGGGCGAGCCGGAAAGCCGCGTCGGGGGCGCCCTTGCATCAGGCTGCCTCCCCTACGCTCCCGCCGATCGACTCAAGTGCCAGATTGTACCACGGCAGGCCACCCCGATGCCTCCGGTTTACCAGGCAGAAACAAGCACTTGCGCGGAGTTTGAGCGGCGCTGGCAGCCTGTCGGCGCCGCGTCGGGCTCAGTTGCCGAAGGCCGCCTGCATCCGCGCCTGGTCCGGCTGCGCGATGACGCCACGCTCGGTGACGATTGCATCGATCAGATCGCCGGGGGTCACGTCGAACACCGGGTTCCAGGCATGAATACCGTCGGCCACCGTCCTGACACCGCCCACGCCAAACAATTCGCCTGGATCGCGCTGCTCGATCTCGATCTGGTCGCCACTGGCGGTCGCCATATCCACCGTAGACGACGGCGCCACCACCATGAATTTGACGCCATGGTGGCGCGCGGCGATCGCCAGCTGGTAAGTGCCGATCTTGTTGGCAGTATCGCCATTAGCGCAGATGCGATCGGCGCCGACGATCACCCACTGCACCAGCCCGGATTTCATCAGATGCGAGGCGGCGGAATCGGCGATCAGGGTGGCGTCGATGCCGTCCTGCTGCAGCTCCCACACGGTCAGGCGCGCGCCCTGCAGCCACGGCCGCGTCTCGCCGGCGAAGACCTTGGCGATGCGCTGCTGCGCCATGCCTGCACGGATCACGCCGAGGGCGGTGCCGAAGCCGGCGGTGGCCAGCGAGCCTGTATTGCAATGCGTCAGCACACCGCTGCCCGGCGCGATCAGTGCGGCGCCAAGCGCGCCCATATGGCGGTTGGCGGCGAGGTCTTCATCGGCGATGGCCTGCGCCTCGCGCGCGATCACTGCGCGCCAGTCGGCCCCGGCCGCGCCCAGCACCCGGCGCATGCGCATCAGCGCCCAGGCCAGGTTGACGGCGGTCGGACGCGCCGCGTTGAGCCGCAGCAATGCCGGCTCAAGCTTCTGCAGCGCGGCGTTACCGTCGTCGGCCGCGATGTCGCGCGCGGCCAGCGCCACGCCCCACCCGGCTGCGATGCCGATCGCCGGCGCACCCCGCACGGCTAGCGAATGGATCGCTTCGGCCACCGCGTCGCTGGTGTCGCAACGCACGTGCTCCACCACAAAGGGCAGCTTGCGTTGGTCGAGCAATTCCAGGGCATCGCCGGTCCACAACAGTGGGCGGATGTGGTCGTAGCGGGCGTAATCGATATGGGCGCTGTCATTCATGCGTCCATTGTAATGCGCACGGACATCGGCTGCGCCGGTGGGTGGCCGCGTTGCCTCAGAACGGCCAACAACACGTAGTGAGCAATCGCCAGGTGGGCCTGGATGGCGCGGAGGTACCGCAGTGTACGAGCGGTACATGCCGCACCGAGCACAGGCCGCGCTCTCCTGGCGGCTGCGCAGTCGTTTTTTGTTCGCTGCTCTTAGTCGACGATGAACTCGGCGCGGCAGCCGTCGTTCACCCACACCCCATCGCGGCTCCAGCCCCAGGTCTGGCCTTCCACGCATGGCGTTTTGGACATCTGCCGACCCAGGCGCACCGCGCGTTCCACCGACACACCGCAGGTGCGGCGCGCGCTTTTCTTCGACTCGCAGGTGACCATGCGCGGCACCGCGACGAAGCCGGAGCCGTCTTCGGCACCCACCTCGAATTCGCCATCGCAGCCACGCGACACCCAGATCTCGTTGCGGCGCACGCCCCAGGTGCGCCCTTCCTTGCACGGCCACATCGAGCGTTGCCGCAGCAGCCGCACCGGCGCACCGCGCAGCACCACCGGGCATGCCACCGTGCCGCCATTGGAATCGCAACGCACTACGCGGCGCATCACCGTCGCGGCCTGCACGCGGGTCGCTGCGAATTCGGCGCGACAGCCCTGTTCGACCCACACGCCATCGCGTTCGACATCCCATTCGCTGCCGCGGATGCAGCTGGTTTCGGAAAGTTGGCGCACCAGTTGCACGCCTTGGGCGGTGTCCATCGCACAGTGCACGCGCGCCAGGTCCTCGGACTCGCAGCGCACCACGCCGGCCACGCGGTCCGAAGCGGGCGCATTGGCGAGCATCAGCAGCGGCAGGCACCACAGACCGCATAAGCTGATCAGCCACTTCATGCCGACAATCCTCACCCCGAAACGATCTTCGTCGCCCCCCCGTGTACGTGAAGATGAGAGCATCATCGATGTGAAGATAGCAATACGGTGCCGATGACAGCGCGATGACTCAGGCGCGGGCGAAGTCGAAGGCCAGCACGTCGGCAATCTGCGCGGTGCCGCGCAAGGCCATCAACAAGCGATCCACACCCACCGCCACACCGGCGCAGTCGGGCAACTGCGACAACACCGCGAGCAGGCGTTCATCCAGCGGTAGCTGCGGCAATCCACGCACCGCACGCACGGCGTTGTCGCGCACGAAGCGCGCACGCTGCTCCTGCGCATCGTTCAGTTCGTGATAGCCATTGGCCACCTCGACGCTGCCCAGGTACAGCTCGAAGCGCTCGGCCACCGGCGGATCGTCGTGGCGCACACGCGCCAGTGCGCACTGGCTGGCTGGCCAGTCGTGCACCACCGTCAACGTGTCGCTGGCAAAGCCCGGCTGGATGCGATGGGTCATCAGCAGGTCCAGCCAATCGTCGCGGGTCAGGCCAGCGGGATCGATGGCCACGTCATGCAGCGCGGCGCGTAGCGTTTCGATCGGATCGCGCAGCGGGTCGATGCCCAACCTCTGCACGAACAGTGCACGATACGTCAGCACCTGCACTGCGGCGTCGCGGCCGACCAGCGCGAGTGCGCGGCGTATCAGCGCGATGGTTTCCTGCGCCAGGCTGCGGTCGTTCCAGCCGATCCGATACCACTCGAGCATGCTGAACTCGGGGTTGTGGCGGCCACCGGCTTCGCCATTGCGAAACACCCGCCCCAGTTCGTAGCAATCGCCCGCGCCGGCGGCAAGCAGGCGTTTGAGCGGATATTCTGGCGAAGTGCGCAACCAGCGCACCGGCGCACCGGCGTCGACATGGCCGGTAAAGCGCGTGCTGAAACTTTCGATATTCGGTTCGGTGTTGCCGGCCTGCGAGAGCACCGGCGTTTCCACTTCCAGCACGCCGCGCTCGGCGAAGAAGTTGCGGATCGTGGCGTTGAGCCGGGCCCGCAACTGCAACGCGGCCAGATCGAGCTGCGCCGTGCTCATCGCTGTTGGCCGTGTTCGCCCAGGAAGGCCAGCAGACGCGCTTCGTCCCAGATCTCCACGCCCAGCGATTGCGCCTTGTCGAGCTTGGAACCGGCTTCTTCGCCGGCCACCAGAAACGCCGTCTTCTTGGAGACGCTACCGGCGACCTTGGCGCCCAATGCTTCCAGCCGCTGCTTGGCCGCATCGCGCGTCAGCGCAGCCAAGGTCCCGGTGATGACCACGGTCTGTCCATCGAGCGGGCCAGTCTTTTCTTCGCCAGCCTCCGGCATCATAGCCAGCAGCGCGGAAAGCTTTTTCTGGGCTTTAACCGCGAGCGTGTCGTTGGCCGGCACCAACAGCCAAGTCGCGAGCGACTCGGCCACTGACTGCGGTACACCCGCTTCGACGAGAGGCTCGGGACCGCCATTGCGCAGGGCATCGATGGAACCAAACGCAGTCGCGATCTGGGCGGCGCGAATCGGCGTCACCTTGGGAATCTCCAGGTCCTCCAGCAAATTGGCCAAGCGCAGCTCGCCACGCAGCTTCGGCGAAGGCGGATGGGTGTCGCCGATGCGCACCTTGCGCGCCAGCAGATGATCGATGGCCTTCTGATTCCCGGGCTGATCGAAGAAATGCCCCAGCGAACGCGCCACTTCTCCACCGATATCCGGCACGCGCTTGAACAGCGGCCAGGGCAGATGACGAATCAAGTCCAGATCGCCAAACCACGCCGACAACGCCTTCGCCGTGCTTTCGCCTACGTGTTCGATGCCCAGCGCAAACAGAAAACGCTCCAGCGTGGTGTCGCGCGATGTTTCAATCGCCTCGATCAGATTCTCTGCCCACTTGGTGGCGATCTTCTTGCGATTCCAGTCGAACGTCGGCAGGCCTGCGCGCAGTAGATCGGCCTGCCAGGTTTGCGGCACCTCGCGCTCGCCGGCCAGGTCCACGCCGATACCGACCAAGGTGGCTTCCAGCTGTGCATACGCGCCGCTGGCCAGATGCTCGCGCGCCTCGCGCAAGAACGCATGCGGACTTTCGGCCGTGCTGATCATGCGCAGTTGCAGCAGCTGATCCACCGTGAGCAGATACAGATCGGCCACACCTTGCACCACGCCGCTGTCGACCAACACCTCGATGAATTTTTCGCCCAGACCATCCACATCCATCGCGCGCCGCGAGACGAAATGCCGGAAGGCTTCCTTGCGCTGCGCCGGGCAGGTCAACTCGCCGGAGCAGCGCCACACCGCCTGACCTTCTTCGCGCACGATCTCCGAACCGCAGACCGGGCATTGCGTGGGCATCTGCCACGGCTGCGTTGCGGGATGGCGTTGGTCGGCTACCACGGCGGCCACTTCAGGAATCACATCGCCGGCGCGGCGCACGATCACCGTATCGCCCACGCGCACATCCAGCCGCGCGATCTGGTCGGCGTTGTGCAGCGTGGCATTGGTGACGATCACCCCGGCCACATGCACCGGCTTCAAACGCGCCACCGGCGTGGCCGCACCGGTACGTCCGATCTGGATCTCGATGGCTTCGACGGTGGTGGACTGTTCCTGCGCCGGGAATTTGTGCGCAAGCGCCCAACGCGGCGCACGCGAGACGAAGCCCATCTCGCGTTGCCCGGCCAGATCGTCGAGCTTGTAGACCACACCATCGATATCGAAGGGCAAGCCGTCGCGCGCCTCACCGATGCGCTGGTAATACGCCAGCAGACCGTCGCTGCCCTGCACCACTTCGACTAGCGAACTCACTGGAAATCCCCACGCGCGCAGCTGCGCCAGCATTGCTGAATGAGTTGACGCAATACTTTGCGGAATCTCCTCAAAGAGGTCCTGCTCTACTTGAATGAGCCCTACCCCATATGCAAAAAAAGAAAGCGGACGCTGAGCCGAGATACGACTATCTAGCTGACGCAAAGAGCCCGCGGCCCCATTCCTCGGATTGGCGAGAAGTTTTTCGCCCCGAGCCATAGCACGCTTATTGAATTCAGAAAACCCATCACGTGGCATATAGACTTCACCCCGAACCTCTAAGATAGCCGGAACGTTGTTGCCCTTTAATTTCAATGGAACTGACCTTATTGTCCGAATGTTCTCACTAACATCCTCGCCAACATCGCCGTCACCACGGGTCACACCTTGAACGAACTTGCCTAGTTCGTAACGCAAGCTAATTGCTAGACCATCAAATTTTGGCTCTACAGAAAATTCGAGCGGGTTCGAGCTGCCCATTCGACGAAAAATTCGATCAACGAAGTTTTTGACCTCAACTTCATCAAATGCATTCGCCAAAGAAAGCATGGGGATTGAGTGTCTAACTTTTACAAATGATTTCCGCACTGCTCCACCCACCCTCATGGACGGTGAGTCAGCCGTGACTAGTTCTGGATACTTCTGCTCCAGTTCCTGTAACTCTCTAAAGAGCTGGTCGTACTGAGCATCTGTAATTTCAGGATCTGCAAGATCGTAATACCGGTGGTCAGCATTTTCGATACGCCGCCGAAGCTCTCGTGCCCGCTCAATCACACCTTGCTCCATCGTCTCAACCAATTGCCCACTCAAGATCTTCAATTCTATCGCTCTGCAAGCGAAGTGGTATGATGACATACCATCGCCTGGCTCAAGGGCAAGGGCTACACCTGCCTGCCCTCGCAGGTCAACTGCTTCCTGCTGGACGTCAAGCGCGATGCAGGCGTGTTCGCCGATTCGATGCAGAAGCAAGGCGTCATCGTCGGCCGCAGCTGGCCGATCTGGCCCAAGCGCGTGGATGTGAGCGTGGGCACTGAAGCGCAAATGCTGCGCTTCCGCGAGGCGTTCGGTAAAGCCAAGCGCTAATTGGCGAAGCGTTCGATCAAGCGAACCACCAACCCGGGTCACATGGAAGAAGGTGCCCCGCAAGAAGCGGATGAAGGTGCGAGCGAAGCCTCGCCTTGTTCGATTGAACGAGTACGTCGCTGCGCACCCTCATCCAACCACATCTCCCGTGGGCAGTGGGCTTCGGATTCCTACTGATCGAACGCCTCAGGCTCCGGCATGCGCAGCGTGCGCCGGATCCAGAAATAGCTGATCACGAAAGTCAGCGTCATCGAGCCGGCGTTCCATCACAGCAACTCGTGCAGGAGCGGCGGGCCGTGCAGGATGTGCAGGGAATAGCGGCGATCCAACAACGCGATGGCATGCGGCATGAACACGCTGACGAAGGGCGTCGGCACCGGCGCGACCAGCGAGGCGATCGCAGCGGCAAAGCCCACGACCAGCCACGGCGAGTGCCGCGAGCGTCTGCGCAGGCGCGCGGTGCCTGGTAAAGATCCACAGCAACGGCATTGCCAGGATCGCCCACAGCACCAGCAGCAATGCCACCGCCAACACGCCCCGCAGGCGCAACATGCCAACTCACCAGCGCGGCGACTTGGTCAGCGGCGGTGCCTGGTGCTGGCGGTCGTAGGCGCGTAGTTCGTCGCGGATATGCGCCACGCGCTGGCGGCCCAATGCGTTGCGGCTGTCGTCCAGCACCACGCCATCCAGCAATTCGGCCATGCGCTGCACGGTGGGCAGCATTTTTTCCCAGGCATCCAGCGCGGTCATCGGCGCCGGCAGCGTGAGGAAGAACGCAATGGCCGGCGTCTGCATCTCGCGGATATTGGCCATGTCGAAACTGCCCGGCTTGAGGATGCTTGCCATGCTGAAAATCGGCCCGCGCTCCGGGTGCCCTTCCATCAGGCGGTGGAACACATTCATGTGGCCGAACACCAGTCCGGTCTTTTCGGCAGCAACCACCACATCTTCGCCGCGCAGCACCTGGCCCGCCTTGGCGGCCACGAACAACGACACGATCTTGTCGAACTCCTGGTTCGGGCGTTTGCCGACCTCGTTACCGCCGGCGGCATCGTGCTCTTCCAGGTTCAGCTCGCTCTGCTCGATGCCTTCACCGCGCTCCGCAGCTTCACCCTCCACGCCGGGCCCGCTGGAAATCACCGGTTCGCGACGTTCGCGCAGCTGGCCCTCGTGCTTGTCGACCCGGCGCCCTTGCGGCGATTGCTTCGGGCGACCAAACAGGAAGATGGCCGCGACCAGCAGCAGTCCAGCGATCAGGATCCCGATCCGGATCATGGCCATGTCGGACATTCAGCGTGCCTCCGCATAAGAGTGACAGATGTCGATATTCCAACAAGCATGGCACGTCATGCCGCACCCGCCAAACGTGCGGCCTCTTCCAGGTCCACGCTGACCAGCCGGCTGACGCCCGGCTCGCGCATGGTCACGCCGGACAACTGGCGCGCCGCTTCCATGGTCGCCTTGTTATGGCTGACGAACAGGAACTGCACCTTCTCGCTCATCTCGCGCACCATGTTGGCCAGGCGGCCGACATTGGCTTCGTCCAGCGGTGCGTCCACTTCGTCGAGCAAGCAGAATGGCGCGGGGTTGAGCTGGAAGATCGCAAACACCAGCGCCACCGCCGTCATCGCCTTCTCGCCGCCGGAGAGCAGCGAAATGCTGGACACGCGCTTGCCCGGCGGGCGCGCCATGATCGTGACGCCGGTGTCGAGCAGGTCTTCGCCGGTGAGTTCCAGATACGCATGCCCGCCGCCGAACAGGCGCGGATACAGCGCCTGCACGCCGGAGTTGACGCGGTCGAAGGTGTCTTTGAAACGGCCGCGGGTTTCGCGGTCGATCTTGCGGATGGCTTCTTCCAGCGTTTCCAGCGCGGTATTGAGGTCCAGGTTCTGCGCGTCCAGATATTCCGAGCGCTGCGCAGCCTCGCCGTATTCCTGGATGGCGGCCAGGTTCACCGGCTCCAGGCGCCGCATGCGGCCGTCGATCTGGCCGACGGTCGCTTCCCATTCGGCAGGATTGGCCGACTCGGGCAAGCCATTGACCACATCTTCGAGCACGAAGCCTGCTTTCACCACTGCGGCCGACAACTGCTCGGCGCTGAGCACCAAGGCCTGCTGATCGAGCTTGCGTTGCGAAATGCGTTCGCGCTGCGCCAGCGCCTGTTCGTCGCGCTGCTGGCGGGTCTGTTCGAAGCTGCGCAGCTCGCTGTCGATACTGTCGAGCAGGGTGCGCGCTTCGCCCAGCGCGCGCTCGGTGCGCACGCGCTCGCTCAAGGCGGCCTGATGTTCGTGCTCCAGCGTTTCCACCGGCGAATCGCCTTCACTGAGCTGGGCCACCAGATCTTCCAGTCGCGTGTCAAGCTGGCCGCGCTGGCTATCCATGCGCTCCAGCGTCTGACTCAGCGAGGCAATCTGAGTGCGCTGCGATTCCAGCGTCAACGCCAAGGCATGCATCGCATCGCGCACGCCGCGTGCGGCATCGCGCGCTTGATCGCGCGCATCGGTGAGCTGACGACGCTCGCTTTCCAGCGCTTCGCGCGTGCCCTGCAGATCGCCCATCAAGGTGACCGCATCTTCGAGCTTGGCGCGCGCCTCGCGTGCCTGTTCGCGGCTGGTGTCCAAGGTTTCCAGCAGCTGTGACAGGTCGGTTTCGATGCGCTCGATGCGCGTGCGCGCCGCATCCACCTTGCCTTGCTGACTCTGCAACTGCCCGGCCAGTTCGGAAACGCTGCGGTGCGCCATGTACAGCTGGCGCTGCGCGTCTTCGCGCTGCTGCTCGGCCGCAAGCAGTTGTTCGCGGAAGCTGGCGAGCTGGTGCTCGAGCTCGGCTTCGCGTTCCTGCAAGGTTTCGATCTGGGTGCGTAGCTCCTGGATCTGGCGCTCGCGCAGCAGCGCGCCCTGCTTGGCCGCGCCCGAGCGCGAGACGCGCACCCAGCCCTCGCCCAGCCGCTCGCCATTGCGGGTGATGACCGAGTCGCCTTCAGGCAGGCTGCGTTGCAGCGTACGCGCCGCGTCCAGGTCCTCGGCGGTGTGCAGACGTGCGAGCAGGCGACGGATTGCAATCGGCCCCTGCACCTGGGCGGCCAACGAGGTCGGCGCGAAGTTCGCGTTGTCGGTTGCGCTGGACACCAGCGCGATGCGGCCATCGCCCAATTCGCCCAACGCGTCGACCAGTTGCTCCGGCGCATCCACCAGCACGCCTTCGATCAACTGCCCCAGCGCGCCTTCGACTGCATTTTCCCAGCCGCTCTGGACGCTGATGCGCTCGCCCACGCGCGCTGCCGAATCCAGTCCGCGCGACTTGAGCCACGCCACTGCCGCGCCCTGCTCCTGACCAAGCGCAGCCTGCTGCAAGGTTTCCAGCGACGACAGCCGACCGCGCGCAGCCTGCGCCTGCTTGCGCACTTCGGCCAGCTCGCCCTGGCTTGCCCGTTGCTGTTCCTGCAGCCCGCCGAGCGCGTGCTTGCGCGCTTCGACCTGCTCGGTCAAACCGTCCAGCGAGGTCTTCTGGGTTTCATGGCGCAGTTCGATCTGCTCGAACGCCTCGGCCAATGCATCCAGATCCAAGCCGGCGCGCTCGTTGACCAGCGCTTCGCGGCGACGATCGGCTTCCAGCGCCTGGCGGTCCAGATAATCGACGCGCGTGCGCTCCACTTCGCCGGCACGCGAGGCTTCGCCGGTGTCGCGGTTATGGGTTTCCCAGCGCTGCTGCCAGTCGGCCAGCCGCGCTTCGGCCTCACGCAGCGACTCCTGGCGGAATTCGTGGTCTTCGCGCAGTTGTTCCAGTTGCGGCTCGGCAGCGGCCACCGCTTCGCGCAGCACACTCAACTTGGCCGAGTCGCCACTGATGTGCTGGGTCAATTCCTGCAGCTGGCTCTGCGCCTCATCGCGCGCTTTGTGCAAACGATGCGAGAGCTCGCGCTGATGCTGGATCTGCTGCTCGATGCGCGCCAATGCACCACCGACCTGGTAGACATCGGCCTGCGCCTTGGCCACCGCTTCGGCAGATTCTTCGCGGCGCACGCGGCCGGTTTCGATACGCGCTTCGGCATCGCGTTGTTCGGCGATGAATTGCTGCAGGCGGGTCTCTTCCTGATTCAACTTTTCGCGCAGGCCCTGCAGCTGTCCATCCAGGCCGCGGTATTCCAGCGCCTTCCACTCGGCATCCTTGATCCGGCGCTCTTCCTGCAACGCCTGGTACTGCTCGGCCTGCCGCGCCTGGCGCTGCAGATGCGCGAGCTGCTTGGTGATTTCCTCGCGCAGGTCGCCCAGGCGGTCGAGATTTTCGCGCGTATGCCGAATGCGTGTTTCGGTTTCCTTGCGACGTTCCTTGTACTTGGAAATGCCGGCGGCTTCTTCCAGATACACGCGCAGGTCTTCCGGGCGCGCTTCGATGATCTGGCTGATCATGCCCTGCTCGATGATCGAGTAGCTGCGCGGCCCAAGGCCGGTGCCCAGGAACAGATCGGTGATGTCGCGGCGCCGGCACTTGGTGCCGTTGAGGTAGTAGGCGCTGTTGCCGTCGCGGCTGACCAGGCGCTTGACCGATATCTCGTTGAACGAGGCGAACTCGCCGCTGATGGTGTGATCGGAATTGTCGAAGATCAGCTCCACCGTCGCCTGCGACACCGGCTTGCGCGCCGAGGAGCCGGAGAAGATCACGTCGGTCAGCGAGTCGCCGCGCAGGCGGCTGGCCGAGCTTTCGCCCATCACCCAGCGCACCGCGTCGATGATGTTTGACTTGCCGCACCCATTGGGGCCGACGATGCCGGTCATATTGGTGGGCAGATGCAACGTGGTCGGGTCGACGAACGACTTGAAACCGGACAGCTTGATCGTGGACAGGCGCATGGGGACTGGAGATTCCGGGCACCGCGCGGACCAAGCCGGCAGGCGCTTTTCCTGTGAAGCCAGCACGCAAGCCCTTGATCCATAAGATCTGCAGGCCGTGAAACCGGCAATGGGGCATGAGTATAACGGGCATGCCCGCACTGGCGGCGGCACCCCAAAAACGAAGGGCGCCTAACAAGGCGCCCTTCGGATGACACAGACGGCTTGGATCAGGCGTCGGATTCGACGATGACCTTGACCGTGGTTTCCACGTCTGCGTGCAGGTGCAGCACAACGTCGTACTCGCCGACATTGCGGAATGCGCCTTCGCCCAGGATCACTTCGCTCTTTTCCAGCGGCAGGCCGGCGGCAGTGAACGCCTCGGCGATGTCGCGCGGGCCAACCGAGCCGTACAGCTTGCCTTCGGTCGACGCGTGCGCGCAGATGGTGACGCTGGCGCCTTCGAACTTGGTGGCGCGGCTCTGTGCGTCGGCCAGGATGCTGCTGGCCTTGGCTTCGTACTCGGCGCGCTTGGTTTCGAACGCTTCCACGTTCGCAGCGGTGGCCGGCACGGCCTTGCCCTGCGGAACGAGGAAGTTGCGGCCGTAGCCCGGCTTGACGCTGACCTTGTCGCCCAGGTTGCCCAGGTTGGTCACTTTCTGCAGAAGAATCAGATCCATGGTGGTGCTCCGTTATTCGTTAGCGCCGGCATGTGGCGGGCGCAACGGGTGCTGTCCGAACAGGAGAAGCCGGGAATCGGGATTGGGGATTGGGGATTGGGGAATCGTAAAAGCCCCGATTGCCACCGCCCCTTCAATTACCAGGCCTCTATCAATTTGATGACCCGCACACGCATGCGCGGGTTTTATCAGTTGCCTCACACAGAAGAACCGTGTGGGTCCTGCGCAAGGAGCCTCGCAACTGGCGGACTCCTATGCGGCAATCCTTAGACGTCGTGATTGTCCGTGTACGGAATCAGCGCCAGGAAACGCGAGCGCTTGACGGCCGTCGCCAGCTGACGCTGGTACTTGGACTTGGTACCGGTC
Source organism: Xanthomonas oryzae pv. oryzae (assembly GCF_004136375.1). Classification (NCBI taxonomy): domain Bacteria; kingdom Pseudomonadati; phylum Pseudomonadota; class Gammaproteobacteria; order Lysobacterales; family Lysobacteraceae; genus Xanthomonas; species Xanthomonas oryzae. The sequence goes on from NZ_CP031697.1 coordinate 3,059,287, forward strand.
ACGCGGCTCGGCACGATCTTGCCGTTCTCGGTGAGGTACTGACGCAGGGTGTTGAGATCCTTGTAATCGATCTCCTTGACGCCCTCGGCGGTGAATTTGCAGAACTTGCGACGACGGAAGAACTTGGACATGACAGCGCTCCTTAAGCGGCTTCGGCGTTGTCGCCGTCTGTATCGGTGGCAGCGGGGACATCGCCCTCTTCATCGTCACGACGACGACGCTCGCTACGCTCGTGCTTGTCGCCCTTCTCGTCCTTGCTCTTCATGATCAGCGACTGCTCGGTGTCCGGGCCATCGCGCTTGACGACCAGGTGACGCAGCACTGCATCGTTGAAGCGGAAGCTTTCCACCAGCTCGCTCAGCACGGCCTGGTCGACTTCGATGTTGAGCAGCACGTAGTGCGCCTTCACCAGGTTCTGGATCGGGTAGGCCAGCTGACGACGGCCCCAGTCTTCCAGACGGTGGATGGTGCCGTTACCGCCCTCGATCAGCGACTTATAGCGCTCGATCATGGCCGGGACCTGCTCGCTCTGGTCCGGATGGACCAGGAACACGACTTCGTAATGACGACTCATGTTGTTTTACCTTTCGGATGTGGCCACGTGGGCCGGACAGCTCCCCGGAAATCCGCGCAGGCGACCGGTGGAGCAAGGATTCCCGCCCAAGATCTGGACAGGAAGCAGGAAATTATGGCAGTTCAATTACTTAGCTGCAACTGACCAGGCTGCAAGGAGGTTTGAAGCCCCTCTCCCGCCGGGAGATGGGTTGGGGTAAGGGTTCGGGGGCAAAGCCACTCGTGTCGTTCAACTATCGGGGCGTTCAACCACGCGAGGCTTCGCCCCGTCCCCTCATCCGCCCCTGCGGGGCAGCTTCTCCCCGATGAAAGAGGACAATGTCCCGCAGAGAGAAGGAATAGCGTGCCGGCCGGCTCAGCGATGCTCGTCTGCGGTCGTGAAGCTCTCCCCGCAGCCGCATTCGGCGGTGGCGTTGGGATTGCTGAAGGTGAATGTCTCGCTGAGGCCGTGCTTGCCGAAGTCGATGCAGGTGCCATCCACCAACGGCAGGCTGACGGGGTCGACGAAGATGCGTACCCCGCCCTGCTCGAACACCGCGTCATCATCGCGCGCCTCGCGCGCCAGGTCGGTGATATGGCCCCAGCCGGAACACCCGGTCTTGGTCACGCCAAAGCGCAGACCCAACGCACCCGGGGTCTGCTGCACGAAACGCTGCACGCGCTCCAGCGCGGCGGGGGTGAGGCTGACGGTCATGAGGGCACTCCAAAACAGTGGTGACAAGTATAGCCAGGCCGCATCAACCTGGCAGAACGCTGAGCAGCGGCGTTTGCCATAGATGGGGGCAATGCGCGCCTGCGACAAGCGTAGCCGTCGGCAACCTGTTCACAGATGCTCGCGCCGGCGCGGCCGCAGCCAGTAAACTCGCAGGCCATTCAAGGTCGCTACGGCGAGGAACAGTCATGACGGTGGTCAGCGTTGAACATGCGCTTGCGGGGAAGCTCCCCGAAGGCGGCGAAGTCACGGTACGGGGGTGGGTACGCACCTTGCGCGGATCTGCCGGACTGGCCTTCATCAACGTGACCGACGGCTCGTGCTTCGCTCCGATCCAGGTGGTAGCCAACGACACGCTGCCCAATTTCGACGAGATCAAGCGCCTGACCAGTGGCTGCTCACTGATCGCCAAGGGCGTGCTGGTGAAGTCGCAGGGCAAGGGCCAGTCGTTCGAGATCCAGGCCAGCGGCGTGGAGATCGTCGGCTGGGTCGAAGACCCGCTGACCTATCCGATCCAGCCCAAGCCGATGACGCCGGAGTTCCTGCGCGAAGTGGCGCACTTGCGCCCGCGCACCAATCTGTTCGGCGCGGTCACACGTATCCGCAACTGTCTGGCGCAGGCGGTGCACCGCTTCTTCCACCAGAACGGCTTCAACTGGATCAGCACACCCATCATCACCACCTCCGACGCCGAAGGCGCCGGGCAGATGTTCCGCGTCTCCACGCTGGACATGGTCAACCTGCCACGCGATGCCACTGGCAATGTGGATTTCAGCCGCGACTTCTTCGGCAAGGAAACCTTCCTCACCGTGTCCGGCCAGCTCAACGTGGAGGCCTACTGTCTGGCGCTGAGCAAGGTCTACACCTTCGGGCCAACCTTCCGCGCCGAGAACAGCCATACCACGCGCCACCTGGCCGAGTTCTGGATGATCGAGCCGGAGATCGCCTTTGCCGATCTGGCCGAAGACGCGCGCCTGGCCGAGCAGTTCCTCAAGTATGTGTTCCGCGCGGTGCTGGACGAACGTGGCGACGATCTGGCGTTCCTCGCCGAGCGCGTGGACAAGAACGCGATCAGCAAGCTGGAAGCCTTCATCAATGCGCCGTTCGAGCAGATCGACTACACCGATGCGGTCAAGCTGCTGCAACACGCTGGCAAGACCTTCGATTTCCCGGTGGAATGGGGCCTGGACCTGCAGACCGAGCACGAACGCTGGCTGACCGAAGAACATATCGGCCGCCCGGTGGTGGTCACCAATTATCCCGAGCACATCAAGGCGTTCTACATGCGCTTGAACGACGACGGCAAGACCGTCGCCGCGATGGACGTGCTGGCACCGGGTATCGGCGAGATCATCGGCGGCAGCCAGCGCGAAGAGCGCCTGGATGTGCTCGACGCACGCATGGCGCAGTTCGGCCTGGATAAGGAGCACTACAGCTGGTACCGCGATTTCCGTCGCTACGGCTCGGTGCCGCATGCCGGCTTCGGTTTGGGCTTCGAGCGTCTGGTGGTCTATGTCTGCGGGCTAAGCAACATCCGCGACGCGATCCCCTACCCGCGCGCGCCGGGCAGCGCGGAATTCTGAGGTGAGCTTGCCGGCCGCCATCCCCATATTTCAATCGCTGGCCTTCGGGCTGGCGGGGATCACGGGGGGGCTGACAGCGATCCGTAGCGTGCTGCTGGCGGGGCTGGCGTCGCGCCAGCTCGACCCGCAACGCTGGTGGCAAACCAACACCGCGCGCGCCGCGCCCCGGCATTCCACGGCTCCGATGCGCTGGGCCATTACAGCGCTGGTCATTGGCGCGGCGCTCCCGCAACCTTTCCTGATGCTGGCGGCCACATGATTCTGTTCTTCGCCCTGTGCTTCGTCGGCCTGGCCGTCGCAGGTCTGACCGCGCTGCTGATCTTCTGGCCGCTGACCCTGGTACACATGCGCGACCGCCATCCGGAGGCATTGGCCAGCTTCGGCGACCCAGCCTTCATCAGCCCCGTGGCATTGCGCTGGTTGCTGGCGCGGCGTTACCGCGGCTACCGCGACAGTGGGCTGTCCGGTCTGGCCACACCCGCCTGGCTCTCGCTGCTCACCATTTTTTTCGGCCTGGGCATGGCGGCCCTGCTCGGCCTGATTTCCAAGGTAATGCAATGACAACGTACGAAGACACTCTGCAGGGCGCCCACGACTCCTGGTGGCTGGCCACGATCGGCCGCACGCTGATCTGGGCGCGCCTGCGCGTCAATGAAGCCGGCACAGCCGAAGTACTGGACAGCGACGGCAAGACGCTGCCCTACGACAGCGAAGACAGCGCACGCGCGGCCTTGTTCGATGCCGAATTCGTGGCGCTGGACGGGCTGGACGAAGAAGACGCGCGCATCCGCGGCTTTTCGCTGCACGAGGTCTCGCCGCCGCAGGACGAAGACGATGCCGACCTGCGTGCGCGCATGGTTGTGAACATGGGCGGCCGCGCCTGACATGGACGCCCTGCGCGCATTTGCGCAGACCGATCTGGCCTTGCTGGACTGGCTGTTCGCACGCGATGCGTTTGTCGCCCTGATCAGCCAGGGGGAGGACGGACACCCGGCGATCTCGCACCTGCCGGTGCTGTATCAGCGCGATGGCCAGCATGTCGTGATCGAAGGCCATTGGGCACGTCCCAATCCGCAGGCGCGCACTCCTGGCGACGCGGTGATCGTATTGCAGGGCCCGCATGCCTATGTCTCGCCCACCTGGTACCTGGACAAGGACGCGGCTGCGCGCGTACCTACTTGGAACGATGCTGTTGCGCATCTGCATTGACGCTGTAGCCAGGTGCGCGATGAAGACGCGCTGGGTGCGTTGATCGGCCGCATGAGCGCGCACTTCGAACAGTGCGTGGGCAGCGGCTGGCTGTTCGAGATGGAGTGCGACAGGCACCCTAAGCCATTGCGTGGCCTGGTCGGCTTTCGCTTGGTCCCAAGCCGCATCGAATTGACCTTCGAGCTGAGTCAGAACCACCCGGCCGGCAATATCGCCGCACTGAGCGATGCGTTGGCGCGACAGGCATCGGCCGATTCGCAAGCGGTCGCCACGTTGATGTGCGATACATTGCGCGCACGCGATGGCGCAGCCTGAGCGCAGCGCACCGAGCGTTTTTCTGCATCACGGTTTTAGGCCTCCCTTGCCCTCTCCTCTGCCTCTGGAAAACTGCGCGCATGAACGAACTCAATCATTTACTCGAAAACAACCGCGCATGGTCCGAGCGCATCCGCCGCGAAGATCCCGAGTTCTTTTCCAAACTGTCGACCCAGCAGACCCCGGAATATCTGTGGATCGGTTGCTCCGATTCGCGCGTGCCGGCCAACCAGATCATCGACATGGCGCCGGGCGAAGTCTTCGTCCACCGTAATATCGCCAACGTGGTGGTGCATACCGATCTGAATTGCCTGTCGGTGATCCAGTTCGCTGTGGACGTACTCAAGGTCAAACACGTGCTGGTGGTTGGCCATTACGGCTGCGGCGGTGTGTTCGCCAGCCTGACCCAAAAGCGTATGGGTTTGGTCGACAACTGGATCCGCCACGTCACCGACGTGGCCGACAAGCACGAAGCCTGCCTGCACGACGCCGGCGATCTGCCGATACAGCACGCGCGCCTGTGCGAGCTCAACGTGCTCGAACAGGTGGTCAATGTGTGCCGCACCACCATCGTGCGCGATGCGTGGGAGCGCGGTCAGGAACTTTACGTGCATGGCTGGGTGTATAGCCTGCGCGATGGCCGCGCACACGACCTGGGCATGTCGATTGACCGCCACGAACTGGTGCAGGAGCGCTACGATGCGGCGCTGGCGAAGATCCAGGCTGATCGCGCCGAACGCTGAGCCGCACGCAACTGCATGGCCAACCGCCGCATCCATGTGAGGCGAGCGGTTGGCTATGCTGGACACCTTCTCCGCCGAGGAACCCTTGATGCTGATCCCGCCGATCAACCTGCATGCTTGGATCGAGGAACACCGCCACCTGCTCAAACCGCCGGTGGGCAACAAGTGCATCCAGCAGGATGGCTTCATCATCATGATTGTTGGTGGCCCGAATGCACGCACCGACTATCACTACGACGAAGGCCCGGAGTGGTTCTTCCAACTCGAAGGCGAGATGGTGCTGAAGGTGCAGGACGATGGCGTGGCGCGCGACATCCCGATCCGTGCCGGTGAAATCTTTCTGCTGCCGCCCAGGGTGCCGCATTCACCGCAACGCGCTGCCGGCTCAATCGGCATCGTGATCGAGCGCGTGCGTTTGCCACATGAGCAAGATGGCCTGCAGTGGTATTGCCCGCAGTGCAATCACAAGTTGTATGAAGCGATGTTCCCGCTGAAAAACATCGAAACCGACTTCCCTCCGGTGTTCGATCATTTCTATCGTTCGCTCGCGCTGCGTACGTGCTCGCAGTGCGGGCATCTGCACCCTGCGCCTGAGCGCTATGCCGCGGTCGAGGATTGACAGCGCCATGGCATGCGATCGCGCGCAGCAGGTTTGCCGCACGCATGCGTCGAAACCAGCGCCATGCTGCGCGCACTGATCGACCTCAAACCGCGCGATGTGCCCTTGCGCGTCGCGCTGCGCAACACTGCCGCAGTGGTTTTGCCGCTTGCGATCGGCGTGGCGACCGGACATGTCGCCGCAGGTCTGGCGGTATGCAGCGGCGCGCTCAACACCATGTTTTCCGACCAGCCGGGGCCGTATCGCGCACGCCTGCAACGCATGCTGATGGCAGCGCTGACGGCCGGCCTGGCGGCATTGCTCGGCATCTGGGTCGGCCACACCACGCCAGCGCTGGTGCTGGCCGGCCTGTTGCTCGGCCTGGGCGGCGGCTTGCTGGTGGCGCTCGGCCCGGTGGCAGCGCGGGTCGGCCTGACCAGCATGATCCTGCTGGTGGTCAGCGCAGACATGCAGCTGCCGGTGCGACAGGCACCCGGTGTGGCAGCCCTGATCTTCGCCGGCGGCTTGCTGCAGGTGTTGCTGGCGCTGGTGGCATGGCCGCTGCAGCGCTATCGCCCGGAGCGTTTCGCACTGGCGGAGTTGATGCGCCAACTGGCCGGCAGCGCCCGGAGGCCAGCGCGGCGCCGCCGGCAACGCAGGAAGTGCTCGATGCGATGGTGATGCTGCATGGCGAGCATCGCTCGCGTGCGATTGCGGTACAGAGCTTTCGCATCATCGCCGAGCTCTGCGATCGCGTGCGGCTGGAGCTGCTGTCGCTGGCCGATGCCGAAACGCGCCTGACCGAATCACAAGCGCGCCAGGCGATCGAACGCGTGCTCGAACGCAGCGCCATCGTGCTGGAACAGCTCGCACATGCGATGACCGTGGGCGAAGACCCGGTGGCAGCCAATGCGTCGATGACCGGTTTCGATGATCTGGTCGGTGCATTGGCACAGTTTCAGCACGGCAACGCCGATACCCGCGAACGCCACCTGGTGCGCGTCGCCGCGCGTGCGCAAGGTTTGGGCGGCCAGCTACGTGCGTTGGTGCGTAATGCGCACTGGGCCAGCAGCCGTGGCGAAATCCAGGCGCAACTGGCCGAAGCGCGCCTGCCGGCAGCGCTACGCCCGGCCGCGACCTGGGCCACCTTGCGGGCGAATCTGGATTTGTCGTCGGTGGCCTTCCGGCACGCCTTGCGGTGCGGTGTGTGCCTGGTGGCAACCGCTTCAACACGGCTTCTGGATTCCGATGACCACCGCCATCGTGCTCAAGCCGGATTTCGGCGGCACCTTCAGTTTTGGCGCATTACGTGTCGCGGGTACCTTCGTCGGGCTGTTGCTGGCCACCTTGCTCGCGCACCTGGCCATGGACGGCGCCAGCATCCGCCTGGTCTTGTTGACGCTGTTTTGCCTCGGGTTTCGTTTACTGACGCAGGTGAACTACGGCATCGGCGTGGCGTTTCTGACCGGCATGCTGGTGCTGCTGCTCTCCTTCGAAGGCGTGTCGCCCGGCGCAGCGGTCGGCGCGCGGTTGCAAGCCACCGTGGCCGGCAGCGCGCTGGCGCTGATCGCCTACGCGCTGTGGCCCACGCGCGAACGTCGGCAGATTCGCACCTCGCTGGCGCACTTGCTCAGCGCGTATCGCGACTATTTGCGCCGTCTGTTACTCGGCCAGATGGACAACCTGGGCGATACCCGCGCCGCCGCGCGCGTAGCACGCACCAATGCGCAGGCCTCGATCGAGCGTTTGCGCGGCGAACCACGCAGCCGGCGCAATCTGCAGGAACTCAAACTGGCCGAATCGCTGCTGGCCAATGGCAACCGGCTGATCCGCGCCACCTTGTTGCTGGAGGCGGTGCTAAGCGACGGCCACCCGCTGCCCACGCTGGAGGCGTTGCCCGCCTTCGCGCAGCAGGCCGACCAGACGCTGTCCGAGCTGATCGACTGCCTGCGCAACGGCGGCATTGCGGCTGCGGCCACCTTGCGCAATGCCGAGCGTCAGCTTTCCGATGCGCTGGCCGCATTGCCCGACAGTTCGCCAACCACCGCCGCGCTCGCCGAGACCATCGACCGCGTCACCGACAGCATCGGCACACTCACCCATTTGCTGCGCCCTGCCCTGCCCTGCCCGACCGGCCTGGGCCGAGGTGCCAGCCCTGCATGACGGCGCGCATGATGCCGGCGGGTAAACTGCTGGCCTGATCCGTGTTGCGAGCCCGACGATGACCGACCTGCTGTCCCGCGCCCATGCCGATGCCCTGGATGCCGCCGACCCGCTGCGCAGCCTGCGCGATGCCTTCGTGTTCCCGCAGCACGGCGATCGGGATCAGACGTATCTCGTCGGCAACTCCCTTGGCCTGCAGCCGCGCGCGGCGCGCGCAATGGTGGACGAAGTGCTCGATCAGTGGGGCACGTTGGGGGTGGAAGGTCACTTCACCGGCCCCACCCAATGGCTGACCTATCACCAGCTGGTACGCGATGCGCTGGCCCGCGTGGTCGGCGCGCAACCCGGCGAGGTGGTGGCGATGAACACCCTCAGCGTCAATCTGCACCTGATGATGGCTAGCTTTTATCGTCCCACGCACGAACGCGGCGCGATCCTGATCGAAGCCGGCGCGTTTCCGTCCGACCGTCACGCGGTGGAATCGCAGCTGCGCCTGCGCGGGCTGGACCCGGCCACGCATCTGATCGAAGTGGAGGCCGACGAACCCAACGGCACGTTATCGATGGCCGCCATTGCCGATGCCATCGCGCAGCATGGTCCGCGCCTGGCGTTGGTGCTGTGGCCGGGCATCCAGTACCGCACCGGGCAGGCCTTCGACCTGGCCGAGATCGTGCGACTGGCGCGGGCGCAAGGCGCGGCGGTGGGCTGCGATCTGGCGCATGCGGTGGGCAACATCCCTCTGACCCTGCACGACGATGGCGTGGATTTCGCAGTGTGGTGCAACTACAAATATCTCAACGCCGGCCCCGGCGCGGTGGGCGGTTGCTTCGTGCACGAACGTCATGCCAACAGCGATCTGCCGCGTATCGCCGGCTGGTGGGGACATGAGCAGCAGACCCGCTTCCGCATGGACCCGCAGTTCGTGCCCTCGCCCGGTGCCGAAGGCTGGCAGCTGAGCAATCCCCCGGTGCTGGCGCTGGCGCCGCTGCGCGCATCGCTGACGTTGTTCGACCAGGCCGGCATGGCCGCGCTACGCGCCAAATCCGAACGACTCACCGGGCATCTGGAGCAGTTGATCCGCGCGCGCGTGCCGCAGGTGCTGCAGATCGTCACCCCGGCCGAACCGATGCGCCGCGGCTGCCAGCTGTCGTTGCGGGTGGCCGGCGGACGCGCGCAGGGGCGCTCGCTGTTCGAGCATCTGCATGCAGCCGGCGTGCTCGGCGACTGGCGCGAACCGGACGTGATCCGCATTGCGCCGGTGCCGCTGTACAACCGCTTCAGCGATCTGCACACCTTCGTGGGCCAGGTGGAAGCCTGGGCGGCTGCCTGAGCGCGGCAGGCTGACTGCATTGCCACCAGATCATCTGTCCGGCATGCGGAATCGCCGCACGCCCACGTACACTCCCAGCCCGCCCAGGGCTGATGCGAGGGCGGCTGTCATTGCCAGTCGCTGTTTTCCCCTTTTCGCCGGCACTGCGCCCGGCTGCCGCCGGACATTGCATTGAACCCAGTTTCTCCGCGTTCCCTGACCTTGATAGGCGCCGGTCTGGCCGGTTGCCTGCTGGCTATCCTGCTGTCGCGTCGCGGCTGGCAGATCACCGTGTATGAACGGCGTGGCGACCCGCGCATCAAGGGCTACGAGTGCGGCCGCTCGATCAATCTGGCGCTGGCCGAACGCGGCCGGCATGCGCTGCGCCAGGCCGGCGCCGAAGAGGTGGTAATGGCCAAGGCGGTGATGATGCGTGGGCGCATGGTGCACCCGCTGGTCGGCGAACCGCAGCTGCAGCGCTACGGGCGCGACGACAGCGAGGTGATCTGGTCGATCCACCGCGCCGCATTGAATGTCGCACTGCTCGATCTGGCCGAACAGGCCGGCGCGCGCGTGCATTTCTACCGCCGCCTGCATACGGTGGACTTCGACGCCGGCTACGCACGCTTCATCGACGACCGCGACGACCAGCCGCACGAAATCCACTTCCAAAGTCTGATCGGCAGCGATGGCGCCGGCTCGGCATTGCGCGCGGCGATGCAGCGCAAATCGCCGCTGGGCGAACGCACCGAATTTCTGGATCACTCGTACAAGGAACTGGAAATTCCGCCGTTGCCCGGCGGCGGGTTCCGCATCGAAGGCAATGCGCTGCACATCTGGCCGCGCGGGCGCTACATGTTCATCGCGCTGCCCAACGATGGCGGCACCTTTACCGTCACCCTGTTTTTGCCCAACGCCGGCGAGCCGAGCTTCGCCACTACGCGTAACGGCGATGAAGCATTCGCCTTGTTCGCGCGCGACTTTCCGGATGCATTGCCACTGATTCCGCAGCTCAAGCAGCATTGGGAAGAGCATCCGCCCGGCCTGCTCGGCACCCTGACCCTGGACCGCTGGCATCTGGATGGCCGCGCCTTGCTGATCGGCGACGCCGCACACGCGATGGTGCCCTTCCACGGCCAGGGCATGAATTGCGCGTTCGAAGATTGCGTGGCGCTGGCGGATCAGCTGGATGCCCACGACGACCTCGCCAGCGCGTTCGCCGCCTTCGAGGCGGCACGCCGCGACGATGCGGGGGCCATCCAGCAGATGGCGCTGGAAAACTATCTGGAAATGCGCGACCGCGTCGACGACCCCGAGTTCCTGCTGCAGCGCCAGCTTGAACAGCAGTTGCAGGCGCGTTGGCCCACCCGCTTCGTGCCGCACTACACCATGGTGACGTTCCTGCGCACGCGCTATTCGATTGCGCTGGCGCGCAGCGAGATCCAGCGCGAGATTCTGGTCGAAGCCACGCGCGGACACAGCGATCTGTCGCGTCTGGATTGGGCTGCGTTGGAGACGATCGTCCATGCGCGCCTGGAGCCGCTGGACGGCGCGCACTGAGGTCGGCCACGGCTGTGGCCGACGGCGTCACTGGCGGCGACGGTAACGTGCCGCCTCCTGCTTGGTGTCATGACCGATGTCTCGGTGGCCCGGCGTCGGCGGCCACCGGACACCGCAACTGCCTTCAGCGTGCGGGCTGGATCCAAACAGGTGGCACACCGGCAAACTGCACAAACGCGCCGCTGACGCACGTGCGAGCCACCCGCAACGCCACGCCTCAGCGTGCCGGCGCTGCGATGAGTGATACTAGGCGGCAACGGCAGCGCATACGCCGCGCGCTGCGCATCTGGATGTCGTACCTGCATGCCTGACAGCTTTCTCTTCTACGACCTGGAAACCTTCGGCCAGGACCCGCGCCGCACCCGCATTGCACAGTTCGCAGCGGTGCGGACCGACGCGCAACTGCGCGTGATCGAAGAGCCGATCAGCTTCTTTATGCAGCCGGCCGACGATCTGCTGCCCTCGCCCTACGCCACCATGGTGACCGGTATCACGCCGCAGCACGCGCTGCGCGAAGGCGTCACCGAGGCCGAGGCGTTCGCGCGCATCGCCGAACAGATGAGCCGGCCGCAGACCTGTACGCTGGGCTACAACTCGATTCGCTTCGACGACGAGTTCGTGCGCTGCGGCCTGTTTCGCAATTTTTACGACCCCTACGAGCGCGAGTGGCGCGGCGGAAACTCGCGTTGGGATCTGCTGGATGTGTTGCGGATGGTGCATGCGCTGCGTCCGGACGGCATCGTCTGGCCGCAACGCGAAGATGGCGCCACCTCGTTCAAGCTGGAACACCTGGCCAGTGCCAACGATGTGCGCGAAGGCGATGCGCACGAAGCGCTGTCGGACGTGTACGCCACCATCGGCATGGCGCGCAAGTTTCAGCAGCATCAGCCAAAACTGTGGGACTACGCGCTGCGTCTGCGCGACAAGCGCTTTGCCGCCACCTTGCTGGACGTCATCGCCATGCAGCCGGTGCTGCATATTTCGCAGCGCTACCCCGCCTCGCGTCTATGCGCGGCGGCGGTGCTGCCGCTGACACGCCATCCGCGCATCGACAGCCGCGTGATCGTGTTTGATCTGGAAGGCGACCCGGACGTGCTGTTGCGGCTAAGCCCCGACGAAATTGCCGACCGCCTGTATATTCGCGCCGCTGATCTGCCGGAAGGCGAGCGGCGTATTCCACTGAAAGAAGTGCATCTGAACAAGTCGCCCGCGCTGGTGGCCTGGCAGCATCTACGCGCTGCAGATTTTGAGCGCCTGGGCGTGGATCAGGATGCAGTATTGGCCAAGGCGGCACGCATGCGCGAATTGGGCCCCGAACTTGCCGAAAAGGTACGCCAGGTTTATGGCAGCGAGCGCGCACCTGCGGCAGCGACCAACGATGCTGACGCTTCGCTCTACGATGGCTTTCTGGCCGAAGGCGACAAGCGTCTGCTGGCGCAAGTCCGCACCAGCGCACCGGCCGAACTGTGCGCGTTGGAGTCACGCTTTCGCGACCCGCGCCTGATCGAACTACTGTTCCGCTACCGCGCGCGCAACTGGCCGCAGACACTGTCGTTCGACGAACAGGAGCGCTGGAACGCGTATCGCCGCCAGCGCCTGCTCGAAGATCGCGGCCTGGGCGAAGTGACCCTGGAACAGTACAACGCGCAGATCGTGGATTTACGGCGTGCTCACCCCGACGATGCTACCAAGCAAGCCCTCCTCGACCAGCTCGCCGCCTGGGGTTTGGACCTCCAACGCACGCTATGACCAGCTACTTTTCCGACGCCAGTTTCACGTTCCTGCGCGCCCTGGCCCGGCACAACGACAAAACCTGGTTCAACGACCATCGGCATCAGTACGAGGCGCATGTGCGCCAGCCGTTTCTGCAGCTGATCACCGATCTGCAGCCGGCACTGGCGCAGGTCAGCCCACACTATCGCGCCGATCCCAAGACCCAGGGCGGCTCACTGTTCCGCATCTATCGCGATGCGCGGTTTTCCAACGACAAGTCACCGTACAAGAACTGGCAGGGCGCGCGCTTGTTTCATGAGCGCCGCCGGCAGATGCCGGCGCCCTCGTTCTATCTTCACTTGCAGCCGGGCGAAAGTTTTGTCGGCGCGGGTTTGTGGCATCCGGAACCGGACACGCAACGCAAGCTGCGCCAGTTCATTTTCGATAACCCCGGCAGCTGGAAAGCCGCCGCGCACAATCCGAAGTTACTGCGCAAATTCACCATGGACGACAGCGAAAAACTGGTGCGTGCGCCGCGTGGATTCCCCAACGATTTCGAGTTCATCGACGATCTCAAGCACCGCAACTGGGCGTACTTGCGTCACCTGAACGACAGCATCATGACCGGGCCGCGACTGCGTCAGACCATTGAAGCGGACCTGGTGATTCTGGCGCCTTTTGTCGATTACCTGTGCGCGGCCCTGGATCTGGAATTTTGAAGACTCAGGATCTACCGCTAGGCCAGCAGCGACGGACGCTGGGCCGCACCAAGCTATTGGTCTCACCGATCGGTTTGGGGTGTTCCGGCTTTTGGGGCCACCGCCGCTTCGACGAAGGCGCCGCCGCACGGGTGGTCGAGTCCGCGCTGGCGCAGGGCGTGAACCTGCTCGACACCGGCCACAACTACTCCGACTTTCATGCGGAACCGCGTCTGGGACGGATACTTCGCCCCCTGCTCGCACAATATCCGCGGGATTCGCTCGTCGTCTCCAGCAAGGGCGGCACCTTGACCGGTCAGGCCGGTATCAGTGGTGCAGAGCAGCGTGACTTCTCTGCAGCAGCGATCACTGCCAGTTGCGAAGCATCGCTGCGCAATCTTGGCTTGGACTATCTCGACATCTACCAGCTGCATGGCGCCAGCGAGCACGACATCAACGACGACCTGCTGCTGGCTATGCAGCGTCTGCGCGAGCGTGGCTTGATCCGCCACACCGGCATCAATACGCATTCGGCATCGACCCTGCGCTGGATGATCGCCAACCCCAACGTCTTGGATGCGGTGCTGCTGGACTACAACGCGCTGCAGCAGGACCGTGAACCGCTGATCGACCAGCTGCAGAAGGCGGGCATCGGTGTCCTGGCCGGCACCGTGCTTGCGCAGGGCCACCTCTTGCCCGCGCGTGCGCGCCTGCCGCGTCTGGCCGATGCCTGGTATCTGGCACGCGCCTGGCTGAAGCCCAGTAGCCGTGCTTTGATGCAGTGTTCACGCGACATGCGCAGTGCAGTGGCTTCGATCGATAGCCAGCGCCCCGCACAGACGGCATTCGCATATGTCCTGCAACACCCGGG